>DBAE01000049.1 GCA_002291495.1 Bacteriovoracaceae bacterium UBA1018 | reverse complement strand
AACTCAGACATGCTGTTGAGCGCGCTAGCGGACTTGCCGGACCATTCACGACTCTACTCGATGAAGAAGCGTTCGAGTTTCTCATTACCCCTGAACACGTCGCTGAACGCCCAGAGCTTGAGTTAGGTGCTCCGATCCTCAGTCTCGATGAAATGGAGAGGATCATGCTGATCAAAGCTTTGAGGCTTGCTAAAGGCAATCGTCGAAAAGCAGCGACGATCTTGGGGGTGGCTCGGAGCACCCTGTTTGAGATGATCAAACGTCATAAGATCTGTGGCCCCAGGCAATCCCTTTCGTTTGAAGAGCATTGATTTTTCGTAGGCGTCAAGCGAGATTGCTGCAATGCCTGCGCAACCAAAACTCCAAGTCGAAAAACCAACTGCATTTAAACACTGGATCAATGCCGATGTCCTCAAACGGATGGCGGACTCGATCGAAACCACTTATCCGTCTTTCAACAGAAAAGCGTTTCTATCCGCGGCTAAGGAACTTGAACCCCTCGAACTCAAACAGCGAGTCAGGCTTGTAAGAGAACATTTAAAAGCACACTTACCGGAGTCATTTCCAAAGGCAGTAAAAATTCTACTCAAATCGCTCGATGCAAAATTGATAGACGGCTTTGAACTCTGGCCCTACACAGACTTTGTTCAAACTTATGGGTTAGATCATTTTGACGAGTCTATGGCTGCCATTTACAAACTCACACAACTTTTTACGGGTGAATTTGCTGTTAGACCTTTTCTTAAGCGGTACCCGAAAGAGACCTTGTCTCTTTTTGAGAAATGGGCAAAAGATAAGAATGTCCACGTGAGACGACTCTCCTCCGAGGGCTCAAGACCCAACTTGCCATGGGGTGAGCGAGTCCGCGAGATTAGCCAGGATCCCGAAGCAACCCTCACCATTCTTGAAACTCTCAAATATGATCCAGAACTTTACGTACGTAAGACGGTGGCAAACCATCTCAATGATCTTTCACATAAACATGCAAAACTTGTTTTAAATACACTCAAAACTTGGGGCAAAACAGTTCCTGAAGGTCATGAAAAAGAATTCAACTGGATGAAAGCTCGAGCTCTTCGAACTCTGATTAAAAAGGGCGATCTTGGAGCGCTCTCACTTTTAGGAATTTCGAGCCAAACGCAGTTTCAAGTACCTCTGCTTAAACTT
The DNA here is from genome assembly GCA_002291495.1 of Bacteriovoracaceae bacterium UBA1018. Taxonomy (GTDB): domain Bacteria; phylum Bdellovibrionota; class UBA1018; order UBA1018; family UBA1018; genus UBA1018. The sequence continues at coordinate 23,486 of DBAE01000049.1, read as the reverse complement.
CAAGCTGACCGTATCAAACTAGGCGAAACTCTGACTTTTAGTTTTGACCTTAAATCTCAGGCAAAAAAAGAACAAAGCGTTCTAGTGAACTACATAATTGGACACGTCAATTCTCGAGGTGAGCTATCACCCAAAGTATTTCGCCTAAGGACATTTCAAGTGCCCGCCGGCGAGACCATCACGGTCAAAAAAAATCACTCTGTAAAACCCATCACCACACGACGCTATTATTCGGGTAAGCACACCCTTGAAATACAGATCAACGGCCAAGTTGTAGCTAAGACCCATTGGCATCTCCAGATGCCGAAGTCTTAACTAATGATAAAGTTTGGAAAGTAGAGATCATCGACTTTGCCTTTGAAATGTTCACGCGTCAGCCATCGATTGACCGCTTCGCGGATTGAATCCCGGAAGGCTCTCTTGCCTTNNGCCTTGCACCGACATGATGTCATCTCGGAGTACAGGATTAAACAATCGGGTGATCTCATTTCTCACTCGCACGATATGCTCTTCGAGATATTCACAGGTCGCCTTTTTGTCGCATCGCACAACCATCTCAATCACTGCTTGATTGGTCAGCCCACGAGGACGTCTTACTCCCTTGCGATCGGTCAGCTGTAGGTTGAACTGTCCAAGGTTAAAAATAGGAGGATTTTTACGAGCCTCAAGCTGCTCACGCTTGAGCTCGGCCTCCTTTTCAGCGAGGAGTGCTGCTTTCTCGGCATAGCTCAGCGCCTGCTTAGAGGCATTTTTTAGACGAAAGTAATGGTGAACTGCAAATCCAAGCGTCAACGCGATGCCGCATATCCCTGCAAAAAACAGATAAGCTGCACGACGTGTTGGCCCATCCTCGGATTTGAGCCCGTAAGCAATGCTCTCCTTGAGCGCTTTGAACATAGATCTCTATTATGATTGGAGAAGCCCCAGAAGCTCAAGTCTCAATTCCTGAAAACCGATACGTTCACGTAAGACTAGCGATCTCTAAGGATGGGAGACTCTATGAAAAAACCTAATAATCACACTGTTCTATTCAATCTACTCCTAATCGGTACATTACTCACCGGTTGTTCACTCCTTCCACTCCAGCCCGGACAAGATATTGAGGACCACTCCACTTACCATTCTTCAGCCCCGGATCGGCATCGACGCGTCAGAAGAGCTATTCAAAGCCAAGATCTCATTCTAGGGATGAGTACTTCAGATGTGCGTTTCGCATGGGGTGAACCCAGAGACGTTGAAAATGCGGGTCATCCCCGTCTAGGAAATCAACGTTGGATCTACCAAACCGGATTATTAGGCGGCTTAGGCTCAACCCGAATCGTTTATTTCGAAGGTGGAAAAGTCGTGGGATGGGAAAACTGAAGCTCTGAGGGCTCAATAAGCCGCAGAAATGATTTAGGTTATCGACTTTCCTATGCTACCTTGGACTTCCCATGGAACCCTTTTTAGAGTTTGAAAAGCCGATCGCAAGTCTAGAAAAGAAACTTCAAGATCTACGTGAAATATCGAACCAAGAAGGTGTCGATTTTCATGACGAGATCGAAGCGCTCGAGAAAAAACTCTCTAAGCTCATTGATGAAACCTACTCCCGCTTAGGCCCATGGCAAAAAGTCCAACTCTCCAGACATCCAAGTCGCCCTTACACTCGAGATTGTGTTGACGCACTCTTCGAAAACTTCATGGAACTTCAAGGTGACCGATTGTTTGCTGACGACCAGGCCATTTTGGGAGGCGTAGGACTTTGGAGNNATTCCGGTCATGATCATCGGTCATCAAAAAGGCCGAACCACGAAGCAAAAGATGGAACGTAATTTTGGGATGGCCAGACCAGAAGGCTACCGTAAGGCCATGCGTCTCATGACCTTGGCTGAAAGAGCGCAAATGCCTATCGTGACATTTATCGATACGCCTGGCGCCTACCCTGGCTTGGATGCTGAAGAGCGAGGCCAGTCGCAAGCCATTGCTGAAAGCATCACCCTCATGTTCGGGCTTAAAGTTCCGGTCGTTACAATCGTATTAGGTGAAGGCGGTTCTGGTGGTGCACTCGCCATCGGTGTCGCTGACCGAGTGCTCATGATGGAGTACAGTACTTATTCGGTTATTTCGCCCGAGAGTTGTGCATCGATTCTCTGGAGTGATTCTAGCCAAGCAGAGAGAGCGAGTGGAAAACTCAAAATGAGTCCGCCAGAGCTACTCAAGCAAGGCATTATCGACGATATTATTCGTGAACCTCGCGGTGGTGCGCACTCCAATTGGAAAGAGTCTTTTGAGCTCATTCGAGGCGCTTTAAAAAAACACCTCGATCCCCTACTCGGCGAAAAGGCAGAGAAACTGATCGAATCGCGCTTCAATAAGTTTAGACAAATGGGAACCTTTGCTCTGGCTCACGCACCGATGAGCGGTTCTCCGGATAATAGCCAAGGATCACCACAAGCCAGCTCATCCAGTGCAAAGTCAAACGGTCAAAAGGACAATCCAAAGACCTCTAAGGGTGGGAAGAAAGAAGCTCAGACTAAGAAAGATCGACCGTCGTATTCGGTACTCAATGCTCAGCCGAGACGACCACTGGCTGAACGACTCAAAGACTCCGCTCGAACGCAGAAGCCTGGAGAGATCCTGTGAGCGCAATCCACTCGATGACCGGATTTTGCTCTGAAGAAGGGCAAATCTCCAATCAGAGAATGCGCGTTGAGATCAAAAGCTTAAACCATCGGTTTTTGGATCTCAAAGTTCGACTGCCGCGTGAGCTCAGTTCTGCCGAACATCCTTTGCGAACGGCAATTCAGAATCATTTTTCGCGTGGAGCGATAGACGTCAAAGTCGAAAGGCTAGCAGATGCTTCGAATCCTGCTTCAGGACATTTTCAAATCAATGAAAATCTGGCGAAGAACTACTTTGAAGCACTTCAGAAACTGCAAAAGACCTTGGGCCTAAAAGATTCTCTTTCAGTCCACGAAATTGCATCCTTTCCAGAAGTCATTGCACGTTCCAGTTCAGACCTAGGTGCTGATGAGGCATGGAAACAACTCGAGCCTTTGGTCAATCAAGCCATTAAAAAGCTGACCGAGATGCGCGCTCACGAAGGAAAGAGTCTCCAAGGCGTTCTGATCAAGGCCATTGACCAGATGAGAGCCCAAATCGGGGTCTTAAAAGAGCGACGTGCTCAATGCCAAGCAGGATATCCACAAAAAATTAGGGATAAGATCAGCGCAATTTTCGAAGCACATCCCATTGAAGACAATACNNGGCCACCTCGATCATTTTGAAAAGATCTTGGGCCAAGGTGGGCAAGTCGGACGTAAATTAGATTTTATGCTACAAGAACTCAATCGAGAGGTGAATACTCTGGGCAATAAAGCTCAAGACTTCTCGATGAGCGAAGAAGTCGTACAAATTAAAGTACGCCTAGAGCAACTGCGTGAACAGGTGATGAATCTCGAATGAAAAAACTCATCGTGCTATCAGCTCCATCTGGAGCTGGCAAAACAACTCTTTGCAAAAAACTCCTCAGCGACTTTCCTAAGCTAGAGATTTCGATTTCTTGCACGACACGTCCTCCACGAGGCAAAGAACTCCATGGCAAGGACTATTATTTCCTCTCGCAAGAAGACTTCAAAAAGCGGATCGATTCAAACCGCTTTGCAGAGTGGGCGCTAGTTCATGGAAATTATTACGGCACTTCCAAAGAATCGATCGAAAAGACTTTCGAAAAGAACAAAGCCGTCCTCTTAGATATTGATGTCCAAGGCGCTGAAAGTCTCAAACGAGCTTATCAAAAAGATTGCTTCCTCATCTTCATCGCCCCTCCCAGTATGTCCATCTTGGAGCGTCGCTTAAGATCCCGAGGAACTGAGAATGAAGAGTCTATTCAAAAAAGATTAAGAAATGCCGCTCAAGAAATGAAGTCCATGGAGCGTTTCGATTGTATCATCGTCAACGATGACTTCGACGCCGCCTACCATGAACTCCATGCGGTAGTACAAAACCAGCTTCATCCTGAGCTCGGTTTTGATAAGAAGTATGAGTAAGTACCAAACTGCTAGCCTTAAGACCATCTGCGATACGATCAAAAGCTATTACCCAGAAGCTAAGACCGATATTGTAGAAAAGGCTTACAATTTTGCTGAATCGGCTCATCATGGGCAAACTCGCTCGAGCGGCGAGCCTTACATGATCCACCCGACTGAAGTCGCATTTAGTTTGGCTGAGCTCAAACTCGATATTCAAAGTATTGTTACTGGGCTTCTTCATGACACCGTCGAAGACACTCATGCTACTCGTGAAGAAATCGAACGTGAGTTTGGCGCCGAAGTCGCTGAACTCGTCGATGGAGTTACAAAACTTTCTAAGATCACTTTTAAGACTTCCGAAGAAAAGCAGGCTGAAAACTTTCGAAAGATGATCTTAGCGATGGCTAAGGATATCCGAGTCATCCTAGTCAAACTAGCTGATCGGCTCAACAACATGAGGACTCTTGAGCATCTCCCTCCTGCGAAGCAAAAACTAATTGCTCAAGAAACGCTTGATATCTACGCCCCAATTGCCAATCGACTTGGGATCAGTTGGATTAAGCTTGAACTTGAAGATCTATGTCTTCGCTACTTGCATCCAGACGCCTATTACAAACTAGCTCAAAAAGTAGCTAAGAAGAAAAAAGAACGCGAAAGTCATATCGAGAGCATCACCGAAGTCCTTATCGAAAAGCTTGGCGAGTATGACATGAAAGCCGTCGTCACAGGACGCGCAAAACATTTCTACTCCATCTATAAAAAGATGGAACGTCGAGAACTCGACTTTGATCAAATTTATGATGTCATTGCGTTTCGAATCTTGGTCGACAACATCACAGAATGCTACAAAGCATTAGGTGTCATCCACGCAAGCTACAAGCCGGTGCCAGGACGATTTAAAGATTACATCGCCATGCCAAAAGCCAATGGCTATCAATCCCTCCACACGACGGTGATTGGTCCACACGGTGAGCGCATTGAAATTCAGATCAGAACTCACGAAATGAATCAGGTGGCAGAAAAAGGGATCGCTGCACACTGGGCATATAAAGAAGGCAAATTTTCATCTCGTTCCCAAGAAAATGTCGAATGGGTCAATCGCCTTCTCGAATGGCATAAAGACCTCAAAGACCCCAATGAGTTTTTGGAAACGGTTAAGATCGACCTTTTTGCAGAAGATGTTTTTGTCTTTACACCAAATGGTGAAGTGAAAGAACTCCCTCACGGCGGCACTCCGCTTGATTTTGCGTATGCCGTACATACAGACGTGGGCAACAAATGTGTCGGCGCTAAAGTGAACGGAAAGATTGTTCCCCTCAAACATCGTCTCAAATCAGGCGACACAGTAGAGGTCATCACCTCAGCATCTCAACAACCTAGCAAAGATTGGCTAAAGATCGTCAAAAGCTCGAGAGCCAAAGCTAAGATCCGTGCCTTTATTAAACAACAAGAGCGCCAGCGTGCCCTCGAACTTGGACAAGAAATCGTCGACAAAGCACTTCGTCCATACGGTCACACAGTCCCCAAGCTTGAAAAAGCTGGCGAAATGCAAAAGACAGCACAACACTTTAACCTACGCACCCCTGAAGAACTGTATGTGAGCGTAGGATACGGTCGAGTCACGCCAGACCAGATCATTCTTTTATTGGTTCCAAAAGAGGCTCTTGATCGAAGAGTGGAAGCTGCAAAAGCAGAGGACGAGAGTTTTCTGAAACGAGTCTTTAATTCGGCCAAACGTCGAAGTGAGTCTCGCAATGCCATCTCTGTGGCAAACTTGGACGATGTCCTGATTCGATTTGGTCGATGCTGCAATCCCCTACCCGGTGATAGCATCATTGGTTTTATTACTCGGGGTCGAGGGGTCACTATCCATACTGCCACTTGCGGTAAAGCGATGGACAACGATCAAGAGCGACGAGTCGACGTACGCTGGAACCTCGTGGAAAAAGCAGGTGGATTCAAACGACACGTTAAGATCCGGATACTTTCTTTAGATGAACCGGGATTACTAGCACTGATGTCTCAAACCATTAGCGCAAGTGGCGTAAATATTTCTTCCGCGAATATCCGAACTACCAAGGATAAAAAAGCGATTGCCCTTTTTGATGTCGAAGTGACGGATCTTGGGCAACTTCAGAAAGTCACCACCGCACTCGAAAGCAAAAAGGGCGTTATCAGCGTAGAACGCGTTCGCTCTTAATTCCCAGAGCCTGGAACTGGAGCTTCAACTTCTGGAGTTTCCGCAGCTTGTTTCCATGGTCCTGAATAATGATAGTATGCACCTTGGACTGGACCATCTTCACACTGATAAGTGGTCTTGGAGATGAAATCAGATCCCACCTTGCGAGAAGCCGTAATAAATACTGCCTTACCATCTCCACACTTTGCCGGAAACAGGTGTTTGGTTTCAACGGCTAGGTCATCACCCGGGAGCACACGCGACTCGTACTGTGCTTCTTTGAGCTGAGGTACTAGGCTGTCGATAATCTCTGCAAACTCCCCTTCAGGCTGACCGGAAAATTGAACAGGAATTGTTACAGGAAAAATGTAGCGACGATCAAATGTCTCCGTATCTGTCTCGACCGTATAGGTGCCATCGAGTCGACAATGGAAAGACTCCCAGTTAATATCAAATCCGCTAGACTCAGGAAAATAGTACTCAACAGCAGATCGTATGCCAGTATCAACTGCTAACCCGTCTTTAAAACAAAGTGGAAGCGCTTCATCTACGCTGGCAGGCGTACCCTTATTAAACTCTTCTTCAAAGACCTGAAAATAGGTCTTACCGGCAGCAACGCCCTGGTCGAGTGGAAGCGATTGCGCTTGGGCTTGCACACCCAATGCAAATGTAGCGACTAGACCGCTCACGACACTGCTCCCTACACTGAGAACTGAACAGAGAACTGAATTTGTATTTTTCATCAATTTATTTTTCCCCCGTTAGATAACTGCACGGTCAGAATAGTGCGATCATATGATTTAGCAAGCGGGAATTGATGACGCATAACATCGGCACAACAATTGAAGTTAACGCGAATCGTGCGATGGACGACGCGATCTTTTCACCTCTGTGTATTTCTGCTGATTTTTGAAGCAACCCTTGTGTATGGCGCAAAAGATAAAAACATCCCCAATCTCGACTTTAGTGGCCGATTTAACATGACGCTTAGAGCTCAAGACCGCTTTGAAGATGTCGATCTGGATAAAGAAGCCATCATCCAAGCTGAAACGGACCGAAAAAATGGAGTGAAAGGCGTAGTCGATGTACGGATCACGAGTGAAACGGATGGGCTCGATCTGCGCGATCTCTTTCTTAATTATAAATCAGACTCCGATTATCGATTGACCGTTGGACAAGCCAAGAAAAGATTCGGGCTCGAATGGGATTATAACTTGGAAGATATTCTCACTTTGACTCGAACTATCCTCTTTCGGAGAGTTTCTGATCTGAACTACACAGGACGAGACACCTTAGTAGCTTATCAAAGCGCCGACGACAAAGAGCTTGGCCTCAATCATAATATCTCACTGCATACGTCCGAAGGGCTCAATGCAGCCTTTCTCTATCGCCTGATGCATCGACTCGATGAGGAGAGCTTCTTAGCCTCCTATACGATGGTCCAAAGAGAACGGATCAGTAGCGGATGGACCCCTCTTGCTGGAGCACAATCGTTTGCCTATTCAGGTATTCATGGACATTATCGTCTTGAGGCGGAACTACAGGCCGGAAAAGATCAGTTTGAAACTAAGTACAATCAACTGGTCGGGCGAGATCGTAACATCTATTTTTCCGGGCTATCTGCTGGACTTCGGTATGAGCTGACTGATCTTAAACCTTTCATACGAGCTACGATCGTTTTACACGACCTAGGTAGACTCAATCAAAGAGCTACCGAGCTTAAGCTAGGCGCCAAATACCATTTTCATAAACGATTTTTTATCGGTACTGAAGGCGCCTTACGCAATTCCCGATACAACAATCAGAGTCGGCTAGCCTCAGACAGTTACCTCTTATTTACTCTTCGGTATTTCTATGGCTAATCGCTTTCGAGTCACATCGATCGCATGGATCGCACTAGGGCTCTCATTAGGAGGATGCGCTCAGGACATCCGAGATCGATATGAAACGTACGGATTAAAGACTGTTGAAATCGAAGTGTCACCTGATTTTGCGTCACAGGTCTATCATGGAGGTAAAGAAAAAAACTTAGTCTCAGCGGAGCTGAATATCGAAGACCAATCGATTGGAGGCTACATTTCTCTCTCTGGGCAAGGCTCGATCACTGACATTAAAAAGAGTTATAGCTTCGAGAGTTCTGAAGATCCAAAAGGTATTCGTTTTAAAAACATCAAACTCGCGGCTCAGTCCCAAGATCCTAGCTTTCTTCGGACGTTATTTGGATATCGAGTTTTCAATGCTTTAGGCATCCCAACTCCTGAAGTAGAACCGATCTCACTCTATCTCAATGGACAATTCCAGGGCCTCTATCTTTTGATCGAAAGAGTAGATGAAGATTTTTATAAACGTCGTCATCTATCGGCTTCACGTGTCTACCGAAGTAAAGTTCTAAAATCTGACTTTGGGGTCGATATGCTCAGTGACCCTGAGTCTGGATTAGAAGTCGAACTGGGTCGATTTCAACGTCAAGAAATCCAGCGACTCGTCGATTGGGCAACTCAAGCGAGATCATCAGATAGAGATCCATCGGCCACGGACCCATTTGCCGAAACACATTTTGATACTCAACAGATGCTTAATTTTTTTGCTGCAAATCTCTTTTTAGGAAATTGCGACGGCTTTGATAATAATCTCTATCTCTACGTATCTGACGATGATCCACGTTTCCGTTTCACTCCCTGGGACTGGGAGAGATCCTATGAAGGTGCGTGCACACTCAATGAATTATTGAGCAAAAACCATCTTTTACGAAAACTCCTCGAATACCCCGATTATCGACAACAACTCAAAGAGGTGCTGACTGATCTAACAGGACAAGAGTTTCCAATTACTACGTTTGAAGCGATCTTAAATGAAGAGTGGAACAAAATCGAACGCGCTTACCNNCGATCGCCATCTAGGAAACGGCCGATACATCTACTTAGATCAAAGATCAAAAGTACGTCAAAACTACCTCGACTTTATCAACTATATCGCAGTCTATATCTCTTCTTAAGCCAGCGGATCTAAGGCTTCCAAACGCCTTGAATAGCCTTGGCCTCGCTATCATTTCTACCTAAAGTTCCAATACCCAGTGACTCTTCAACAGTTCTCAAGAGATTATAATGGGTCAAACACGAGTCATGTGTTGAGCCAGGAGCTACGGCTCCCCCATAGAGCAAAGTGTAGATTTTGTTGGACTCATCATCGTGGCTTGCTTCATCAAACGTTACAACGAACAAGGTCTTTTCCATAAAAGCCTGATCATTGACCAAAGTGGCAAAAGTTTTTTGCATCCATTGATCGGCAGCTGCGATCCCCGTGTCATGTCCATTACTATTATTATCAGGAATAAAGAGTGAGAAATTTGGAAGGGAGTGGGCAGCTACATCAGTCGCAAATTGTGTAGAAGCGACAATATTTCCACATTTGTGTGGATCCTGCTGAACGTTCTTATACGACAAAAATGGAACATGCTTACGGACATAGGGTCCATTTGAACTGCCTAAGAAACAATTTCCTGGATAGCCCTCAGCATAGACTTTCCAAGTTTTTCCTTTTTCTTCGAGCAGATCTCCGAGATGCTTAGCATCCAGTTGATAGTTGTTATTGCTATCCACACCTAAGGCACTTCCCGCAGTCAAGACAATGTAGTTGGGTTGTGAAGGCCTTGAGGTCGCATAGAAGTCCTTGAGATATGCCCCCCCTTCAGTGAGCCTTTTGAGAAAAGGTTGCTCTAAGGCTTTTGTCGCATCCGTATTTTCTAGAACGACCATGACTACGCGCTCGACTTGAGGAATTTGACTATCACCGGCAGGCGCTCGGTCTACGGACATATTTTCAGTGCGGCCGAGTTTTTCACATTGATTAACTTCAGGGCTAGAGCTGCACGCTGTAATAATTATCAATAAACTCGATACCAACGGAATAGAACTTCGAAAAATCATAACCTTTAGTCATAACGACTCAGCTCACCAGAGTAAACACCATATTAAACATAAGAAATGTAAAATTAATTGTCGTCAGCCAAAATACTGCTCGCTCGGAATGGAGATTGCTCCTTGTAGTGGCGTATGGAGGAACTCCTAAGACGCCTCGTTCTACAAACTGGAGAGAGTTCAGAACTCGCATTGAGCACTGCCGCTCGTCTTTTTGGTCATGCTCTTTTAATTGGTTCGTTACTGATGGCCCTTACCTGGTGGGTCACCAAAAAAATTGGAAATGGTTCGCTCGCTAAGGATCGACTCACGAGTGAATCCGAAATTATCATCACGGCTTCAAACGTCTTATTTTTGTGCGTAGGAATGACCGCGGTCATGATCTTGGTTAATGACAACCTTGCGCGTGCATTTGCAATAGGAGCAGCCATTGCGCTGGTCCGGTTTCGTATTAAGGTAGCTGGGAAGTTTCCAGGAATGGCCCTATTTTATGGGGTTCTCACAGGTATGGCGTGTGGAGTGAACCGTGCTGACTTAGCGTGGGGAGTGACCATTATTTTTGGTGTAATCTTGTGTGGGGTTGTCACCGTTCGAGAAATGGCTCTCAGCAAGATCCGGCGAGATCAAACGCCCGAAGCGCCTACGCAGCTCGCTCCTGCCCTTCCAAAAAAAGCATCTTAAGACGCGGTCGGAAGGAATTATTGCCCTGGCGCTGGCCAAAGAGATTGAGAAGGTGTTTCCCCTCTCTTGAGCGCTTCCATAAAGTCCGCCAAATTGGACTTTTGTGCATCAATCAAAGTTTTACGTCTGACTTCGTTTTCTCGCTTCAACTGAGCTAGCTCTTCTTTATGGACGTTCACCATGACCTGGCGACGTTCCAAGAAGTCCTTGATGTATTGGCGACGCTCTGGCCCGGTTTGATGTTCTTTAAAGAATAAATGCCGCGCTTCTTTTTCTTTTTGTTCCCATTCCTTTTTTCGTGCGGATTGGGAAATCTTCATCTCTTTAAGACTCATCTTATTGCGATGAGATAGAGCTGAAAGTTGATTTTTCTGAGCTTTTTTAAAGTCACGTACAAGCTTATTGCTCTGAGCCTGCGTCATAGAGATCGCGAGCGCTAAACGGTCCTTATTACTCTGATAAAGAACGACGGCAAGAACCACGAGGATTCCAAGACCGACTTTTTTTAATCGAGATGTGCGTTTCACTAGGTGCATAGCACCACATTACTCAATAATTTCGATCCTTGTAATCAGAAAACCGTAATCACGAACACTTAGGTCAGACTTTAAGCGGACAAGCAGTCGATCTCCTTTGACGTGAGTTGTCAAGAAATCACGGTGTTTCCCTGTGATTTCTTGCACTTTTTCGCCCTGGGGGGTCTCAATCGAAATGACATCGTAACCTGACTCCACACCAATTTGTTTAAAGAATACCCGAATATACTTTGCCCCTGGGTATTTGATCTCGTAGGTCTCATCTGCGCTATCGCGATACGGATGCACTGACTCGACAAGAGTAGGTCGCTTGTCCCAAAGACTTTCATGGGTCTCGTCCCGAGGAGGATAGATTTCATGAACCGCATTGTAGACGTTTACTCGCCCCCAAGCGTCTACCTTTCGAAACAGGCCTACAACTGGCTGACTGCTCTTAATGATACGTTCTTTGAGTTGAGCAAAGGTCAATTCAGGATTGATCGACAAGAGGAGCGCAGCAATACCTGCTACATGAGGCGTGGCCATCGAAGTACCGCTAAATGTATCGAACTCCCCATTCCGAATAGTACTATAGATCTGCACGCCCGGCGCAGCCACGTCGACTGATTTCACACCGTAATTGGAGAAGTAAGCGAGCTTGTCTTCGTTGTCTGTCGCCGCAACACTTAAAACATTTGGAACATCGTAGTTAGCAGGATNNATGACCAACGATCGTTGTTAGTGCCATCGTTTCCGGCCGCCGCTACAAACAAAATTCCTGCTTGGCTAGCTTGCTTAACGGCATCTTCAAGAGCTTTTGAGTAGCCCCTTCCACCCCAGCTATTGCTCATGATGTCGACTTTCATCATGCGAGCATAATTGACAGACTCAATAGCGCCTTCGAGAGTCCCGCCTTCTGCGCCCAAAAACTTTACTGGCAAAATACTCACCTTCCAATTTACGCCTACGATACCTTGAGCATTATTTCCTTCGGCGCCAATCGTGCCAGAACAATGAGTTCCATGGTCATCATCATCCTTTGAGTCTCGACTGTGAGCTAAAAAATTCCAGCCGTGCTCGTCATCGACAAAGCCATTATCGTCATCGTCTTCACCATCGTTCGCATTTTCTCCAGACTCTTCGGGATTAGTGTAAAGATTATTGATAAGCTCGGGATGATTCCAATCTACCCCCGTATCAATCACCGCAACCTTAATATCTCGGCTTCCGGTGTGGCCTTCGTTCCATACAGGCACGATATTAATATCGGATCCTGGAGTACCCTTAATCTTTCGAGCATCGAGCTGGCCTTTATTCAGTAGGCCCCAAAGTTTCTCTAAATCCGGGTCATTGGGCAGATCAAAATGTCTATAAATGTAATTGGGCTCAGCGACCTCTATGCTTGGATGGGCGTTCAGCGCATTCATCGCTTCTTCGAGTTTTGCTTCACTTTCAAGCTTCACTTTATGAATCGATTTATCGGTAGCCAGAGGTCTAATATCATCCAACCTCACATTGACTAGGGCGTTGTGGAGAGTATTTGAAAAGAATGATTTTGCGTCTTGGACTGTCCAGTTTCTAAGCGCCGATTTTTTAACTTTAACTATCAACTCACCAGGGACATGTTCAGCGAGAGCATGATCCTGTGTTCTCGCATCGGATATTAGTCCAAATAAGAGAGCAACCCCAGATGCAGCGAAAAGTGAACGTGCAACTATACGTTGCCTACAAAATGGACCTATCATAGGGCCCATGATAGCGGGCAACCCAAACCTGTCAACTTTCTAAAAGGAGAGTTTGCGCCAATCTCGAATGCGCAGAGTCGGAGTGCTTCGTCCTCGAAAGCGATTGATCTCGGGTACTCCAGCCCATTCACTTTCGGAAGTAAAAGCGTTTTCATTCATGATTTCTTGTCGTTCTGCTGCGTGAAACCAGATGGCTTCGATCGTAGGAATCCGAGGTGTATAAAGACCCAAAGAACCACCATCGGACGATTGCGACGCGCTTTGCTGCACTGACGGTGTGCATGAAAGATGGAGTTTTAGGTGTCGCCCTTTTAAGATCGAATGACTTTTAGCAGCTGCACGAAACAAAAATACAGGCTCAGGATTTCCGGGACCGAAAGGCCCTAATCGCTCAAGCTCTTCGAGGGTTTTCAGATCGAGTGCTTCGATGGAACACTCTCCCTCGATGTACAGAGGTTGTGAAGCCGCGTCTTCTTGCATTTCTCCAAGCGCACTGTCAAAGGCTTCAGCAAATTGTTCTACACGATCCAAAGCCACTGAAAGACCCGCTGCATGCTTGTGTCCACCAAATCCAAGAAGAAACTCTGCAGATTGACGTAAGCCCTGGAGCACATCTTTACCGCCATAACTTCTCACACTGCCTTTTCCGAAATCCNNCACGAAGGGCGATCACTGCGGCTGGACGCCTAAAAGTTTCAGTGACTCTCGAAGCAACAATTCCCACTACGCCTTCATGCCACGAAGCATCGGCTACAACTACACCATGCTTAAACTTACCTTGGGCAATTCCTTCTTCGACCTTTCGGCGAACTTCATCCCAGATGCGGTTCTGAATTTGCGCTCGCTCTTGATTCATACGCTCGAGGTCTTGAGCCAAGCTTGCAGCCACTACTGCATCTGTTGTGGTCAAGAGATCCATCGCATGACTGGCGGACGAGATTCGTCCCGACGCATTGATCCGCGGACCAATGACAAATCCCAGATGGCCCGGACTCAGGTCTTTTGATCCAACTCCTGCCGCTTCTAAAAGTGCCCGCACACCGGGCTTTTTTGAAAGCTTAAGGACTTCGAGCCCATGACGAACCAGAATATGATTGTCGCCAGTGAGCGGAACCATATCGGCTGCAGTCGCCATCACAACGAGATCCAAGTGTTGCTTCAGATTAGGCTCTCGTCCTTCAGGCCACCACTTGAGGTCTCGACCGCGAGATCTGAGTGCTCGAACAAGATAAAAAGCTAAAGCACAGCCACAGAGTTGTTTCAGCCCGCTATCACACTCAGAGCGTTGTGGATTAACGATTGCGTGTGCTTGAGGCAACCCTTTGACCGCGTCGATCTGATGATGATCCACCACGATCAGATCGATTCCTAGCTCTTGAGCTCTGTTTGCCGCATCAAAACTAGTAATCCCGCAATCGACAGTGACTAAGACTTTTGCACCCGCTTCGTGCGCGACTTCAACCGCTCCAACATTAAGACCGTAACCATCTTTGAATCGGTCTGGCTGGCGAACTTCGAAAGTAAAACCACAATCCCGAAAAAACCAGGTGAGCATTGCTGCTCCGGTGGTCCCATCCACGTCGTAATCACCAAATACGCGTATCATCTCACCACGATCGCGAGCCTGAACCAATCGATCCACGGCTCGGTCCATGTCCTTTAGACAAAAAGGATCTTTCAGAGATTCTAATTTAGGATTGAGAAAATCAGAGATCGCTTCAGGAGTAGTTAACCCCCTCATCATACAAACTCGCAGTGTGGTCTCCGATAGACCGGTCGCTTGTTTTAACTGATTTAGAACTTGGCTGAGTTCCAAATCCTCTGGCAACGAGCTACGAAGTTTCCACTCACGAAGTTTTTGTACTTCTTCCAATCTCTACTCCCCCACGTGCAGCTCTTAGGTTCTTGAAGACGGAGCTACGGTTCCGGACGGTGCGACCTTATTGTTTGTTTTCTTCTTTTGAGACGGCGCTTGTTGCTTCTGAGCCAAGCGGCGTTTTTCCATATAAAGAATCATTGGGTTAGCCACAAAGATCGTCGAAGGCACGCTGACCGTAAAACCGATCAATAGCGGCAATGAGAAATCTTGGAGCACCGGTCCACCAAAAATATACAAACTTACGACCACAAACAGAGTACAGAGAACTGTCAAAATGGTTCGACCTAAGTTTTGATTGATCGATCGATTAATGGCTCGCTCGAGATCCCACTCCGGATGGGCTTTGGTGTAATCTCTGATCCGGTCATAAATAACGATCGTATCGTTACAGGAATATCCCGCAATGGTGAGAAGTGCTGCCAATACGGTAAGATTAAACTCACGTTGAAGAAGGACCCAAACGCCGACCGTGATAATAACGTCGATCGCCAACGCACGGACCACACCTGGCGCATATCGCACGTCGAAACGAAACGTGATGTAAATCACGATACAGATAATTGCGTAGAGGATGGACATGATCGCAGAGATCCGGAGGCTCGCCCCTGCTTGAGGTCCTACGACATCAGCGCGCAAGACTTCAAACTTTCCTGCTCCAGCTTTCTCGGTCATGACATTGGATACTTTGCCAGAAACTTGATTGAGCTGTTCAGGCGCAGCTTGCACCTTAACCAGATACTCATGAGCTGAAGGCTCCCCGATCTGCACCACTAAGGGATCCTTAATGCCACCATTGTCGAGTTCACTTCGCAGCTTAGCAATATCCCATTCTGCTGGGACTTTGAGCTGCACCTCAGCGCCCCCTGTAAAATCAATGCCGTAATTGAGCCCTGGGTAGAAAATTGCCACGATACTTAGAAGTGTGGCGATAGTTGAAGCCAATACAAATGGCTTACTCTTCCCGAGGAAGTCGATATTCATGTTATTTGGAATCAGGTGAAGCACGGCGAATCCTTTCTCTAAATACTCAACTTCTGAGTGCCAGGTCGAGCGGCCAAATAGCCGTCGAAGAAGAGTTTACATACTGTAACTGCGCAGAACAGAGTTGTTACGATTCCGATCAAAAGCGTAATCGCAAATCCACGAATTGGACCCGTTCCAAAATTCATCAAGATAATGGCCACAATTCCATGGGTAATGTTGGCATCAAAAATTGCGCCGAAAGCTTTTTGAAATCCGGCCTCAACTGCACCAGTTACGGACTTACCTTCGCTCAATTCGTCACGAATCCGTTCAAAAATAATGACGTTACTATCGACCGCCATACCGATCGTTAAAGCAATCCCGGCAATACCTGGAAGAGTCAATGTCGCTTCAAGACCAACGAGAACGGCCAATAGAAAAAGCGCATTCAGAAGGAGTGAAACCGTCGCTACAACTCCGCTGCCACGATAGTAGAAAATCATAAACGCAAAGACCAAGAGACATCCAATGATTCCGGCTTTTGCGCCTTTCTCAATTGAGTCTTGACCCAGAGAAGGTCCGATCACACGTTGCTCAAGAAACTCAAGCTGAGCAGGTAGCGCGCCCGCACGAAGCACGATCGCTAGGTCTTTCGCTTCTTGCATGATCTGGTCGCCGTTACCGTTACCTAGAGTGATCTGACCTCGACCACCGCTGATGCGGCTTTGAATGACCGGGGCTGAGTGAACAATGTTATCTAGAACGATCGCAAGGCGCTCACCGATATGATCACCAGTCACCTTATCAAATAGAGCAGCCCCTCTCGGATTAAGAGTGAAACTCACGTTTGGACGTTGGCTTTCAGGATCAAATGCTACGTTTGCATCTTGGAGATCATCACCAGTGACTTCTGCGCGTGAGAAAATCAAATATGGAAGACGCGAAGTGCTTTGCTCTGCTGCTTGTCCTGGTCCAGTCTTTACGCGTTCAAAAACAATGGAGCTGCCTTCAGGAATTTTGCCTTTAGCCTTCTCATTAATTTTGCCGACGTACTCTGAAAACTTATCGCCTTCTTTGAAAGCAATGCCGTGTGTTTTTTCGATTTCTTCGACCAATCCCCCAACTTCGGCTGGATTCATCGCTTTGTCATTCACGATCTTAAATTCAAGTTTTGCAGTTCGTCCAATCAGGTCTTTAGCGCGGTCGATATCTTTTACGCCTGGAAGCTCTACGACGATACGATCTTCACCTTGGCTTGCAATGCTCGGCTCGGAAACACCAAACTCATCGATCCGGTTTCGGATGACTTCAATGCTTTGACCGATCGTTCTTTCACGAACGTCGTTGCGGTACTCTTTGGTTAAGCCAAGTTCAAATCGTCCTGATTGATCATCTGAAAGACGTAAATTTGGATACTCGCTCTTGAGTGCAGCAAGAACTTTATCACGTTGGGCGGCATCAAACTCGACCGCAATCTTAGGATCACCAGCTACGGTTCCCTCGGTGACGAGCTTTGCACTCTTAATTTCAACGCCTTTTTCTTTCAGATTCTCAGAGAGAGTTGAAGCTTGGCGTTCAGCAATTTCTTTATAAACTTTTTCAAACTCGACCCCAAGGACCATATAAAGGCCGCCCTGTAAGTCGAGTCCGAGATTTACTTTTTGTTTAAATGGAAATTTAGTCTTTTCGAGATCTAAATTAGCAATAGTGGGAATAACGTAGATGACCGATAGAACAACGAAAAACATGAGGACAATAAATTTTCCCCACCAGCTGCGACCCATATTTTTAGCTCCGTCTCTGTCTTTTGGCCCTGCTCCGCTAGGGCCTTATTGCCTTGCTCTTACGCTTCGGCATCTGTCTAACTGCCTAGCTCTGCTTCGGCATTAACTTTTGGCCTGCTTCGCTCGAGCCTAATTGCCTAGCTCTGAGATTGCCGCTTAGGCGAGCTTGTCTGTGACTGGGCCTTTAATCACTGTCGTGACTTGGCTCTTCAACATTTTCACTCGAACGTCGTCGGCAATTTCAACTGTGACCACTTTATCTGTAATCCCTGTTACTTTGCCAAGAATTCCTGAGCTCGTCAAAACTTCATCGCCATGTTTCAAAGAATTTAGCATTTCTAGTTGCTGCTTGGCTTTCTTTTGCTGAGGTCGGATCATCAAAAAGTACATCACCGCAAACATAGCAACAAAAGGAACGAGCATTCCGCCCACGCCTGGCGGCTGTGCGGCAGGTGCTCCTGCAGGTGCGCCGCCAGCTGGTACTGCTGGATCAGCCAAAACCGAAGAGATTGTGACAAAAAGTACAATCAAACTAAATCCAATCAAGCCAATCCAATTTTTTGCGGACCAGTTTCGCCCTACTTGACTCAAAGTGTTACCTGCTTTCATTTCTGCTCTCATGGATTACCCTCTATATACTTATCGTTTAGGCTTTTTTTCTGCCTGAAACTATTGCGAATTTTGCGTGTTCAGTTTGCTATAAAAACTTTTGACCCAATCGTCAAACCGATTCTCCATTATGGCCTCTCGCATCCCGAACATGAGCCGTAAGTAATAGGTCAGGTTATGAATCGAATTCAGTCTCGCCGAGAGAATTTCACCGGATATAAATAGATGCCTGAGATAAGCCTTGGAGTAAAGCGTACAAGCTTCACAGGGACATTCCGGATCTAAAGGCGATGCGTCATCCGCAAACTTCGCATTTTTAATATTGATCTTGCCCTGACTCGTAAACAGTTGACCGTTTCGAGCGTTTCTAGTCGGCATCACACAATCAAACATGTCGATACCCGCCCGTACTCCCTCCACCAGATCCTCCGGACGTCCCACTCCCATCAAATACCTGGGCTTGTCGGTCGGCAAAAGTGGAGCCGTATAATAGGCCATCTTCTGCATGAGATCTGGCGTCTCTCCTATGGAAAGTCCACCGATCGCATAACCATCATAAGGTAAACTCGTTATTTCCTTCGCTGACTGAGATCTCAGTTCCTCATACAGCCCCCCCTGCACGATTCCGAAACGCGCTTGATGGGGTTTCAAAGGAAAGGCTAATCCGCGCTCCGCCCATGCAACTGTTCGTTTCATCGCACGACTCACTTGTTCAGGAGTAGCTGGATATGGAGGACACTCATCAAAGGCCATAACAATGTCACTACCAAGAGCTTTTTGAATGGCCATTGAATGTTCGGGCGTAAAACGGTGATAACTTCCATCGATATGCGACTGAAAGGTCACCCCTTCATCGTCAATTTTGTTGAGACCAGAAAGTGAAAAGACCTGAAAGCCTCCACTGTCCGTAAGGATCGGACCTTTCCAACCCATAAATTTATGGAGTTCGCCTAAGCGTTCGACACGTTCGTGGCCCGGTCGAAGGTAGAGATGATAGGTATTGCCTAAGATAATTTGAGCGTTCATCTCCGTGAGTTCACGGGTTGAAACAGCTTTTACGGTTCCTAAGGTACCCACGGGCATAAAGATCGGAGTTTTGATTTCGTGGTTTTGCCCGTGAGCACCCACAAGCGTAACTTTGCCGGCCCGAGCGCGGCCCACTCCCTGATCGTCTGTGAGGGTTTTTTCGACTTCAAACTTCAATGGGCGATTCATTTAATTCCTAGAACTTTTCTCAAAATCTGTTTTTCAAAATCTGTTTCAAAATAACGCCTTAATAAAGTTAGTGCCTTACGCGAAAAACGGATTGTCTCGCTTCTCAATGCCAACCTTACTTTCCGGTCCATGGCCCGGGCAAACTCTCGTATCATCATCCAAAGAAAAAATCCTTTGTTTGATGTTTTTAAACATCAAATCCTGATCTCCACCCCACAGGTCAGTTCGACCTACGCTTCCTTGAAATAGTGTATCTCCCGTAAAAAGTGTTTCGGGCACCTGAAGTTGGGAGTCTTCGTGAAGCCTCAAACAAACACTTCCTGGGCTATGTCCCGGAGTATGGATGACTGAAAGCTTTAATTTTCCTACCTCGAGGTTCTCACCTTCCTGGAGATAGTGATCAATGGGTAGAGGGTCATTGTACTGAATGCCAAAAAGACTGCCCTGCATTCGTAACTGCTGATAGATAAACTCATCTCCCTGATGAACTGCGATCTTGGCCTCGTGATCTTTCGGACTCAAAGATCGAAAATGTTCACAGACTTCTCTTGTGCCTCCAATGTGATCCAAATGGGCATGGGTATGAAGAAGGTACTTCACCTGGATCTTCTTATGGCTCGGAATAGTGAGTTGACCCAGTTTATGAATAATCCGCGACGCCTCATCTCCTGGATCAACCAATGCCGCTTGGCCAGTTTCTGGGCACACTAAAATGCGACAATTACATTGAAACGGTCCTACGACCAAAGTTTGATCAATATAAGGTGTGGATTGTGCTGACATAGGCCTCACCGTATCACAGGAAAGTGCTTTTCCATTGAAAGAAGTTTGCAAGCGGGTTTGAGCCTGTCATAATTTAAGGATGAATCAAGATTCTCAAGTGAAGAGCGCCCCGGTTTCTAAAGACAACAAAAAGAAAAGACTGCCTCAGGTGATTGCAGCGGTCGTATTGATTCTGGTCCTTGGTGCATCGTTTTTCTTTTATCAACAATCTAAAAATGCTGGGCCTACTGCCGAAGAGATTGAAGAAATTAAAACCGAGTTTGTCCGACTTGTTACCGAAGAAGTCAAAGAACACCATCCAAAAAGTGAGTCAATTAGTGTTGAAGTCGCTCAGCTCGATCGCCTTGACTCAGGTAAACTCGCCATGAAGTACAAAATCTCATACGTTGAAGATGCTTCACAACAAGACAGCGCAACAACACGTTACGAAGCCAGCGCCAACCTCACACGGTCCGGCGATGGCTGGGCGGTTTCCGACGTCAATGCCGAAAACCAAGAGATCGTTTTTGAAAAAGGTATTGAGATTCGAGTGAAATAGCTCGCTGGTGCGGGGTCCGGGGTGCGGGAGTCGGTGGGCTGATTGGCTCGCTACTCGGGTCGGAACTCGGCCCGGAGATTGCGGCAAGTAGGCAGTGCACATTGATGTGGGGAAATTGCGCTCTTCGATTCGATATGAACCCAAGAGAAAGCTTACGGCAGGCACTCGGCATACTAATCGAGTGAGTTTCGGATCTGGTTCCGGATTCAGCCTTAGGCACTCACTTCACACAAACGGAAAACCATTGCCCCGCTATTTTCGCCAAAAAACATCCTTTCATCGCAATTTCTCGCACGACATGCTAAAGATATTTTATCTTTATGCCGTCTGCTCGCCAGCTTTCCTTACTCCCAAAAACGCGTCACCTAATCGAACATGGTGGTCTTCGTCGCAAAGGAAAACGAAAGACTGCTCGGCCGTTTCATCCGAAATATCCACTTCATCTCGTTCTGAAATCTGCTCGCGCGCGAGGTGTAAACTCCATGCTTCATCCGAAAAACCACACTCGCGTTGACAAGCAGATCCGAAAAATCGCTGCTAAATATCGAGTCCGACTCTTTCGTTATTGCAACGCTGGAAATCATCTTCACCTACTCGCTCAATTTACCGATCGAACTACACTTCGAAATTTTTTAAGAGAGCTTGCGGGTAGCATCGCGCAACTCATCACAGGCGCAACAAAGAGTAAGCCCGCGTGCTTCTGGACCGAGCCGCCCTATTCGCGAATTATTACCTGGGGCAAAGATTTTACAAATACACACCTATACGTCATCAGAAACTTGATTGAGACCGCACTTGGACTTAAGCGAGATCCACGGCTCAAAATGTACTCATTTGGGGACTCGCTAAACCACCCGCCGCCTTGTTGAGTTAAACAAACCGAGTCTTCGCAAACTCAACCTAACGCAAACACCACCCTAACCCCTAAGAAGCAAAGCCCTTTTATCTGTCAAATTATCTGTCAAATTTCCAACTCTTTACCGACCGAGCAATCTGTTCCATCATTGTTGCTGGTTTCTTAAGGAGGATTTATGGGTTTAATTCGAGAAAGTTTTATACTCGGTTTGGGAACTCTTTCGTTGGTCGGTTGTGCGGCCACCCCACTCGCCCCCTCATCTAGCAGCCGCACCCCAGCTGGGGTTGTTGCGTGCAAGATCCTGGATCAAAACGAATCCACATCTCGCGAAGGCGCAACCACTAAACGCGTTTACACCTATACCGTGTATTTCGAGAACGAAAAAGACGTTGAAAGCTGTCTTCTCTCTCTGGACGAGACTGGCTCTCGAGCGTGCAGCGAAATTAAGTCAGTTCGAAGCAAGTCTAAAAAAGTGGAAATCGTTTTTAAGAATCAGTTTAAAGAACTTTCTGATACCCAGTACATCGTTTCAGGCGACTGCAAAGCCAAGCAGATAAAACTCACCGATTATATTAAGACCGACACTGCAGAGAGAAACATCGCCACTAGCGGCAATTAAAACAACTCATTAAAGAATGAGCATTCCATCACCGTAGCTAAAAAAACGATACCTTTCTTGAATGGCCGATGCATAGGCCTCCTTCATAAGATCCGTGCCTGCAAAGGCACAAACCAAGATAAATAGAGTCGACTTTGGCAAATGGAAGTTTGTGATCATTCGATCAACAACCTGGAACTGATGCTTTTCCGGATATATAAATAGAGAGCTTCGCCCCCACCCCGATCTTAAGCCGGTGCCCGGCTGCCATGCGCTTTCAAGCGTACGTACCGAAGTTGTACCTACCGCAAGAATTCTGCGCTCTCCCGATTTGCGTGCGGCATTGACTTCATTGGCGACGGCATCTGGGACCTCATAACGCTCTTCATGCATGACGTGTTGTCTAATATCGTCCGTCTTAACGGGTCGGAAAGTTCCAAGTCCCACATGCAATGTGACTTCACGCCATTCCGCCCCTCGGGCACGCAGCTCTTTCATGAGTTCCGGAGTAAAATGGAGGCCCGCCGTAGGAGCAGCTGCTGAACCTAAGTTTTTTGCATAAACCGTTTGATAATTTTTTAAGTCGTCGGCAGAAGATCCACTCGATTGGTCTCTCTTAATATAATGAGGAAGCGGAATTACTCCAGCTTGAGCCGAGATCGGATCGCGATCAAAGCGAGCCCACACTGTCCCACTTGGAGACTCAGAAGCCCCTCGTACAATCTCACCAATCAGCTTTTTTCCATCAGGTGTAGGAACTTCAAACTTGAGACCCGGTTTATGTTTGGCGCTCGCATGAAATGCACCTTCCCAGACCAGTGGCTCATGCTCTTCTAAAAGAAGCATCTCCACTTTTCCGCCGGGATGATGTTCTCCAGGTTTGGTCATTCGATGACCTTCAAGCCTGGCCTTAAATACTTGCGTGTTATTTGCGATCAATAGATCGCGTGAGTCTAAGTACTCAGGAAGATCTCGAAACGTCCGATGTTCCCAAGTACCTTCTTTTCGATTGATTACGAGTAGCCGAGACTGATCGCGCGGCTCTACTGGCTTTTGAGCAATGAGCTCCTCAGGGAGCTCAAAATCATAATTATTGAGGTCGAATGGGTTTGAGGTCATCAAACCCATTCGTAACAGAACTCCTTTGAGGCATCCAGCCTTAACGAAGCATTTTTCCCCAGAATTGCACTGCTGCCTCTCTCGCAACACTACAC
>DBAE01000168.1 GCA_002291495.1 Bacteriovoracaceae bacterium UBA1018 | reverse complement strand
GTCTATGAGTGTGTAAGGTTGAGGCATTAAACCGAGCCACCCTCGGTTCTTAAGCTGGATGATGTCGCCCTTATGGTTGTAGATCGGTTCGTACGCAAAATATCCGTCCCAGCCTAGGCAACCTTCACCCGAGTGATAGGGACCGCAGGTGATCGATCCGTCCTGATACTTTCGGATGAGGGGAATACGCTGAAACTTATCTCGGTTAGCCTTGTAGTAATCAAAGATATCCTTGACTCGAAAACTATAAGTTCCCGAAGCATCCCATCTCCAAACTTTTTCACCATTAGGAAGCTGAAATGGAANNATATTAGGATCTTCCGGTTTTATGTTGATGACCTTAGGTCGACGCTCCGGAAAGTTTTCTGGGGGGGATTGGTCTGGAAGAATGAAAAGTTCTTGTAGTTGAGCGGTCGTTAGCCCCGGCGGTCGAATATAAGTAGGTGGAGCTTTCTCGTCTGAGTCATCAAGGTAATCCGCACAGGTGAGGTTTTTAGCGTGCACGGTCGTGGGTGTGGCGAGAACCGCACTCAAGCCTGTTCCGATCAAGCTGATTAGAACTATCGCTTTCGATAATGTGGACGTTGGTCTTGGCGTCTTCACTCATCCCCCAGATGTAGGGGAGTCCTGCCACAAAAAGTCCGAAGGATCAATCTTTCGGACAAACTCTCAATCAATCCCGATCAAACTCGACGATAGTAGCTCCAGTACCGCCTAGACCGACCCCTCCGTCGCGGAACTCTTTGATATACGGGAGCTTTTTAAGAAGAGCACGCGCGCCCTCTCGAAGGGCACCAGTTCCCAGGCCATGGACAATGGTGACCTCAGCCAGGGCTCCGGATCGATAAGCGACATCTATGTAGTGCTCGAGCTCGGACATCGCCTCATCGTAACGTATGCCTCGAAGATCAAGCCGTGGTTGAGGAGGATCAGGTCGATCCATTTCAAAGAAAGAAGAGCCTTTAGGTTTCTTAGGTTGAGGATTTTGAGCTTTGGCTTCGCCATTAGAGATAGCTTCTATATCACTCGTGGAGAGAGTCATCTGCATGGTGCCCATTTGTACGCGGGCTTTGTTACCAGTGATCTCTAAAATCTTACCGGTGGTCTTCCATTTCGGGACCCGGACTTGAGTGCCGACTTGAAGCACATTCTCAGTGGGTTCCTTTTTGCTGACGTTCAGTCTTAGGGTATTTGCTAGATCAGGAGCTTCTTCGGCCAAGGCTTTCTCGATTTGATCAGCTGCAGTTGAGAACGACTGATTGAGTTGACCGCGAGTTTGGTCAAGCTCACGCCGATTTTTCATCTCGTCGAGTTTACGAACCGATGCACGCACCTCGTCTTGGGCTTGTTCTAGGATCCGTCGGAGTTTTTGGCGAGTGCGATCCAGAAGTTCCGAAGTGGATTGTTCAGTTCTTTCAGTCCATTCTTTCTTAAGTCGTTCTGCCTCTTGTTTGAGGTGAACGGCTTCTTTGCGTGCGCGTGCGGCTTCAGATGTGTCGGACTCAAGTCTCGCGAGCATTTTTTCAAACTCGACGTGTTCTGAAGTGAGGTAGGTTTTTGCGCGATCAATGAGGCTTTTAGGTAGACCTAAGCGCTCTGCAGTTTCGAGTGCACGTGATCGACCTGGTACACCTAAGACCATTCGGTAGGTCGGAGAACGCGAGGTCTCATCAAATGCCATGCTGGCATTGAGGATTCGCGGGTCAGAGATAGCGAGAGCTTTGAGCTGCGGATCATGGGTCGTGGCTACTACAACCGCTCCTTTTTCCATCACGGTCTCAAGAAACGCTCTTCCCAGCGCCCCACCTTCGACTGGATCAGTGGCGGTGTTGAGCTCGTCAATGAGAACGAGACTTTTTTCATTCATGTGCTCGAGGATCTCTTTAAAGCGCATCACGTGCCCGGAGAAACTGGAGAGATGATTTTCGATGGATTGGGCATCACCGACATCCACAAAGAATGAATCGAAAAACGGCACACTAGGATGATCAGTTGCTGGAAACAAAAATCCAGTGCGCGCACAAATCCCGGCAGTGCCAAGTGTTTTTAGGAGTACAGTCTTACCACCAGTATTTGGACCTGTGATGAGGAGCGTGCGTGTTGGATGGCCAAATTCAATTTCGTTACGAGTGATTGAGGTGCTTGGCAAAGACCACCAAAGGAGAGGATGCGCAGTTTGCTGGAGTCTAAAAACAGGCTCTTCAGTGACATCAATCGATTTGCCGCTGTAATGAAGCGCTACTCGTGCTTTTGCTTGTACGGCATCCCAATGCGAAATAATCGCGACTGATGATTCGATCTCAGGAGCAAACGGAGCAATCTGCTTTGTGGTGCTTTCTAAGATGACAAAGATCTCCTGGATGAGATCGTTCTGTCTTTGTCGAAGTCGATTATTGAGAGGCGAGACTTCTTTGGGCTCAACAAAGACAGTTTGTCTGCTTGCTGAAGCTTCATAGATGATTCCATCGACATCGTTTTGATTGCTGATTTTAACAGGGATCACAAAACGACCATCTCGGAAGTCACTAAAATTTTCTTGGAGCACACCCTTGTGGGAGAGAGTTTTCAAAAGGTGATCGAGTACCGAGCCAATTTCTTTTCTTAGCGATCTAA
>DBAE01000209.1 GCA_002291495.1 Bacteriovoracaceae bacterium UBA1018 | reverse complement strand
AACCAAAGGTTACTTGTTCACCGAGATTGACAGAGATTACAATATTGACCCATTTTGCAGCTTCAAGAATTTTGCCGTCTTTTCCCTGCACAGCTTGGGATTCAACTGGAGTGATCTGAACTTTTTCGGCGTCAATACCGATAAACTCGAATGAAGAAAAGACATCTTGGATTACGTTCTTTGCGCTAGATATTTTACTTTGGTCTAGGATTTCTCCTCGGCCAAGACCCACTCTTGCCAGCACATCTGCTTTTTTCTTATTCCAGATTTTCTGGACAGATGCTGGGGCTCCTGGCGCTAACCTCATGTCAAAATCGGAAACCCGTACGGGTAGACCTTCTTCGATAGCAAACTGGAGCACGTTCTCAAATGTCCCACTGTCAGTATTCATTCGAACTAACGCCGTTCGAACTCTGACTTGCCCATAACCGCGTTCACGATACAGAGCTTGAATATTAGATGCAGTTTTTACGATCCTACCTCGATCGACTCGTTCTCCAATATTGACTTCAAGTGCACCTTCAATGGACTGCTGATTAAAAACCGTGACCCCATCGAGCTCAATTCGGTCGATCAACAGGCGACTAGTATCATTTGCAGCTGCACCTTTAGGTTCTGCAGCAAATACGTCTGGACGTACAAGGCCACCCACGTTGGCCGCTAACACGATCAGACCCAAAAGCATTTGTAGTTTGGTCCGTTCAGACCACGTTTCTTCCATGAAAACTATTTGAACCTTTTTTGAACTTTCAAATCGATCCCGTACGAATATGAAGTACTTCGGTTATCAGTCTGAGTGTTTGCTCCTTCAAAGTAGTCCCAAACTCCAAGAACAGAAAATCCAGGTGTCACATGAACTTCAGCGTTCACCTGTCTTTGATTGCTCGTTCCCACTCCCACTGTACTTCCTACAGACAAATCAATCTTCTTTCCAATTTGTCTTTTAATCACAATTTTTGGCGCCGTGGCCCCGTCCGCGTCCGAACGAGGTCTAAAGATACTATTTACAGCTTGCTGGTCTACAGCTTCATCCAATTCAATTTGGAAACCCGTCTTATTTTTAACATCGCGATTAAAATCAAGCGAGTGAAGAACGAGTGACACTGCCTCTCCTCGTTCATAAGCACTTCGATCTGCCGCTCTAAACTTCTGAGCATCCGACGTAGTCACACCTAAAGCCAGAAGCGACAAGATTTCAGGTTCAGGCATGACAGGATTAGAGCTCAACTCAATTTTTGGTTTATCTGCACGTCCGGAAACGTAGATCTGAATTTTTTTATTATTGAGCTCAGTAACGGCCATCAGTTGTACTCGAGGTACGATAGTGGTCGGATTATCAAATTCAAGCATCCCGGACTGGACTTGAAATATTCGGTCCTTAAAGATGAGCTTGCCTTGAATCACCTCAACAGTACCAAGAATTCGAGGTGCCTCAAGCGTATTGACTACCGTCAAGCGCCCTTTCGCTTCACCGTCGAAAAGTTCGTTTTGAACGATGATATTTCCTGGGGCGTTCACATCGATATTGAGCTTAAACAGAGTACGACTACCCTCACTTCGACTATTGAGCGGTGGAGTATATCGAGCTGACTTGAGACTTCCGCCTCCAGCTTGCTGCTGTAGTATTTTTTCTCTTGAGACTGCACTTTCGATCTGAATATTTCCGCCGACCAAGTACGGGAGTGTACTCCCACGTACATTGAGTTTGCCGCGAACCTTCGCTACTTGAAGTGGATAAATCTTGAGTTTGCTTCCGTCCACTGTCCCATCCAACTCAAGAGTTGGGTAGCGATCTGCGAAGAATAAAATCTTCCCACCTGCATTGACTCTTCCAGTAGCGAGGTCTGCCTCAATATTTCTGAATGAAAGCACGTTTTGATTGAGATGAATGCTCCCCATGATATTTTCAAACGGGGCTTCAACAGCCGGGACTCGAAGGACCGCTCCTCCGAGTATGCCATTTCCGGAGATGAGTGGCGCTTTGAGAATTCCACCAATGTCGAAATTTAATGCAAGCGTACCTTCTGCATTTCCAATAGCTGAGGTGAAAAACTCGAAAATGGAAATGTCCATTTCGCCATAGATTTTTCCATTTAAGTTACCTTGATTGCTCCGTAGATCCAACTTGGTTTGACCGAGGTTACCCTGAAGAGTCAGCTCACTCACTCTAAAGGTTCCTTGATCCACTCGAAAGTTCACTGGCTTAAGCAAGGTAAAACGACTTCCGGATTTTGCTAAAACATAATCCTTGAGAGTAATAGACCCACTACTTTTTTCAAACTCACCTGACTTAAAGGAAAGATCAACAGCTCCCGAAACTAACCCGGCAAGTTCTTTGTCATGTAGCGTTTTTGGATTGAGTAGAAGCAAAACGGGCGAAAAATCAAAATTTTTGAGTTCGCCAAAGATGAAACTTTTTCCTGCTGGGTTAAAGTCGTAGGCAGCTTTCAGGGTACCTTGACCTCCGAACGCCGATCCCAAGACTTCAAGTAGACTTCCTTTGGTTTTAATATTTAGTTCGGAAGCGGGCGCTGGCAATCCTCGAATAGCGACATCTTTGAGAACCGCGGTCGACTCTGACTCGACAGATCCTTGAGGTCCCTTGCCTTTCGAATAGAGGTGCAATCTTCCTCGAACCGGGACATCCAATCTGGCGATCGGATCAAAATCACTCAGGGTAAAATTCTCGGTTCCAAACTCCCAGTCGAATTTTTTGTCTTTATCGAATGAAATGCGACCGGAAAGAGTTCCGCTACGTTTAGTAGCTTTCAGTGATTCGAGATAATACTTACCTTTGTCATAGCCACCCTTGAGTGAGACAGAGCGAAAGGTCTCTCCCATATAGTCCCAGTTTGGACCCGCTAGCTGGGCAGCCGCCGATAACTCGTCTAAACCTAATCCACCCGTGATCTGAATTTTTCCACTCAAGTCACCAGTCATCGTACGTGGATACCACCAGAGGTCTTCAGTGAGCTCGCTGAAAATTTCAATCAGATCTTCTGCAGTACCTCGAGGCACATCGACATCGAGACCGATGGTGGAGTTACCATTAAAATTGATGAGACCGTTGACCTTGTAGNNGAGTGACCCATTTGCACGATTGAGCTCCATCCTCGTAAATCGGAGATAATTTGGATCGTCATCCCAAGTAATTCGGCCCTTCACAGTCCCTAGCTTTAGCCTGAGGTAATACGCATTTTTAAGGTCGGTATCAAAATCTAAAACGATCTTAGAGGTAGGCCCATGAACATGTGCCTTGAGCGTGCCTTCGCCTCGGATCTCTTTTTCAGCTATCTTTCCGACTTCAGCCAAATCGACTGGTCCTACTCCGGTAAAATCAAACCCTTGCTTAAAATCAATTTTTCCATTGAGCTCAAGCTTAGTCTTGTTGACTGAAGCCACGAGTTGTTCGGGTTTTAACATTTGCGAATTGACCGAAAAGCCACCGCGCAAGGTGAAGAACGGAATCTCTAAGATCTTATGTTGCGGCTTAACTTGCCCTAGCTTTTGATTATCGAGTTGAAA
Organism: Bacteriovoracaceae bacterium UBA1018; assembly: GCA_002291495.1. Taxonomy (GTDB): domain Bacteria; phylum Bdellovibrionota; class UBA1018; order UBA1018; family UBA1018; genus UBA1018. The sequence goes on along the minus strand of DBAE01000209.1, from coordinate 18,607 downwards.
CTTCTCAACCTTCCAGTCGAGGTTTGCTTTCAAATTCCAGTCATCTTTCTTTGAGGCTGCCGGCTTGAACACGGCTTGAGTCGAACCCGTAAGTCTCAAATCCAATGGATACACGGCACTCAGAACAGGTGCGGCCAACCAGTGGATATGAGCCTGAGTCAAAGTTACAGGAACGGAGACGGCCTCACGAGAATCTAGATTGACCTTAAAAGGTCCAGCTTCAATCTTACCGCCACTGCCTGGCTGTGAACTTCCTTTTCGCTCTTGATGCTTAGAACTGATCACGAGCTTTTTGATCGTGAGATCTTTGCCACTCCATGCACCATTCGCATCCAGGGAGTCTGCCACATACTCTTTGTATCTAAAGTCACGAAGCTGCAGGTTTCCATCTGCTCGAATTGAATTAGGACGATCAATCTCTCCATGCACTTTACCTTGAAACGACAGCAAACCTTGCGGCAAAGCCCCTTGTTTCTTTTCGAAAGCATACTCAAGGAGTGGAGAGAGATCGCTCGTAAATGCAACTTCGCCCTCGGTCACTAAACCTTTCGGGTCAAGCAGATCACCTTTTAAAATACCTTTTCCTTTTAAATCGAAACCTGGTCTTTGAATTGAAAGTGTTTCGATCTTCAAACCTTCTTTTGCGAAGTCTGCCGTCATCACGATGGATGAAATATCTTTCGGCACTTTCCACTTAGTCGGTAGCTCGGTCTTAATATCGCTAAGATCCACTTGGATCTTATACTGAGCTTTTTTTCGTTTGGACCACGCCCCATTTCGAGAGATCTGTACTTCTTTGGCTAAGACCTGCAATGAGATCTCATCTTGAGGGATATTCAGACTAACGTGCGTCTCTTCCAGAGCAATTGCATCAGTTCTGATATGAATCAACTCATCCCAATCGAGCTTAAACTTTGCTTGCTTAGTTTTCTTCTGGACGATCGGATTAAGATTAAGCTGAACGTCTCCCTTATAGATCGTCACTTTGTGAATTCGGATATTTCCGGAAAGCATTTGAACCGGAAGAAAACCAAGGTCGATTCGCTCGGCCTGAATGTGGGAGTCAGCCGGGAGATCCAGCGCATTTTTCTGTGCCAGAATGACTTTAGCATTCTTAAGAGATATTCCGGGTGGAAACATTCGTACTGACAGGTCAGTAAAGTCACCCTGAATTCCAAGATCTTTCGGAATGTATTGCGCGGCCACCCGCTTCAAAATACGCGCAAAGCTTTGACTCTGAATAAAAGCGATCACTGAAAAACTCAGAATAAGGATTGCCGATAAAAAGATGAGGAATGGATGCTTTTTGCTCACTTACTTCAACCTCCTACAGTGAGCTGATTACAGCGTCTGATACGTTCTTCGGTGTCCCGATAGGTCGGATCAATATTGAGCACATCCTGATACCACTCAGTCGCTAGCTTAATGCGATTCAGGGATTCGTTTGCACGGCCCATGAGATAAAAAAATTCGATTTTCTGGTTCAACTCTAAACTTATATCACCAAGTACTGCTTCTAACGTCAAGGAAGCTTCAAAAGCTTTTCCGTTGAGTATTAAAGCGTAAGCTAACAACGCAGTGGCCGCCAAAGTATCGCTTGAACTTCTTTGCGCGGCTCTAAACTGGCGAACTGCTAATTCAAATACACCCATTTCTAGAAAAGCAATTCCAAGGTCCATTCGATCACGAGGTGAAGCGTTGATATAACTTTCTTCAATTTTCTCAGCAAAGGAATCGATGCCCGCAGAATCTTTAAATAGTGAGGGTTGATCTTCTAAGTTGAGTATCCCTAATTTCAGATCCCGATCTAATTCTTGGAGGACCTTTTCGTGGTCACCGTCGAGGACAGACTTTTTCTGTCGACGCACAGGTTCGTCATAAAAAATTTGTTTCAGTTCTTGCTCATGGATTTGGCCAAGTAAATTTCGAGCTGTGACATTCGCGGGATCTTTGCGAAGCACTTGATGCAAGATGCGTTTTGCTTCTTCGGCTAGTCCTTCTCGTAAAAGGATTTGCGCACTTTGTATGAGATCATCTGTGCTCTCACCAACACTGATTGGACTTTTTGCCGCGTAAGCATTGTCATCATCATCGACAGACTCATCAATCGACGAGCTCTCTTTGGTGCGAGTTTTCTCTAAGAGATCTTCTCCTAAATCTATACTGGTGCCTGTTTTCTCACTCTGCGAAGTCAGAGAAGTACGGCGCGATTTGGAGCGCGAGTCGTCAGATGTCATCTATACGATTTTACTCGTATTTCGGCAGAAACTCTTCCAAAAAGTGAGTATCGTAGTCAGCGTCTTTAAACTTCTTACTTGCCATGATTTTCTTATGGAAAGCGATGTTTGTCTTAATTCCTTCGACGACGTATTCGTCAAGCGCCTGACGCATTTTTGCGATGGCATCAGCTCGGGTGGGAGCATGAACGATCAGCTTGCCAATCATAGAATCGTAAAACGGTACGACTTTGTATTGATCGTAGACAAATGAATCCACGCGAACACCAAATCCACCAGGAATGTGTAAAGCCGTAATTTTTCCAGGAGAGGGAGCAAAACGATCAGGATCTTCAGCATTGATCCGACATTCAATCGCATGAGACTGAATTTGAATATCTGACTGCTTCAGCGTCAATTTATGGCCGGCAGCTGAACGAATTTGTTCTTTAACCAGATCTACTCCTGTAACCATTTCAGTAACAGGATGTTCGACCTGAATACGTGTATTCATTTCCATGAAGTAAAATTTTCGATTTTCATCGACTAAGAACTCTACGGTCCCGACGTTTTCATAGGCGACCGCTTCACAAAGTTGGAGCGCGGCTCGGCCCATGCGTTCACGCAGATCTGCATCGACAACCGGACTTGGCGCTTCTTCGATTAGCTTTTGATGGCGGCGCTGAATAGTGCAATCTCGTTCACCCAAGAAGAGTCGATTTCCATACTTATCGCAAAGGACTTGGATCTCGACATGGCGTGGGCGCTCACAGTATTTTTCTATGTACATTGCCGGATTACCAAATGCAGCGCCAGCTTCGGCGCTTACTCGGTCAAAGGATGATTCGAGTTGAGCGGCATTGTAAACGATGTGAATACCTCGGCCCCCACCACCTGCAGCTGCTTTGAGAATCACTGGGTAACCAATTTTCTCAGCTTCGCTTAATGCTGCCTTAACTCCTGGTACAGCCTCTAAAGTACCTGGGAGCATTGGAACTCCAGCTTTACGCGCGATAGCACGAGCACGAGTTTTTTCACCCATAGCACGAATGTTCTCTGTAGTTGGTCCAATGAAAGTTACATTGCACTCACCGCAAAGACGCGCAAATTCTGCATTTTCTGACAAAAACCCATAACCAGGATGAATTGCATCTGCCCCTGTAATATCTGCAGCAGACAAAATCGAAGCGATATTTAGGTAGCTCAGTTTAGATTGCGGCGGTCCAATACAAACGGCTTCATCCGCTAGTTTGACGTGAAGCGAGTCTTCGTCCGCCGTCGAATAAACTGCCACTGTTGAAATCCCTAATTCACGGCAAGCTCGGATGACTCGTAATGCGATCTCACCACGATTTGCGATCAAGACTTTACGAAACATGTTTGAACTCATTTGTTCTTTCACGTCTTTCGAGCTTGAGTTTGCCTTTTCAAGCTTTTCAGAATGCTCATGATTTCTGGTAGGTTCAACTTGCATGCAGTGCCTATACCTCTATAGTAAAGAGAGGTTCACCAAACTCTACCGGCTGACCATTCTCAACCAAGATGGATTTAATCTTTCCCTGAAATTCGGATTCGATTTCATTCATGAGTTTCATGGCTTCAATAATACAAAGGACATCGCCGCGTTTGACTGAAGTTCCTTCACGAACGTATGCATCCTTTCCAGGCGCACTCGATCGATAGAACGTTCCAACAAAAGGAGACAAAACTTCCTTAATATTGGACGCTTTTGCAGCCACTGCGGGCGCCGCAGCGGGAACGCTGGGTGCAGGCGCAGAAGGAGCGGCTAAAGAATGTGACACGCTTGGAGCATGCGCAATCATTTGTCCGGCATAAGCCGAAGTGTGAGGCGCAAAATTACCCGAGCGGACCACCATCCGTTCTTTCTCTGTTTCCCACTCGATCTCTCCCACTTGATGCTGGGTCATGAGCTTAAACAAACGCTCAAGTTGTCCGAGATCTGGTCCAGAGGTCTTGACTGGTTCCGACTTCGACTTACTTGTTGGCTTTTTCGACATAAGATTGATCGCGAGTATCCACTTTGATCATATCCCCTTCTTTTAAATGGAAGGGAACTTGAACGATTGCACCGGTTTCCATTTTAGCAGGCTTGGATCCACCGGTAACTGTATCTCCACGGAAGGAAGGTTCTGTCTCAACGATCTTTAAGACTACGAAAGTTGGAAGCTCGACTCCAATTGGGCGTTCGTTGAAGTACATCACTTTGATGACTAAGTTTTCTTGTAGGAAATCTTTGTTTGTACCCAACTGCTCTTCGCTCAATACGACTTGCTCGTAGTTTGCTTGGTTCATGAAATGGAAACCTTCCGCATCGCGGTAAAGGTACTGCATTTCTTTCTGCTCTGTATTAGCGCGATCAACTTTATCGCCTGAAGTGATCGTGCGCTCAATGACGTTTTGATTAAGCATGTTTTTGAGTTTAGTACGGGTAAAGGCGCGACCCTTCCCTGGACTTACATGCTGAAAATCAACGATTTCGTAGGGAACACCTTCGATCTCAACTTTGAGACCTTTTCTAAATTGATTAGTTGCGTACATTATTCCCCAGTACCATGGGGAATATTCATAAGGCAAGGTCTTGACTAGGAGCCTGACTGATTTTGGCCGTTATCCAAGTCTTTAAAATCTACCTCGGGCCATCTCTGTACGCACCCGATACCGTTCGACTTTTTGAAGACAGCCTTGGAGTTTTTCGACCCCAGATATCCATTTGCGGCGCTTCTCGTCGGGTGCATCCCTCAGAGCATCTTGAGCTGATGCAATGCTGTATTCCGGGAGTTCCGGTTTAGGATCCGTGCGTAATACCAGTGCACCTTGTTCATATGCCTGTGCTTCTAATTCTTGAACAATTCGAGCAGTTTCGGGATCTCCGGGACTGAAATACAGGAGCATTTTATAGGATCCCAATGCCTCCTGCACGTAGCCAAGCATGAGGTTAGACTCAGCATAGAGTCTTTGTGCGACCAGATTATCAGGCACTTCTTGGGTCACAGGTTGTAAGACCTGAACTACTTCAGCGTAATTTTTCTGATCAAATAGAGCTCGAGCAAGTGCCACTTTGCCACCTACAAAGTCGGGATGATGAGTAAGACCTTCTCGTGCTATCTCTATAGCTTCAACGATTAAGCCCGATTTACGATAAGCTTCAGCAAGTGGAGCAAAAACTCGAGACTTCGGATCTTCTTGATACTTTTTTAAGTAATCATAGATCAGCGGTGAAATATTCTTTTTTTGATTTCGAGCGCTCATGGCATCACCTCCTGTGATCCACGCCCCTCAGCCTTAAGTTTGGCCAGGAGGCGTCATACCGGCTTCTTTTTCGTTCAGAATCCGTGGAGTAATAAAGATAAATAGCTCTGTTCTCTCTCCGTTATCAATCTTTGATCCAAAGAGCGAACCAAGAATTGGGATTTTCCTTAGAAAGGGAATACCAGCTTCCTGTTTACGATCCACGCTTGTAAATACNNCCGATAACCAGTGTTGTTCCTGTCTCGGACACGACGCGTGAGTTCACGCTTCTTTTGGCAACACCGCGTCCACCTTCAGGAAGTGCCACTGCTACGTCGTTGGTCACAATAAGGTCCATCAAGATATTGCCGTCATTGGTTACAGTAGGTGTTACTGTCAAACTCAAGTTCGCATCTTGAACGTTCGTTGTTTGAACCACTCCACCTAATTGGGTCGTAGAAGAACCGGGAATCAACACAGGAGTACCTTGTATGATCACTGCTTTTTGTTTATTCAGTACGACGGTTTTTGGAGCTGAAACGATCTTAATTTTATTTTCCGACTCGTTAATATTTAAAAGCGCATTGAGACGATAGTCGCGTAAAAACGCCAGTGTCGTCGACATTCCAAACTGAGCTTTGTTGACGTTAGATGCACCTTCGAGTGGACCTCCGATCAAAGGATCTAGAGGAGCAACTTGGTTATATGTCCCATAAACGTTGGTCGAACTCGTTCTGCCAAATCCCAGTCCACCAGAAATTTCCTTGGAGAAATTTTCGGTCGCTTCAACAATTTTGGCTTCGATCAAGATCTGAGGCGTCTGAGTATCTAAAAGCGTAATGAGCTTTTTCATCCGCTCAATGTTTTCAGGAAGATCTTCGACGATGATACTNNTCCACCTGCATAACAGGAATTTTTGCTCCCGAAGTGTCTCCCGCTGCTACTTGTGAAGAAAAACGAGATAAAATCGTCACGAGCTCCGCAGGTCTTGCATAGCTAATCGGAAAGATCCGAGTCACGCGTGGAGCGCTGGCTTCAGCTGCTTTCTTAGCTTTGAGTTGTTCTTGTTTAGCGGCAGTGAGATTAGCCAAAGTCACAATTCTAAGGACATTGCCATTACGTTCTGCACCCAAACGAAGCGTGTTAAGTAATGTATCCAGCGCCAGGTCCCATGGGACATCTACAAGAGAAATGGTCACACTTCCCTTCACATCCTCACCCAGAATAATGTTAAATCCGCTGGCCTCTGCAATTAATCGAAATACATCTGTCGCCGGAGCGTCTTTCAGCTGAAGTGTAATATGTTTGCCGACAAAATTTTTCGTGTTTTGATTGTCAAAAAACTCTTCGAGCTTATCTGTGTACTCTTTTCTAGCTGCAACTACTTTTTCCTTCGAAGCTTCATTGATCGGCGGAGGAGGCGTGTCCCCAGTACCAGCACTCATCATAGGAGTGTTTTGATCCGTAGGGATCATAATCCTCACCATGTTTCCTTCTGGCTTCACTTCAGCATTAACCATGTCACGCAGCTGCACAACAACACGAACAGTGTCCTCACCTTCGACTTGATAAGGGCTGACTAAGCTGACTTTGCTATCAAATGAGGATGTATCGAGTTTAAGCCCCGCCGATTTGTTAGCAAGTTGTGCATCTTTGATTTCAAAAATGAGCTGCTTATCTTGAGCGTTTGGAATTTGTTCCACATTAATAGGACCATCACCACGAATAATAATCTGATGAGGATTCTGAGTTCCTACAAATTCAACTTTACCAATCTGTTTAGCCGCAAACACTAAAGGATTTGCGGTCAATGTTATGCCCGATAATAATATCGTGGATAAAGCCGCTTTTGACTTCCATGTCATCACAAAGCTATCCTGCCTTGCTATTTACGATCATCAAGTCGGATTTCGGTATTGACGATCTCTTCTTCTCCCAAAACGTTCACAAACTTTTCACTCACTACGACTGCATCATGCTNNCATGCTTAATCCGTTTAATAAATCCCTGGCGCTGGCCAATTTTCATACTTTCAGAGACAAAATGGGTTTTACCATTTGGATCAATCAGCATGGCTCTCAATTTAATCGGCCCAGTGATTACACCAGCCATTTTGAACTCGCTCGTCGGATGCATCTCGAGCTCACTTATCGCCTTTCCAATAAGCTGCTCTTCATCAGGAGCCTTAAACGGATCACGAACCTTGAGTGCTTCTTCTTTCTTTTTTTCGACGGCAAAAGATGGAAGCGTGGTAAAAGCTATGATTTGCAATGACAATAGGATCCAAATCATCCTTCGTCTCCCGCCATTGATTTAGCTCCTGCTGGAGGCTTCGGTGCACCCGTACTACCATCTGCTCCAGATACTGAGGCAGGGGCGGAACCACCGGCTGCGTTACCTTGGGTCAGCACTGAACCATCACCACTCTTAAAGAGATCATCCTCACGAGTCCCTAGGTACTGATAAGCTTTGATTTCGATGGTTCCATCTAACTCTACAAATCGGTCTCGGCTGTTTGTCTTAGGCTTAATGGCAAAAGTGTCCACTCGAACAATTTCTCTCGATTGCGAGAGCCTCTCCAAAAGAAGGAGCATCTGAACGTAAAGGCCCTTAAAGTTGAGCTCAAAACTTTGTTCGGTATAATACACTTCTTTTTTCAATTTAAGCGGCTTGAGGCCGACAACCTTCATCCCCACTCGATTGGCCTCGGTCACAATCAGGCGCATCAGCCCCGGGATGTCCAGAACCTCAGTGAGTGTATTTTTCATGCCATTAAGCTGCTCAGAATAGCGACGAAGTTCAGCTTTTTTTGCTTCGAGGTTTTTCAAGAACTCTTTGGCTTCTCTCAACTCACCTTGAACGGTAGTGATCTGTTGCTTTTCTTGTTCTAGCTGGGATTGTTTCTGATGAAACGGGGATTCCGCATCATTTTGAAAAGAATAAAAATCATAACCCAGGTACGCACCCCAGGCTAGGAGAAGCATCGGTAAGATTCGATTCAGGAGAGGTCTGAGTCCGCTATTCATTGCTCATCTCCTCTTGGCCTCAAGCTCAAAGATGGTCAAATTAGCACCTGTTGTAGGGTCAGCAACTTCTTGCGTTCCCTTCAGACTGAGATCTCTAAAATAGATATTCTCGCCTAAGTTTTTGAGAAAGTCTGAAACTTGAATAAACCCTCTCGATGCTCCTTTAAAGATTACATCGGAGTCTTGAATTTTGAATTCTGTCAGCCAAACTTCTTTAGGTAGATTTTCAGAAAGAGATACCAAGAGCTTACTCAGGGTGACGCGATCATCTAGGAGTTTTTGAATCGTCCCAATCTTGGTCTTGAGCTGGAGCTCATCGGCATCCAGCTGTTTTTTGATGTCTTTGTAACCCTTAGTTTTTGCAACCTCTCCCTTGAGTCTCGCTTGTTGTTCCTGGACTTGAGTAATCTCAGTATCGAGAGCAGCTAAGGCATCTTGCTTATACGAATCCAAAAATGCCGAAGCGACATACGCTACCACTAGGCAAAGTATAATTAGGAAGATCGGAAGCTCTTTAAAGTCATCCGCATTAAACTGAAATTTTTTGAGCGCCGCTAATGCATCTCCGCCACCACCCGAGCCTGCGTCTACAGCACTAGCCNNTAGCCGATACAGTTTGTTTGCGAGTTGCTAAATTGATCTTAATCATTTAGCCCCCGCTCTTAAGGCAAGCCCAATCGGAACAGCCGCTATTGGAGCGATATCTCGGATGTAATCCTCAGTAAATTCTGCAGGATCGTAAGTAATCGTATTAAATGGATTAACCAGTTGTGTAGGCAGGCCGAGTTTTTCTTCTACAAACCGGGAGAGGTTTGGAATTTTGGCGCTACCGCCTCCAAGGAGAACATAAGAGACTGGCGCTCCGCTGGATGAGGCATTGTAGAAATCAAGTGCACGCTTAATTTCGACCGCGAAGTTATCTGACATCAAATTCATCAGATCACTGACCTCTTGGGGCATGCCGTTAGTTTGTCCGCTGACCTTCAGAGTTTCAGCATCTGAAAAGGAAAGATTGAGGTGTTTTTGAATCTCTGAAGTCAGACTCTGACCACCAATTTGAGTGTCTTTTGTATAAACAGGGATGCCGTTATGAACAACTACTACCTTGATCGAGGAGGCGCCAATGTCAACCACGGCAACAGCTTCAGCTAAGTTGGCCGGGTAGTTAAACTCATATGCATTTTGAAGTGCAAAAAACTCGGTATCAATAATTCTTGGCTTGAGTCCTGTCTCAGTCACGCAATCGACATAGGCGTCTAAGACAGATCGTTTAGCAGCAACCAAGATGACATCCGTCTTATTATCTTTGGCTCGAGACAAAACCTGATAGTCCATTACAACTTCTTGAGGGTCAAAAGGTAGGTATTGTTCCGCTTCCCAAAAGATCGACTCCTGGAGGTCCCTGATATTTGGCACCTCGACAGTCATCCGTTTAATAATGAGTGACGTGCCCGCAAGTGCGATACACACATTTTTGGACTGGAGATTAACTCGACTGACCAATGCTTTGAGATGGTCGATCACGGCGATATGATTAACNNAACTTCTTCAGGAAGGTCTACTTTTCCAAAATGGAGAAGCTTCCATCCTTTACCCACTGCTTTGAGCTCGACGAGCTTAATTGAGGACGAGCCTATGCTCAACCCAATCGCGCTCTTTGGGCTGCCGAATGATCCCAGCAGTTCAGTAAGTTTTTGCATGAAACTCCTCGCCAACTTTAAATTCTACATGCGAGTGCGCTAGGGTCAACTAGAACCCATCTACTATTTGTCTACTTCAGTGTTAATCCAAAGAAATTTCTGCTGAAGGTCCATTCAGCAACAGAAGTGTAACTCGATCGAGTCGTTTCTCCGTCAAGTCATTGGCGTTGATGACACCAATAGCAAGCAACTTGTCACCTTCAGCAGCAACGTGACCCAAAAGTGGATCGTAGCAAAACTGATTGATCAATCCGGGGATATCTAACTCACTGCCTTGATCAGGACTAAGAAAGAAAAATTTTTGCCCTTTGCTGGCTTGCTTCTCGTCGACCAAGCTTGCAGTTTTGACCTCGGTACCCACATCTGCACAGTTGGGTGTCTTTTCAATGGTGTAAGAGAGAGTTTCAGATGGACTCAATCTAAGTCTAAAGGCAGTTTTTTGAATCCCAGCTTCACGTTTGATCCAATTGATCTCGTCAGCAAGCTTTCGAGCAGCCGACAGACCACGCCACTTGGGTGAGCGTTCCTTAATAATAGGGATCGATGAGAGACCAAGAAACAATAAGACAGTGGCAGCGATCCACCTTCGCTTATTTTTACGAAGTCTTTTCTCAACTTTTTCCCAGAGTTCGTAGTGAGACCATTCGGCCTTACTCCAACGCTCTTCTGCTATGTCGGTGTCATGAATTGGAACCATAAACCTAGTGTACCCAAGAGATAATAATACAGTCCCCCAATCACTAAGAAAGGTCCATAGGGAATCGAGACTTTCATTACACTTTTTTGGCGACTCATCAGAGCCCAAGCAATTCCAATCACACTTCCCAGTATTGAACTCACAAGAACTGTTACCATCACGCCCATGGGACCTAAGAAAGCGCCAAGCATAGCTAGCAGCTTAATATCCCCCCCACCTAGACCTGACGAACCCGTACGCCACTGATAGAACCACGCTACAGCGTAGAACATAATAAAACCAAGTGCTGCACCAATTACCGAAGATATGAGACCTAATCCTGGCACCCACCAAGAAGTCGCCAGTCCTAAGACCAACCCACCGAGACTGAGCTCATCAGGAATGATCCGATGCTCGAGATCAATAAATGTGACAGCTACCAAAATGAGGATGAGAGGAAAGTCTCTAGCCAGTAAGAGCCAGCCCAGTCCAAACCGCTGCTTGACCGCAATAAACAAAAGAGCCGTTATGAGCTCGACCATCACGTATCGAAAAGAAATCGGATTACTACACTTACGACACTTACCTCTCAAGATCAGGTAACTCAGAACAGGAAAGTTATCGTACCAGGCAATTGGAGTAGAACACTTCGGACAAGCGCTACGTGGCTTAACCACGGACTTACCATGAGGTAACCTCGCAATCACCACATTGAGAAAGCTCCCAAATATTAATCCGAGTAAAATAACAATCGCGTTGGGTAGCCAAGCGGGAATTTGGACAGCTTCCATTTGAGTTCTATCCTATTGTTCTCGACGGTTTAGCAATACCCCGCCCGTTACTAATGCCAATGAGATCACCACGAGAGCATAGGTCAGCGCTACAGCCACAAAATGAGACGTAACAGGCAGGTTATAAATCACCTTAGTCCCAAGACTGAAGTGCTCCAGATTAGGAATCACTTGAGAAACTGAGTTGAGAGACATTTTGGCTAGAGCCGACTGAGAATTAGTCGCCACTAGCCTGATCTGAGAAATATTGGTCCCAAGCAGATAGGTCCCAATCATAAAAATGACCGAAAGTGAGGTCGTCGTGAAACTTGAAAAAAAGACGGCAAGCGCACCGAGCATGAAGTTTTGAATACAGATCAGAAACAATGCGAGGGGGAAATTCCAGTTGAGAACTCCTCCCACCAACACATACATGACCATCAAAAGAGTACTTAACAAAAGCCAGTTGACGGTGATCACCGCAGCTAGACCACAAAACTTACCGATAATGAACTGAAGCTTTGAGATTGGATGAGATAAAGCTACAAATACAGTTCGACGATCATACTCTTTTCCAAGCATGGCTGAACCGGTAAACGTGGCTATCATCGTGCACGAAAGACCCACAGCAGAAAGACCAAAGTCGAGCAAAACCCGATCCGGGCCAATAAAGGTCACTTTGGCAGCCAAGATACTAAGGCCCAGTAAGAGAATAGCGATCAAGATAATGTTGTAGAGGACTTTGTCTCGAATGATCTCACTGAAAGTCACTCGACCTATCGCTAGGGCCACCTTCCATGTTTGTGGTTTTTGTCGACTAGTCATAGAAAACATCCTCAAGTGAAGGTCTGAGCGGGCTAACCGCATGCACCTTTGCGCCGGCTGAGATCAAAGCCTGCAATGATCGATTAACAGCTTCTTCGTCGGCAACTATACCTTTTAAACCTAAGGTGATCTGTTTGAGCTCAGTGAAGATATTTAGGGCTTCAGCTCTTTGAGTATCTAAACCCGAAAAGATCACCTCAGTCTGAACTTTGCCCTTGGACAAAAACTGAGAAATCGGCCCTGAGCCTACGAGTTTGCCCTTTTCGATGACGGCTACTTGATCACAGATTGCTTCAACATCTGGAATAACGTGAGAGCTAAAAAACACAGTCCGACCTTCTTTAGCGAGGCGCAAGATCAGCTCTCTCATCTCCTTGCGACCGACCGGATCCAATCCGCTCATCGGCTCATCCAAGACCAAAAACTCCGGCTCATGCAAAATCGCTTGGGCAATCCCAATCCGCTNNCTTTTGAATATTTCTTAAGCTCGCGATGGCGGGCATGGGACATTCCGACCTCTTCTAAGACTTTGGGGATACGCGCACTGACCGCGGTACGAGTCATGCCCGAAAGAGCTCCGAAGTACTCGAGCAACTGCTCTCCGGTGAGATGATCTTGAAAGTACGGTCTCTCCGGGAGGTATCCAATCTTGGATCGTGCTTCAATGCTCGTGCAATCCCAGTTATGCAGCTTAACGCTACCTTGAGTGGGAGCACGAAGCCCGACCATCAACTGGATCAGCGTCGTCTTACCTGCGCCATTGGCGCCCAAAAACCCAAAGATCGAGCGAGCGGGCACGGTAAAAGTAACATCATTCAGAACAGTGGCGCTCTTGAGCCAAAACCCAGTCCGAAACGTTTGATACACATTCTGAATAGAGAGCATAATAGAAAGTTAGACTAATCTCTCAGCTCACTCAAGACCCATTACACTTTGGCGTGGAGTTGTGGTCGTTATCTTACCTTGATCATTGAGATAGATCTTTCCGCCCCATTCGTCAGTGGGCCTGAGATTCTTTTCACGAATAAAATGCTCGAAGTACTCTTGGAGCTTTGCTGGAACCAGTTTGGATCTGGACACTTTAATTTGACTAGTCAAATACTTTTCGAACTCCTGATTCGCTTGAGTAAGAACCTGACCTAGATACAAAGACTTTCGTTTTTCGAGTAACTTTTGCTGGTCTTCTTCATTGTCGGCTTTTCTCAGCAGAAAGTCTGTAATCGTCATCCCTACTAAATAAGCTCCACCTGGTTGCCTGAATTTTTTTGCTAGATCTTTTATATAACCTGGAACATGTGGAAGTTCAGCAGCCTCTTCAAAAACTTGCTGAGCTAAAGCCAGATCACCCTTTTCCATGAGATAGATGTATCCGAGAACTTGATAGAGCTGCCAGACTTCCCACCATTGAGTATTTTTAAACTCTTCTGATGGCAACCCATTTTTGTAAGTTCTCAAGCCCTTCTTGATGAGCTCTTCAGCACCTGCAACGTCGTCGCGAACAATCGCTAATTTATAGGAACCAGCCCAATAAAAATCAAAAAAAAGCGGATCAATATCAGTTGCTAGATCCAAATCATAATAAGCCGGAGGATGCTCACCTTCGGACACATGCTCTAGCGCTGGGTCACTTAGGAACCGTATCAGCAACCAATCGACAGCGAGTGAATGATGTCCGAAACTCAGGGTCTTAAAAAGAGTTGGATTCCATTTAGACTCTTGCTTCATAGGCAATGGAACATATGCTGTCTCAAGTGTTGGCAAGATCTGCCCAAGATAGATCTGAAGCACGAGCAAGCTTGTTCCGACTCCTAGTGACCAAATCATCTTATTATAAGACAAGGTAGAGTTTTTAATCATCTCTTCCATTAAAACTCGAAACTTAGAAACAAAAAAGGCCCTAGCGTTTCCGCTAGGGCCTTTTTCAGTTTCGAGAACGAAATTAGTCTTAATATCCAGTCTGAGTATGAAGCAAACGTTTCGCTTCATTTATAGTCCATTGGTCTAATTGAACTGGGGTAGAACGATTTACGACTCCGTTAGCGCCAGCCGTAAAAGTACCGCCAGCCACTGTCGTACCCGCCTGAGGCGCGGCCGTAGCGGCTGATCCACCGTGGGACTTGGTTGCTGCATAGTTGATGATACCCACAAGACCAGCGGATGTACCTAAAGCACTCGGAGCCGCGTTACAAGCTACCGGAGCTGGATTGGCAGCCTGGCTGTTAGAATCCATACATCCCGCGCCCGACGCTGCAAACCCACCTGCATAGAAAGCATTTTGCGCAGTTTGTGGAGTGTTTGGAGCAGAGCCAGGAGCAGAGAAGCCCATTAAAAAGATATTCCCACCAAAAGTTCCTGCTTCAGCAAGATAGGTTTGCTGAACAGTATAAATACTGGAAAGCGCAGTTTGTGCTTCGCTGGTTCGTGCTTTGGCTTGGAAGCGTTGATAATTCGGGATGGCTACTGCAGCCAAGATCCCGATGATCGCCACGACGACCATCAATTCGATCAAAGAAAATCCTGATTCCTGATTTAAAATACTTTTATTCCGCATAGCGTTCCTCATAAGACTGGTTAAGTGATCTATATACAAAGTTTAACAGCTGCAATTAAAACAACAATAGTCATTTACTTGACATCTTTATCTAACAAAACCCTCGGTATCCTTACGTAATTCCATGATGTAAAAACATTGGTCACTCTGCATCTGAATCAGAGTCGACAGATAACCCCATTTTTTCGAAACGATATCGCGCACTCCGAAATGTGATGCCTAGGAGTTCGGCAGCTTTCTTTTTTGCTCCACCCGTAAATTCAAGTGCCGCTTCGAGATACTTTTTTTCAATCTCACTCAAAATTTGATCCAGTGAAATCGGACCTTTTGAAAAGTCTGGATAAGGTAATTTAATTTCTCTGACATTTGACTGCGTTCCAGAACTATCTGATCGAGCCTTTTGTGAAGGTGGGACAGTTTTTGCAATTTGTTCTGGCAAGGACTCCAAGGTAACTGTGCCTTCATTCACCAATGTCACGGCTCTTTCCATGACATTTTCAAGCTCACGAATATTGCCTGGCCATGGATAGGCCTCGAGAGCACTAAGCGCCTCAGGATCGATTCCTTTGATATTCTTTTTTTGGCGTTCGGCAAATTTCTGAACAAAGGCCTCTATCAAGACTTTAACATCACCTTTTCGCTCTCTCAAAGGAGGTGTCTTAATCATGATCACGTTAAGACGATAATAGAGATCTTCGCGAAAAGTACCTTTTGCAATCGCTGCTTCAAGATCACGGTTGGTTGCTGCAATAATGCGCACATCAACGCGCACATCATCAGTTCCGCCTACTTTTCGGAACACTCGTTCTTGAATAGCTCGCAAAAGCTTTACTTGCATCGTGAGTGGCAACTCGCCCACTTCATCTAAAAAGAGCGTGCCGCCGTTTGCTGCTTCAAACAAACCTTGAGTGTCACTGACCGCACCTGTGAAGCTCCCGCGCTTATGACCGAACATCTCACTTTCGATCAAAGTTTCAGGGATAGCACCACAGTTCACAGGTATAAATGGCTTGGCGGCCAATGGGCCCGAATCATGGATCATGCGTGCTACAAGCTCTTTACCAGTACCACTCTCTCCATTGATGAGAATATTGGTCTTCGTGTTCGATACACGCTTAATCATGCCCAAGAGTTCTTGAACGGACGGCGAACTGCCTAAAATTTTTTGTGCTTTCGTTNNGCCTGCTAGTTTGAAGATTGGCAAATACATCGCAATCAACATTCCACCGACAGTTCCACCTAAGAATACCAAGATCAGCGGCTCCATCATCTTTGTGAGACCGGCAACCATCGCCTCCACTTCGGCTTCGTAAAAGTCAGCAACTTTTTCGAGCATCTTATCCAATGCACCTGTGGACTCTCCGACTGAGATCATCTGAACTGCCATTTTCGGAAAAACATTAAGTCGATTAAACGTGGCAGAAAGAGTTTTACCTGCGGCCACTTCGTTTTTTACTTTTCCAACGGCTTCTTCAAGTACCGCGTTGTCGATTGTGGCTTTGCAGATATCGATTCCATCAATGAGATTGACACCTGCGGCGAGCAAAGTGTTCATTGTACGTGAAAATCTAGCTACGCCAGCTTTTTGCATCATCGGACCAAAGACTGGAACTTGAAATAAGACTCGATCAAGTATTCTCTTACCTTCATCAGATCTAATAAACCTAAAAAAAGTATATCCTCCAGCTGTACCTAAAACCAAAATGGTGACAATATTATTGACCAAAAAGTGAGACGCATTAATCACAAATTGGGTAGGCAATGGAAGCTCTTGGCCGGCACCCACGAGCATCTCTTCAAATTTTGGAATAACAAAAATGAGGAGCATGGTAACGACACCAATTCCAACCACAGTGACCATGACAGGATACATCATGGCGCCTTTGAGCATTTTACGGAGGCGATCATTGTCCTCAAGGTAGCGTCCCAGGCGTTTCAACATCTGATCCATCGCTCCCGAGGACTCACCTGCTCGGATGAGTGCCACATAAAGTTTTGGAAAGACCTTAGGATAACCGCTCATGGCTTCCCAAAGGTAAGAGCCTTGGGATACTTTCGTCTTGATCTGATCGCTAACTCGCTTCATTGACTTGTGACTCGTTTGATCAGTTAAGATATCGAGCGCTTGAACTAAAGGAATCCCGGAGCCAATTAAGACCTGCATTTGGCGAGTGAAATAAACAATTTCGGCCAGCGGCACACTTTCTCCGGTTTTAAACAGAAGCGAAAGATCTCTATTAATCAGACTCGCCGACATGATCCGGGTCGGTCTAATACCCTGGCCCCGCAAAATCATACGGAGGTCGCCCTCAGTAGGAGCGTTCAGGCTACCTTTCACTTTCTTTCCGGTTTTGTCGACTCCCTGGTATTGATACTCTGGCATCGACCTTATTTCCTATCCAGTAAGACACTTAAGTTTTTGACCAATTCATCAGGATAGCCGCTATTATCGATCGCATCGCTCTTTGAAAGTGCTCCCGTGCGAACCAAAGCCAGGAGTGCTTGATTCATGGTCTGCATCCCGCTCTCGTCTTGACCGGCTTGCATTGCCGAGTAGATCTGATGGATCTTGTCCTCGCGGATNNGTAGATCTGATGGATCTTGTCTTCACGGATGAGATTTCTGATCGCCATGGTGGGAATCATAATTTCACAAGCTAATGCTCGGCCAGGACCAAAGCTCTTTGGAATCAATGCTTGGGATACAATTCCTTGCAACGTAAACGAAAGTAGATTTCTAATCTGCGGTTGTTGATGAGGCGGAAAGACGTTGATGATCCGGTTGATCGACTGTACCGCATTATTGGTGTGGAGAGTTCCAAAGACCAAGTGACCCGTCTCTGCCATCGTCAAAGCCATCTCGATCGTTTCAATATCGCGCATCTCTCCGATTAAGATAAAATCAGGATCTTGCCGCAGAACTCGCTTCAATGCACTTCCAAAGCTCTTCGTATCAACGCCCACTTCTCGCTGATTGACGATACAGTTTTTGTGCGGGTGCACGAACTCTACCGGATCCTCGATGGTCATTAAGTGACCGTGCTCCTCACGATTCAAAATATCTAAAAGAGCTGCAAGAGTAGTCGTCTTACCACTACCAGTTGGGCCAGTAACTAGGACCAGACCATTTGGTTTTTTTATAATTCTTCTCAAAACTTGAGGAAGGTTGAGGAGATCAAAATCAGGAATCACGAGCGGGATACGTCGAAAAACTCCGCCTACATTTCCCTTTTGATAAAAGAGATTTCCACGAAAGCGGGAAATGTCTTTAATTCCAAATGAAAAGTCGATCTCGAGTGTCTTTTCAAATTCAGCTTTCTGAGAGTCCGTCAGCACTGAATAACAAAGCTCTTTCGTATCTTGAGGAGTTAAGACATCAGTCTTAACCTTGACCATCTTGCCTTGGATCCGAAACTCTGGCGGTACGCCCACTGAAATATGCAAGTCAGATGCATCTTGATCGACCATCGTCTTAAGTAAGGCAGGAAGTCCGATCTTCATCTTAGTTCTCCATCGTCAGACTGATTGCTTCAGCGAGACTCGTTTTACCTTCAGCCACTTTAGTAAGTGCCGACATACGTAAAGACTTCATACC
>DBAE01000040.1 GCA_002291495.1 Bacteriovoracaceae bacterium UBA1018 | reverse complement strand
TTTCTCTGATTGATTGGCTCAGACAATACTCTCCTGACCAAAACGAAAACTTTGTCCGTGGCTTTTTGGGACGAATGTTATTCTCGGGGGACGACGCAACGAAGAAGACCAAAGTTTTGTCAGGAGGCGAGCGCGTCCGATGTATGTTGGCGCGGATGATGTTGAGCGAGTCCAACGTTTTGATCTTAGACGGGCCAACTAACCATCTCGATCTCGAATCGATTACTTCCGTGAATAACGGATTGATCAAATTTTCGGGGACCGTACTTTTCTCTTCTCATGATCAACAATTTATTCAGACGGTCGCTAATCAAGTGATTCAGATTGGTAAGGGAGCAGTCAGGCAGCATGAAGGCTCATATGAGGAGTTCATGGCTGTGTCATCTCTGTAGTTTTTTCTGTAGTATTCTCTGTAGTTTTCAAGATCTATGCACAAGATCGGTATGGCTTCTGCAAAGAGGCCCCAGGGAACTCGCATAAATTATTAAAAGAACTCTAACTTATCTCGTAGGTGCATATGAGCCAACCAAATCTTGAATCTTTGGGTAGACCTTCTGTTGCCATCATCGGAGCAGGCCCAGCCGGATTGACCGCAGCCTATTTGCTCGCGCAGCACGGAGCAGAAGTCACTGTGTTTGAAGCTGATCCTCAATACGTCGGCGGTATTTCGAAAACCGTGAAACATGAAGGGTTCCACTTCGACATTGGTGGACATCGATTTTTCTCAAAATCAAAAGAAGTCGAAGATTTTTGGACGGAACTTCTTCCTAATGACATGCTGGATCGTCCACGCTCGTCACGGATTTTTTATCGAAACCGATTTTTTGCTTATCCATTAAAGGCTTTTGAAGCGTTGTTTAAACTTGGGATCTTTGAATCGATATTCTGTGTGCTTTCATACATTAAAGCTCGAGTTCGCCCGCATAAAAATCCCGTGTCATTTGAAGATTGGGTCAGCAATCACTTTGGCAAAAGACTGTTCCGAATTTTCTTTAAAACTTATACCGAAAAGGTTTGGGGAATGAGTTGTAAAGAGATTTCGGCAGACTGGGCTGCGCAACGAATTAAAGGACTATCCTTGCTTTCCGCAATTAAGAATGCACTTTTTACATCGCGTCCAAAGTCGAAGGATAAAGTCATCAAAACCTTGATCGACTCATTTAGATATCCTCGAAAGGGTCCTGGTATGATGTGGGAAGCTTGTGCTGACCGTGTCACGGCTATGGGCGGAAGAATTATCATGGGCTCAAAAGCTGAGGGCCTTCATTGGGACGAAAAGTCTAAGAAATGGACAGTTACAGCTCGTTCGGTCACCGATTTAGCTAAAACAGAAACTGTAATTGCGGATCACCTCATCTCATCCGCCCCGATGCGAGAGCTGATTCCTGCGATCACGCCCACTTTGTCGCAAAAGGCTCTGGATGCAGCAAAATCATTAGGGTACCGCGATTTTCTTACAGTTACTTTGGTCGTGAAAGGTGAAGAGCTCTTTGACGACAATTGGGTTTACATCCACGATCCATCGGTCTTGGTGGGACGGATTCAAAACTTTAAATCTTGGTCGCCAGAGATGGTTCCAAATCCTGAGTACGGCTGTTACGGACTTGAATATTTCTGTTTCGAAGGAGATGGAATCTGGGCACAGGATGATCAAAAGTTGATCGAACTTGCTCGCAAAGAACTCAATCAAATTGGGCTTGGCGCGAAGTGCGAATTTGTAAAAGGTTTCGTTGTGAGACAACAAAAAGCTTATCCCGTCTATGACGAGCACTACCAAACTCACGTCAATACAATCCGAGCCGAGCTTGATGCCAAACTTCCTACGCTGCATCTGGTCGGACGTAACGGTATGCATAAATACAATAATCAGGATCACGCTATCATGACCGCGATGTTGACTGCACAAAACATCTTGGCAGGTGAAAAGCGTTACGACGTGTGGCAAGTCAATCAAGATGCCGAATATCACGAATCAGGAGAGCGTCCATCTCAAGAAGGTGCTTCCGGACTCAGAGCGGTTCCTTCGAAAGTTGTTCAAGAAACTGCTGCCTAAATTCAATTTGAAAAATCGATGGAAGGAGGCCCTCTTAGTGGGTCTCCTTTTTTCGTCATTTCAAGTAGGCCAGGTCGTCTACTTTAGTCCTGCCTCAAGTGTTTCGGGATCTTATTCTCAACTCTGTGCATGGGACTGTGTATGGTATTCATCGATTGCACGAGATGGTTATCGCTCGACGATACCTCCCGTACGGCAAAATCCGGGGGTCTCTAATGTCGCCTTTTTTCCAGGGTATCCCTATCTTATTCGTGGACTCTATTTAGGGACTGGAATTGATCCAAAATTTGGCAGCGTTCTCATCGCGCAGATCGCGTGCGTAGCATTTTGGGCAAGCCTTTGGCTATTACTCAAAACGTTTGCATTCTCGTTCGGTAGCGCAGCCATAATCGCTGTGCTTTGTTTAGTTCATCCGGCTGCATTCTATTTGATCAGTGGATACTCCGAATCTCTCTTCTTACTGAGCTTGATGTTGTACTTAGTCTATTCGACGCGGGTAGGGCGCTTGTCCTACATTTTAGGGGCATCTTCCGGGTTTATCATGTCAGCCACTCGCCTGATTGGCTTGCCCTTGGTGAGCTATCCAGTGTTTATAAAATTAGCCCATTCTTTTTTTAGTCAGCGGGATTCTGATGCTCGAGACTTTTCCTCGATGAGTTATGTACGAGCACTTTCGGTAGGTATGGCTGCTTCGTTCGGCACATTGTTTTTTCTGATCTATTGTCAGATCCAGTTTGGAAATTATGGACTCTATATGCTNNTGCTGACGCAGAAAATCGGTTGGGGTGTCTCGCCTGATTATCTGTCGATTTTTAAATGGGCTGATTTTCAGTTCATGTTTCCATGGGATAAAGTAGCGGTGTATGGTAGCGCTGTTTTTTTTATTGCGCTCGGGATGGTAGAAACTGCCCACGCATTTTCTACAAAACCCTTGGGTGGGATTTCGAGACGTCTGCCGCTCTATATAATTGCGCTCATCATTTTTTACGTCACCCTTTGTGGACTCAAGAACGTGAACTTTTTAAGTATGATCCGGTATTCTCTACCTTGGTACATTTTACTTCTTATTTGTTCAGCAGATTTGGTGAGAGGACTCCATGTTTACCGAGTCCGTGCATTTAGAGTGTGTTTTATGGCACTTGTTTTCGTGCTAATTGCCCTATCGTATTCACTTCAATGCTTGGGGTTGCAGAACTTTCTGAACGGTCAGTGGTTTGCCTAATACGTATCTCGACAAGTCGCCAGCCAGAGAGACTAAAGAGTAGAACCATACCTAAGAGTTGCCAGGAGTTAAAAGGTTCCATAAAGGTAATTGGATACGTGGCAATTCCATGCACCTGAATAATTCCCGCTGGAAAGTACATCAGGATCAGTGATCCAAAAGCGACGAGGCGTCTAAGGCCAGCTTCTCGTGCCTCCCAAATGATCCAACCCCAGATTGGACACAAAAACACTGGCCAATGTTCCCAAGCGATAGGGCTAAAGATGAGGAGCCAGCTCAAGAGTAGAGCGGTGGCCGCAAATACATTTTGTGGCTTCTGCCACTGTTTTATTTGTGTCGTAAATACCGTGGCAAGGACTCCGATTAAACTCAGGGTTCGCAGGAGGTTAAGGAATAGTGCCACGTCACTAGGAAGTGGTCTTCCAAAAATGCGAGCAAGCATCCCGGGGAGAGATTGATTACCGAG
>DBAE01000147.1:473-15460 GCA_002291495.1 Bacteriovoracaceae bacterium UBA1018 | reverse complement strand
ATCAAGAAGATTGGCTTTATCGTCAAACACCATCACCCTCAAGCGGCGTCTCTGGCCGTAGATTTAGCACAATTTGTTCTTAATCGAGGCATCAAAGTCATCTTTGCAAATGAAAGCCGCCACGTCGTTCAGGCTCTTTATCGCAAATTTCCTCGAAAACGCGTCGAAAACCAAAGACTGCGCAAAATGACCGAAGTGATTGACAAACCTAAGATCGTTGATCGTGCCGATCTGATTATCGTTCTGGGCGGCGACGGGACCTACCTCAGTATTGCCCGTCTTATGAAAAATCGAAGCGTTCCCGTCATGGGCATCAACATGGGCCGCTTAGGATTTCTAACAGAAATTAAAGCAAATGAAGCGCTGGAGAGTTTAACTCGGATACTCGATGGAGAAGAACCGGTCATCAGTGAAAGAGCGCTCTTAGAAGTCACTCTTCGCAGAAAGAGAAAAGTCATTTTTCAGGGTCCTGTCGTCAATGACGCGGTGATCTCTAAAGGTGCGATCGCTCGTATTATTGGAATGCACGTCAGAATTGGTGGCCAATCTGTCAGCACTGTACGCGCTGATGGTATCATCGTCAGCACGCCTACAGGATCGACTGCTTACGCCCTTGCCGCGGGTGGACCTATCCTTGAGCCTTCCCTACCCGCACTCATTATGGCACCCATTTGTCCTCACAGCTTAACTCAAAGGCCGCTTGTCGTTCCTGACTCAGCTGAGATCGAAATTTGCTTAACACACCGACCGGGCCATGTGCTCTTGACCTTAGATGGCCAAGACGTCGTGGACATGAAAGAGGACGACGTTGTTACAGTGCGGCGCTTTAAAAAACACTCTCTGAAGTTGATTTCTTCGCCCACACGAGATTATTTTAGCTTGCTGAGAGAGAAGTTGAATTTCGGCCATCGAGAGTAGCGCTCACGTTCGAAAGAGCACAAGCAGACCGCCAGTCACTCAGTACACATAGAATTACCAGAAGGACAGACGATGCTTGAAACGCTTAAAATCAAAAATATTGCAGTCATTGATTCTGCAGAGATTACCTTTCGATCAGGACTTAACATCCTCTCCGGAGAGACGGGCGCAGGAAAGTCCATTGTCATCGAAGCGATCTCCCTCCTCTTAGGGAGTCGTGCGACTAGCGAACTCATCCGATCAGGTTGTGACGAAGCTGTAGTGGAAGGCCTCTTTAGTATTAAAAATATCGACTGGCTCAAAGAGCGAATGGAAAAGCTAGGATTTGAAACACAAGACGATGAACTCCTCATCAAACGCACAGTCGCAAAATCTGGAAAACATCGTATCTACATCAACGGAAGCTTAGCCACTCTCACCGTGCTCCAAGAACTTTGCCAAGGACTTATTGATCTCTGCGGTCAACACGAACATCAGTCATTATTAAAGGCCACCACACAGATTGAGCTCGTGGATCGATACGGCGGACTTTCAGCAGACGCACGATCGTATGGTGAAACCTTTCAAAACTACCGTGCCCTGCGCACGGAACGAGACGAACTTGCAACTGCCGAAGCGGACCGTTCTCGAAGGTCTGACTTTTTAAAATTTCAGATTAACGAGCTCCAATCCGCTGAATTGGAAATCGGCGAAGATGAAAAACTCCAAAAAGAAAAAGCACTACTACAGTCTGCTGAAGCACGAGTTCAAAGCGCTGAAGCTGTACGGGACTCAATTGAGTCCGACGAAGATGGAGCGCTCACTCTCCTGCGTGGGGCTCTTCAGAAACTTAGAGGGCTTCGTGCGCTTGACGAAAGAGCCGCACCGATACTTGAAGGTCTGGAACGAGGCGTATCTGAGATTGAAGAAGTTAGCATCACTATTCATCGCTACTTGGGCTCAGTTGACCTCGACCCCGAGAGACTACAACAAGTCCAAGAACGGCTTTCACTCTTAGCAGATCTACGACGCAAGTATGGATCTACGGTCGAAGAGATGCTCGCAACTCTCGAACGACTCGAAGGAGAGTTTTCTGAGATTGGTGCTGCCGGAACCCGACTTGAAACTATTGTTGGCGAGTTGAAAGCAGCACGTGCTCTACTGGAGAAACAAGCACTGAAACTCTCTCTAGCGCGCAAAAAAGTAGCTGGCCTCTTATCTAAATCAGTCACCGGTGAATTGAAGGATCTTAAGATGGGCGATGCTCAATTTATGATTGAGCTCAATCATCGTGAGGATCCTGAGACATGGACAGCGCTCGGTGCAGATCAGATCCAGTTTGTCGTGCAAACCAACAAAGGTGAACCTGCAAGACCCCTTGGAAAGATCGCATCAGGCGGTGAGCTCTCTCGCCTCATGTTGGCCATTCGGCGTGTTATCTCGGATCGCGGCGGCATTGGCGTATACCTCTTTGACGAGATTGATGCAGGGATCGGTGGACAAACTGCTTTTGAAGTTGGAAAAAAACTGCGCTCGGTGGCTGAGTTTAATCAGGTGATCTGCATCACTCACTTACCTCAAGTCGCTTCATTTGCTGATCATCATCTAAGCGNNAAGCCGTACAAGGTGATCGCACCTCGACAGAGATCGTGGAACTGTCGATCAAAGAACGCAAAGAAGAACTGGCGCGCATGCTTGGCGGACCAAAGCTCACCAAGAAGAGCCTTGAGAATGCAGCTGAGTTAATGGATTTGGCGAGATAAGTAGACTAATTCTTAGATTCAGAGCTATTGGCTTTAGTGTCCTTGATTGAACTTGTGTCGTAGCCGGTATCATCTGAGATATTCTTTGCCTTATCTCCAGAAACTGCTTCGCCTCTGATCCTCGCCATTTTGATTTTTGACTTACATTCGGCGAGCTGGTTACTCGTTTCTTTAAGGCGTCTACTCATCTTCATGTTTTCACGTGAGAGATTACTCATGAATCCGGTCTGCATAACAAACTCGTTTGCAACGACCTTCTCGTACTCTTCAAAGCAATCCATCTTATTCAGACCGAACTGGACGAGTGCGGCCTTACTCTGAGCGACGTGATCGTTCATCTCTTTAATCAATGCCTGCGCCTTTGGATCAGAATAGGTCTCTATAATCCCTTTATTCGTATTGGCCTGGGCTTGCTTACCCAGCTTCTCAGCGACCTGCAGGTAGGATTTTTGATGCTTCCTAAATTTGCTAGGTAAGTTCGCAGTTAAAGCTGCAGGTACATCTGGCAATTTAGCTAACATCGCCGTCTTAGACTCCAGAGGTTCAAAATTAGACATCCCTCCCGGTGGAATGACCATAATCGTATTCTCTTCGTCGGTAGGAATTACAATAGTTTCATCAGACGGGTGCACATCACCGGCGATACCTATCGGAGCATGTCCTACTCCATAGCCCAACATCCCGCCTGGCTGGAGTCTTCGTACATACTCAGCCCATTCTTTACAGTAGGCTTCGTTGCCTTTAGCAAATGCACTTGTGCTTGCAGAACTTAATGCAACGAACATCACGATAAAATTACGAGCTTTCATAAAGGAATCTCCAGGTAGTAGTATCGCGAAGAAATAGAATAATTGGAAAATTAAAATGGAGATGCAAAATGAGTCAAAAAGTTATCACTCTTCTATTACTATTTCTTTTTCTCGATCATCCCACTTGAGGAATTTTTCAAAGAATCAATAGGTTCCACGCTTTCTGAGTCTGATTTGCGCAAACTATCACTCGTAGCTTCAAGCTCAGATACCTGATCCGGGCAACTAACCTTCAACAGATTTTGCACAAATAGGCCACGTTCATGCTTCGAAAATCTGGGGTTATTCATGCCGCCATAATACTCACGAGTAATACAAAGATAGAGTGCGTCTCGTTCAGACTGAGAAAGATCCAGCTTACCTTTTTCACTAGGTGGCATATGGCCTGACTGAATCATCCATTTCAAAAGGAGTTCTGGTGTTTCGTCCAAACCCAGTGGATAGGACAATGGTCCAGCAAAAGTACTGTCGTGGCACTGAGCACAGTTCATTGCATTTTTGACTCTAGAGATGGTCGTAGCATTTATTTCTCCACCGGCGGACCGGATACAGTCCTTGATAAACGCTGGAGTACGCAACTGGGAAAATTTCGGCCCCATCATCGGTCCGCGACCTTCTAGATATTTTCCTTCAGGAATCGCATTTGCCACTTGAACCACTCTACTATTAATCCATGAAAGGACATTTTTAGCTGATGTCTCTTCACCATAAACGACAACAGGTTCTGACGGGTCCGGCACGATGGGCATAGGTCCGGTCCGATGGCATGCTGTGCACTCATTTCGATTAAATGAAATCGACGCATCTTTAAAATGTCCACGGGGCGTAAGGTTCGTTTTTGCATTTCGAGCTAGAAAATAGTCCTTAAACGCCACAATCGGTGGCTCTAATACTTTTCCATCGTTTCGATGATGAAGCACACTGATCTGTAAAAATCCACGTCGAAGCCCTTCGGCCTCTTTATCTTCGATAGCGATCCACTGGTCCACAAACTTACCTGGAATTACGATGACTATATTTTTTGACTTTGGGTCAGTAGTCGCTGATCGAAATCCAATAATTTTAGATTCTGGAAACTTCTTTCTTAAATCTAGAATAAATTTATTGATCCCATCTCTAGATTGCTTTGATTGAGACAAAGCGTTTGCAAATTCTTCCGAATCAATCGCTTCGATAGGATTACCCAAGTCCTGGAATTTTTTGGGAGCTAAGGCCTCTTCTTTTAAGGAACGCTCACTCCCATCTAAAAGCCGAAGCTCTTTCATACAACTCGTGAACTGGGGGTTCCTAAAAAACTTTTGTTGTGACGGCACGCCTTCGCAAGCATACAAAGTTTTGATCCGACTCGTGAAGGCATCTGGCGTCTTGTAATTGAGCACTACTCTTTCGCGCCATTCTTGCCACTCCTTTGCTGTCTTCGGACAATACTGCTCAGCACGAGCAGAAAAAGAAGTGAGCATGATTAGAAGAGTATGAAGCAAGATGCCTCTCATACTGATTTTACGGGATAAATCTTTAAAAGCTTAAGCTGTTACAGACGGTAGTCAAAAACCTATCACGTGCTGACAATGGGCAGAGGCTCTCTCGAGATCTTTTCATCACCTGATTGCCACACGAGATAGGAACCATGCACTCGCGGGTATCCCACGTTAATGTACTGACCAGGACGCTCCCCAATCTTAAACATCATCTCGTCGAGATCATGACAGTGTCCCATCACCACGTAGTCAAATCCCTGCATCAGCTTTTCGACTGCGTAGTTTCGATAAGCAGTTCGAAGCCTCGTCATGTTTTCGCGAGGTAGATCTGCCAAGATGCGGGGATTTTTCTTACGACTGGCCTCACTACTTTTCTGACCAATTTTCTCAATCCACTCATCAGGAGCCACTGCAACGAAGCCCTTGATTACTGGGCTTCGGAAAAAAGTCCTCAGCATGCGGTATTTGTAATCATGTTTGTCTACCCGATCTCCATGCGCAACAAAGAAGCGTTTGCCGTCTAGTTCGAGCGGCACCTCTTCAGCATGAAGTGTAAATCTTGGGATATGGTTAAACACTTTCTTCAGATGAAAGTCGTGGTTGCCCTCAATGTAGTGAAGGTTAATGCCCTTCTCGCCTAAGTGCTCGAGGCATTTGATAAACGATGAGTAACGTTCGCAAAGGATCCTGGTATCACCCACAAAAAAATCAAATACATCCCCAGCCAGAACGACTGTATCGCCAGCTTTGGGTTGCGCCTGTAATAATTGAATCAGAGACATGTAAATGGGATCGTCGGGGCCCCAGATATGAAGATCAGAGAGTATAAAAAGGCGCATCTGTACTCTAGGAATTACCGAGTCTAGAGCTTCTGATCAAGGATTTTTCCGCGACCTGGTGTACCTTGGGTCGTCGCTTCGCGAAGTTTCATGAACTCTTCGCCGCTCAGCTGTCTTACAACCGCACCTGAGCCATCTTTTAACACAACTTTAAGACCAAGGCCGTTTGCAACTACTGTCGCGCTAATGCCACTGGCTTGGTTTTGAGCATCGTTCTGAAACTCTTCTGCAGCTTGGTCGACTTCTTTGGCCGTAAGCTCTTCACGGGAGCCCTCTTGGTCGTTCTTCTTCTGCTGCTGGCCATATCCGCCGCCCTGACTTCCGCCTGCATCCGCATCGACGGACTTAGGTTTCAGCCTTTCAAAGGACTGGATAGCTGCAGTTAAGGGAATAATTTTCACCGTTAGGTACTCCTATTGTACCCATCGGTGTTTTTTGCCTAGGCTTGAGCGTTGTTACCTCTTCCGAATACGTGAGGAGTCAGAAAATTGACCTCTTATTGACGACACCCAATCAATCGCAACAATTCAGGGTCTTGGTCAATAAAGCCAGCAACAAATTGAGAGGGATTGGGCAAATAACAGTAGAGGCTTAGAGCATTTTCTAACAGATCAAATCGATCTTGATTCGTAATAGGTGCACCCTTTTTCTTTGTGGTTTGCAGATCTTCAATCAGCCTCTTTCTAGACCATTGTTCTGCCATACGTTCCATCAGCACCGTTTTCACTGAATCGATCTGAATATTTAAATCGAAATCGTAACCCTTCAGCATTTGTCGAAAAAACACATGAAAATTTTTGTCCACTTCGAGGTGTTGAAATACCATCCCATTTTCATGAGTATCGAAGACGACATTGATGCCATGAATGCCATGACCCAGCTCATGATTAATTGTCGGAGAAAGTTTCATCCAGTCGATCTCAAGTTCGCATTCAGGACGTTTGAATTGAGAATCTGACGAGATGACTTTATCGTGACGGACCGAACTTGCATCACTGGGAGTCAGCACAGAACTTCCAAACACAGCAGAATTATTCGATACAAGAACTAAAGCTCCAGGGCAGATTACAATCACCGGAGGTCCGCTTGTACTATGAAAAGCGTTAACCTTCATGCCGTCTGCACCACAAGCCCGTACAAAATCGATTAACTTTACAGGATCAATCTTCGTCCACTCGGACGGAAATTTGAGTTCAGTCGCTTGTAAGTCTTTCGCTAATTTTTTGCGTACGTCTAAAGGTAAGTCACTTTCGTTTAAAACGACCCTTTTCAAATTACTTACATAGTGTTCATGAATTTTTTTCCGGAAATGTTCCTTGTCAGAGAACATCGTCGTTTCGATACCTTCAAGATAATCATAGTACTCTTTTTTCGGACCGGCCTGCAGAGCTGCTTTCGGGTCCGGAAGACACCTAGATTGGTAGAGGCTAATGATCTGATCACCCTGAAGCTTCGACTTATTATTGCAGACCGCCGCACTAATATCGGAGCAATATGAAGGAGGTTCTGTCTTCAACCCGTTACACACGTGACGCACATTTAGTGATTCTTTGGCCGATATGATCTGTTTGAGACTCTCCAAGACATCTGGCTCATAGTTATGGCCAGCGAAAGCGGCATTAAACCAAAAGCATATCAAGATGGCGATACAAAATGACGCAGGGATATGACAAAAGGTGCGGAGCACCTTTTTACCTCTCTTCACCACTAAACCCACATCCCGGCGCCTCAGACTGGGGAATAGGTGTGCACCCAAAAAGCGACCTCAGGTACTTACTCTTTCCGGCCGTATAACCTAGTCGATAGTAATCGTTAGGATGTTTATTATCTCCTGACGAGAATTTTTTCTTCTTGGCATCATCGCAATGACTAATCAGAGTCCACATGGTAACTTTTCGGCTCTCTTCTGAGTCCAAAATAGTTTTACCAAATTCTTCAGTGGCTCTCACTGTCCATTGATCGGCCCAGATTTCGGTCATATACGCTTTGGCCGCTTTTTCGATGGATGCATCGTCGGTCATAGACTTAAGAATCGATTCGTGGTGCTTGCTGACGCACTCATACATAGATGAGAATGAGCGACCAGAAATTGATTCGAGTTGATGACCAACTTCGTGGGCTATTAATCCAAAAAGAAACTCTTTTGGATGACCAGAACGGATAGCTTTCAGAATCATGCTTGGGCAGATCAATAGGCCGTCAACGTTCGACTGTTGACTAATGGAAGCATTCGTAAATTCTAGTCCGTCATATCCGCATACATTCTGAATAAGAATTTTTGATGTCGACGGTTCTTCAAAAAACTTTGAAGCTGAATATACTTTTTGACGAGAAAGCTTATCAGAAATTAATGAAGCTACTGCCTTCAATTCTGGAGAAGACTCCGATTGTATGACACGAGTCATAGAATTGATAACATCCTTCATAATTTGATCAAGATCTATGCTCGGGTCTAACTCTGCAATCTGGTTATCGACTTTCTTGAGATAGCTCAGGAATGAGGACGGGTTCTTTGGTCGAAGCAGCTCGAGCGGACTATCAAAAGTAGCTTCTACGTATTCTCGCTCTTTCTTTGAAAGCTCCCCTAATACCCGCTTTTTGATCGCGCTTTTACTGAACTCCTCTGATTTAGTGTATTCTCGGCAAATGGCCTTCACTGGATTTTTGCAAAATAACTCCTCTCGATGTGAAGCCAATACTCTTTCCACAGAATGACTAACCAAATGGCACTGTTCTGATCCTAAGCTTCCATTCAAAATTTCCATGTGTTCTTTTTTTCCTAAGAACTCTAAAAGCCCGTCTAGCGTACCTGACACCTCCCCCGCAGCTCCAGTTGAACTGGAGAACAAGAGGCACAAAACTATTAGGACTCGAAATGACGCAAGCATATGACAAAAGGTGCGGAGCACCTTTCAACGGACGGTGCGGAGCACCTTTTATCTTTTCAGTAAACCGGCCCCAGCGGGCGCTTGCCGATGCGTTTAAGCACGTTGGTTCGAAATCTGAGCCATGGGACTTGAGCGGCTCTTTCGGCCTGTGGACCAACCGCGGGCGGGATAGGGAGCGCTCTGACCCAAGCCTCTGCTTCGGCCACGGCCTCGCCCACGAGCTCAAGGCCTACGTTACTCCCGGTGCCCTGGATCTTGGCATTGAGGTCGAGATCGCTCTCGATAAACTTTCGGTAATAGGGATAGGCCCAAAGGTGAAACTGAAGCACTGCGGGTAGATTAAACTCAAGTACGGCACCTTCGAGCTCACCATAGGCGTATGACGCGATTTCATGGGGAGAAGGGGCGTTCCAAGCCTCTTTCACGGGAGGCTGAAGAGTTGTCCTATGGGGAATCGATTCATCAGCGCTTTCGAGAATTTCTAGAAATGCTTCTTCTCCGAAAAAGGCCGCGAGTCTTTGAAGCGTTTGCGCATGTGCCTCAAGGACAAAGATAAGATATTCGACGAGCCTCATGATTTACTTTCACCGGTGAAGGAGCGTCCACTGAGGAGGATTTGGGATTAAGGATAATCCCGGAATACTTGCTAGTGGGATAGAGCGGCAATCATAGCCTGGTTCAATGATCATGAGCCACTGACCTTGCCAGATCCCTTCACGAAGTTCAAAATTTTCTGAACTTTCAGCAAAAAGAATAATTCCTTGGTTTCCAATCTCTTGAGCGAGAGCTTGCTCGCAGTTGCTAGCGAGCTCGACCTGAACATGAGCTTTTAATTTCCAAAATTCCCATTTAATTTTAGCAGCTTCGCAGACTAATGCTTTTTCCCAATAGCGATCATAGCGCTCGATCTTTTCCGTGGGTAGGAGCTCAAGGAGCTCAGTAGGGATCTTTCGTGTAGAAACAGTCACGCCTTCAGCGTGATCGGGTAACTTGGACGCGCGATCTAAGATTTCTCTCAAAGGTTCTTTTAGACTGGTTTCATTGACGAGCTTATCAATGAGGCTTTCATAAGAATGGTACTGCTCTGCCTCTTCAGGGTACCCACTGGCTAGACACCAGGACTTTTCTGAATGAAGGTTTCTAATGGTTTCACGCAGAATGGCGAGCTTTAAGATCGTCTCTTGGCTCATGCCTTGAGCGTCTTGCCATTTTGTTTCTGCTTCTTGAATGATTTGTTCGGGCGAGATGGGATTTTGTTTCACGAGCGCAGTACCGGAGTAGTATTTCGAGTTGAACGTCTAAAGTGGGAGTTCTTTTTCGGTGTAGCTTGTACTTCAGGGGTTTGTGCGGTTTCAAACTGAGGATGTACTTCTGTCTTTTTTTCGGGTTCAGCATGGAGTGCAAGGAGGGCTTCTACCACGGAGGGATCACTCAGCGCTCCTTGGTACTCGGGACGCACTTGCACCTTCATTTCCCGCATTCTCTGAGACACGGTTTGCGCCGATGCTCTTCGGGCTGCTGTGGTTGTCAGGTTTGCACTCACGCTTGAGTGTAATGCCGGACTTTCGGCCGCACCGGCAGTTGCTTTGTCAGAATCTTCAGCTGTACCTAGAAGATTGGCCGCACTCAGTGATGCCGATAGGCTCGTTCGAGTTACTTTCTCAAGCTCACCCAAGAGTCCCAACGAGTGGATTGGATTTTTAGTCGATGAAGGTACAACAGATTCGAAGATAGGCGAGAGATCGAGTAGATCTTTCACTTCAAAAACTGGTTTTACTGTTTGATCCATACCAGTTTTCCCTTCAACTCCTGAG
Organism: Bacteriovoracaceae bacterium UBA1018; assembly: GCA_002291495.1. Taxonomy (GTDB): domain Bacteria; phylum Bdellovibrionota; class UBA1018; order UBA1018; family UBA1018; genus UBA1018. The sequence continues at coordinate 4,972 of DBAE01000147.1, read as the reverse complement.
CTGCCCATTTTTCGAGTGTCTTTGAAGCCTCAGACTGGGCGATGCCCACCGAGTTAAATTTTAAACCTAAAATGTTTTTCTTCAGGTTGTTCAAAGTGGGTTGTGGCAATTCGCCGCGCTTTTGTTCGTCATTGAGGCTCCCGCCGCCAGCAACGATAAAATGAAAGGTTTTGCCACCTTTTTGGGCCGCGACATAAACACACTCACCAGCTTGGCCAGTCAGTTTTCCTTCTTTAAGCCACTTCGAGAATACTCCATAGAACTGCCAGTCCATCCAGCCTAAGACGCCGCGAAGTGGACGCTCATTTTCAAAACAAGTGAGCACTAGGCCATTCACTTTGCCTTCGAAAAGGGCTCGTTCAACTTGGTGCAATTCGGTCATCCCCACATCACTATTCTAGATGAGTTGGATAATTTTGCAAAATACTCTTCTATTTTTGATTACTTGTAGTTAGGGCTGTGGTCGGGTTTTGATACATCCTTGCGGAGGTTATCTAAGATCCCGTTTACGAAGGCGGAGGTATCTGCCGTGCCAAATTGTTTAGCTAGCTCGACCGCTTCGTCGATGGTTACTGACGGCGGAATGTCAGGGAAATTTAGAATTTCATAGGTTGCCATGCGAAGGAGATTCCGATCAATCAAGGCCATCCGGGAGATCTTCCAATTGACTGCATATTTCTCGAGACGTTCATCGAGACTCGCTGATTGAGTCAAAGTTCCGGCAACGAGTTCGGCAGAAAATTGACGAACGACTTCTGGGACTTGGAAATGTTCAAAGTGCTTGGTCAAATCTGCAGCCAACGCATTTCCGGTCGGGATTGGGATACCGTTGCCCGATTGTTGGTTANNGGTCGTACCGATACAAAATTTGAAGCGCAACTTCGCGCGCGTAATGCCTGGACTTCATGAATTACTTTCTGCTTTTGGGTTTTGTGAGGACTGAGATGAAGAGGCTGGCCCAGAGGTATCTGAGCGCGCCTGAGAGTTAGAATTTTTTTCGGAAGTCTCGGGCGATGTGGCTGCAAATGGAAACATCGGTAGAGTGGGATCTTCTTGAGGAGTAGGGGGTTCTTGGAGTTCAGCGACGAACTCTTCGACGTCTCGAAAATCTCGGTAAACTGAGGAAAATCTCACGTACGCGACTTTATCCAGTCGATGGAGTTCACTCATGATCATTTGGCCAATCGTTTTCGATGGGACTTCTTTTAGGCCGACCGACTGAACTCGCTTTTCGATTCGCGAAACCACCTCGTCTATCTTCTGAGTGGGTACGGCGCGCTTCTGACAAGATTTTTCGAGTCCATTTCTCATCTTCTCGCGAACATAGGGCTCGCGGCGGCCATCTTTTTTGATGACGAGTGGCATGACCTCTTCTACGCGCTCATAGGTCGTAAATCGACCTTCACACCGAGGGCATTCTCGGCGCCTACGGGTGCTATCTCCGAGTTGGTTGAGACGCGAGTCGATGACTTTGGTCTCAGGGGTTGAGCAGAAGGGGCATTTCATTGGGCCTGACCCTACATGATCCGAGTTAATCCTTCAAGTATCTGAAATTAACTATTATCCGATATTAACTATGCGGATAAAGAGGATGTTTTAGACAAAGTTCTCGGACTTCCGAAGCGATTTTTTTCAGGGCAGCCTCGTCACCTTTGGTCTTAAGCGCCTGGTCCATCCAGCGGGCAATCAGTTTCATGTCTGAAGCTCCAAAGCCTCGAGTCGTTAGCGCCGGGGTGCCGATACGCACGCCGCTTGTGACAAAGGGGCTGCGTTTTTCTTGAGGGATGGTGTTCTTATTGACCGTGATTCCGGCGAGATCCAGCCAAGCCTCAGCATCTTTACCGCTGACGCTGCCGTCGCCTGTCTGAGTGAGGTCTACGAGCATCAGGTGATTTTCAGTACCATCAGTTACGAGCTTAAATCCTAACGCCATCAGTTCTTCAGCAAGAGCCTTTGCATTGACCAAGACTTGTTTTTGATACTCTTTAAATTCAGGTTGCAAGGCTTCACCAAAAGCGACGGCTTTTGCTGCAATCACGTGCATGAGTGGACCACCTTGGATGCCTGGAAAGATCTGACTGTTGACTGCTTTGAGTCGCTCTTGAGTGCAGAGAATTAACCCGCCTCGTGGACCACGAAGAGTTTTGTGAGTCGTCGAGGTGGTATAGGTCGCGTAAGGAATCGGTGAAGGGTGAAGTCCTGCCGCTACGAGGCCAGCAATATGAGCCATATCGACGACAAAGTGAGCTCCGGCTTCTTGAGCGATTTCTCCGAGGGTTTTGAAGTCAATGATACGCGGATAAGCGCTTGCACCAGCGACAAGGACTTTTGGTCGCTCTTTGAGAGCCATGGTGCGGACATAATCGTAGTCGAGGCGGTGAGTTTCTGGATGAAGGCCGTAACTGATGACTTGAAAAAGCTTTCCGCTAAAATTGGCCGGACTTCCGTGAGTGAGATGCCCGCCTTCGGAGAGGCTCATGCCCATAAATTTGTCGCCTGCACTCATAAGAGCAAGATAAGCGGCCATATTGGCTTGAGAGCCTGAGTGAGGCTGCACGTTTGCAGCTTCTGCTCCGAATATTTTACACACACGTTCGATCGCGAGCGATTCGACTTGATCGACGAACTGGCAACCGCCGTAATAGCGTTTTCCTGGGTAACCTTCTGCGTACTTATTGGTGAGAACTGAGCCTTGAGCTTCCATGACGGCTTGGCTCACGTAATTTTCAGAAGCGATCAGTTCTAAGCCCTCTTCTTCGCGGCGATGTTCGCGTCCGATCGCTTCGAAAAGTGCAGAGTCTACGGTTTTGAGAGGTTGGTTAAAATTCTTTTGGGTCATGGGGGGCTTTCCGTTTTTTTATTCCGAATTCTTTTTCGGGGGGTTATTTTTAAGCTTTTTCAGTCTTTCGTGCGTCGTTCAGTTTTTGTTCAAGCTGAGCGATCTTAGTGATGCGACCCACGTGACGAAGGTCTTTTGTAAATGCAGTCTCTAGCCAAACTCGTACAATCTTTACCGCAGTTTCGGGATCAAGGATCCGAGCGCCCAAGCACAAGATGTTCGCATCGTTATGTTCGCGTGAAAGTTTTGCAGACTCGACACTCTCAACGACAGCCGCCCGAATGCCAGGAAACTTATTGGCGGCGATACACATTCCAATGCCGCTTCCGCAGATGAGAATTCCGCGTTCGACCTTGCCTGTTGATACTTCAGAGGCCAGCTTCTCAGCATAATCTGGATAATCGACGCGTTGAGTGTCGAGCGGACCCAAATCCAGCCAAGGATAATTAGGCAGTACCTTTTGAATAAATCCTTTGAGTTCAACTGCAGCATGGTCCGACGAAATGAGGATGGGTGAGCTCATGGGTCACGACATTAGCCATTTACTTTCGACGCCGCAACCGTGTGTTCGAGTCGGGTAAAGAAAAGGTGTCTGCCACCTTTTTCGGCGCATCTGCGTCACGTAGGAGTGGACGAGGTTTTGGTAGCCTTTGAGAAGCATATTGTGCCGTTGACGCCGGGGAGGTCGCCCAATGAGTACAGTAAGGCAAATCTTAATCCAGGTCAGCTTTGCGATTAGTTTTTCGGTGGGTATTTGTTCAGCGAAAACCCTGGATTCAAACCTTTCTGAACTGGTTGACGAAGGTTATGAAGTGATCGAACTCGCTTATCAGCAAAAGCGAGATCTCGAAACGTTTACACATGGGGCGATCGTTTCTCGCCCGTGGTATTGAAAGGTGATCAACACCTGATCGGGACAGAAGATGAGCACGTGAGAGCTTTAGTCCTTCCGTTCCTGGAAACACCCAAGCATTGATTTCCAGTCATTCTGCCGAAGCCATTCGCGGGATTCGATACTTTCGACGCCGCAACCGTGTGTTCAAATCAGGTACTACCTGTCGCGCGACAGACTGACGGATGGTGATTGACCCTAAACTCGAGCACTGGTACTCGAGGCCCATTATGGGTGTATGGGTAAAAAGTTTCAGTATTGTTGTGGGGATCTTCATTTCGATGGGTTCAGCTTTCGCTCATGAAAGCGAAAACGCATCTCCAAATTTCTGTCAATTGATCTTAAATGCAGATGCTTTGAAATCGGATCGCATCACGGTGCTTCAGGCTGAAGAGATGAAGCTTCGACTCGAAAGTTATTTAGCGCGCGTCCGTCAATTTGCCGCAAAGAATGAGATGCCGAGTCTCAGCACTTCTGAGAGTTTGGATCAAGCTCCTGAGGTTGCAGTTACGATTCAACCGACTTCTCGTACTCAAACGCACACGACTCCAGACCAAGTGCGACTCGGATACTCGCGGTTAGCGAGGGTGGTTCAAGAAATATCTCATCCGGATAAAGAAGTGGTTGCCATTGAAGCAAACCTATCGACTCTTACTCATCCCAATGGAGAAATAAAGTTTAAGCAGTTTGAGTTTACGCCCGGTGGATTACTTGCGATGGCTGGAATTAGCGGCCTGAGTGGTTATCTGGTTGCATCCGGCGAATACC
>DBAE01000147.1:264-457 GCA_002291495.1 Bacteriovoracaceae bacterium UBA1018 | reverse complement strand
TGACACGTACGCCGAACCCAGAGCTCTGGATAGACAACGCGGACTTTACTGATTTTGCAGTTGAAGAATACTTACATAAAAACGAGATACGCTACATAGGGCTGAGTCGGTCTCAATCAGATACTTCGGTTTTTAGTAGTTCAGATCGCCGAACAGATATCGGAAACTGGATCTTTAATCGTGGAATGGATAC
>DBAE01000147.1:0-235 GCA_002291495.1 Bacteriovoracaceae bacterium UBA1018 | reverse complement strand
GTATGGCGCTGGAAATGTACATCTCGATATGTTGTTAGAAAAAACGAGTTGGCGATCGATGCGGGTTACGCTTGTACTCATGCGACAGAAATAATCGCAAAAGATCCATGGGCCCGCAAAGAAAAGTTACGGCCACCTTACGTGGTAACCGAGACGTTTACGTGTTTGACGGAGCAATTGAACCGTTTGGTCTGGATTAACCATAAAAGACTCGATCAGCATGACCTGACCAGTC
>DBAE01000151.1 GCA_002291495.1 Bacteriovoracaceae bacterium UBA1018 | reverse complement strand
CCAAGAGTGTCATCATCACGTAGCCTAGTTATTGTGGCGGCTTATTTTTAAACCACTATCTATAGGGGGTTTTGGCCGAGGCTTTGCTTCATTTTGTCCTGATCTTTTATTCGCTCCTAGGAAGCATTAAAGGAAAGGTTATGGATCAAAATGTCGANNTTCCGATGCCACCACAGACCGATGCTCGCACCCAGGGGACTTCTGTGAAATCAAACGCGAAGTCAAAGACTGGGGCCGCTAAGAGTGGGAATAAAGCAGACAGCCAAGCTGAGAAAAGCGGGCTTGTCATTGAGCGCCATTTTGTCCAAAGCCGTGCTCAAAACGGAAGCCCCCTGGATCAGGTCGAGTACTTCAAATCGAGCTCGAAGATCAAGGACACGGATGGCCGCATCGTATTTGAGATGAAAGACGTAGAGGTTCCAAAAGCTTGGAGTCAGCTTGCCGTTGATATTTTGGTTTCAAAGTATTTTCGAAAAGCGGGCGTGCCACAGAGCGGCCATGAGACCTCAGTTCGCCAAGTGATTCAACGGATCGCTCGCACGATTCGTCGGTATGGTGAAGAGCATGGCTACTTCAGTTCAGATTCGGCTCAGGTGTTTGAGGATGAGCTCAGCTTCTTATTGATTCATCAGTATGGCGCCTTTAACTCGCCTGTGTGGTTTAACTTAGGATTATACAGTGAGTATGGAATTAAAGGCTCGGGCGGAAATTTTGCCTGGAATGCTGAGGCAAGACGTGTAGCCGAAGTACCTGATGCCTATGCGCACCCACAATGCTCGGCCNNGCTTTATTCAATCAGTAGACGATGATTTGATGTCGATTTTTCAGCTCGCTAAAAACGAAGCGAGACTCTTTAAGTATGGTTCAGGTACGGGTACGAACTTCTCAAAGATTCGTGGACATCAAGAGCAGTTAGCAGGCGGAGGATACTCGTCTGGGCTTATGAGCTTTTTAGAAGTTCTCGACAAAGGCGCTGGTGCGACTAAGTCAGGCGGAACCACACGTCGTGCTGCCAAGATGGTCTGTTTAGATATGGATCATCCTGAGATCTTAGATTTTATTACTTGGAAGAGTCGCGAAGAAAAGAAAGTAGCGGCTCTGATCGCTGCTGGATACAGTTCAGACTTCAATGGCGATGCTTATAAGACTGTAGCAGGTCAAAACTCAAATAACTCCATACGTGTCTCCGACGAGTTTATGAAGGCAGTCGATACAGGGTCTGAGTGGAAAACTAAGAGTCGTACGACAGGTCAAGTGGTCAATACCTATGATGCTCGAACACTTTGGAAAGAAGTCGCGCAGGCTGCTTGGGCTTGCGCTGATCCAGGCGTTCAATACGATACGACGATTAACGAATGGCACACCTGCCTCAATACAGACCGCATCTACGCCTCAAATCCATGCTCCGAGTTCATGTTCTTAGATGATACGGCCTGTAACTTAGCTTCTTTGAACTTAGTGAAGTTTTTAAAGAAGGATGGAAGCTTTGATATCGAAGGATATCGCAAAGCCTGCCGAATTTTTATCATTGCTCAAGAGATCTTGGTCGACCTATCCAGCTATCCAACCGAGCGTATTGCTCGTAACTCTCATGACTATCGTCCACTTGGACTCGGCTACGCAAACTTGGGTACACTCCTCATGCTCAAGGGGATCGCTTACGACAGTGATGAAGGGCGATCTTGGGCGGGAGCATTAACTGCAATCATGTGCGGCAGAGCCTATGCAGTGAGTGCAGAAGAGGCTTCACTCCTAGGTGCGTTTTCTGGTTATGAAAGAAACCGAGAGCCCATGCTTAAGGTCATCGGGAAGCATCGGCAGGCCGCCTACCAGATTGACGGCAAAAAATGCCCAGCTGATTTACTCAAGGCAGCTCAAGAAGATTGGGATCTCGCTTTAGATCTAGGTAAACAACACGGATATAGAAACTCCCAAGTCACCGTGCTTGCTCCGACTGGCACCATTGGACTTTTGATGGATTGTGACACCACAGGGGTAGAGCCAGACTTTGCGCTCGTTAAATTTAAAAAGCTTGCGGGTGGCGGCTATTTTAAAATCGTCAATCAATCGGTTCCTGAGGCGTTGAAAAATCTTGGGTACTCCAAAGATCAGATCACAGACATTATTCGATACGTGCTTGGAACCATGCATTTAAACGGCACTCCACACATCAACCGAGATTTTCTCAGTGCAAAGGGCTTCACTCAGGATGAAATTGCCAAAATCGAGAAGGCCCTTCCCGGTACGTTCGAACTGTCGAGCGCGTTTAATCGTTACTCGATCGGTGAAGAGACTTTAAAGCGCGTCGGAGTGACTCAAGAAGAACTCGAAAGACCCACTTTTAATTTTCTGCGCTGCGTAGGTTTGACCGAAGCAGAAATTGCGCAAGCTAATGAAGTGATCTGCGGAACTATGACCGTCGAAGGTGCTCCTCATATCTCCACTCATCCGGAGCGTGATCGACACTTGGCTGTTTTTGATTGCGCTAACAAGTGCGGAGCCAAAGGCACTCGCTTTATCGCTCCGATGGGCCACATCAAGATGATGGCCGCAGTTCAGCCGTTTATTTCAGGCGCGATTTCAAAGACCGTTAATTTGCCGCATGAAACGACAGTCGAAGAGATCGAAGACATCTATTATCAAGGCTGGAGGATGGGACTGAAGGCCGTAGCACTCTATCGTGACGGTTGTAAGCTTTCTCAGCCTTTGTCGACTAAGTCAGATGCAAAGCAGTCTAAAGAGAAATCTGAACCCGTAGAGGCAGTTGCAGCTCCGAAGAGAGAAGAAGTAGCAGCTCAAGGGGGACAACTCACGTTTGCACCCGTAAGACGTAAACTCCCGGCCAAGCGCATGGGCTTTACTCAAGAGGCGACAATTGCTGGGCATAAAGTCTACATCCGTACAGGCGAGTATGAAGACGGTTCATTGGGCGAAGTATTTATCGATATGCACAAAGAGGGAGCCGCATATCGTTCGATGATGAACTGCTTTGCGATCTCTGTGAGTCTTGGACTTCAGTACGGAGTGCCGCTGAAGGAGTTTGTCGATAAGTTTACCTTTACTCGGTTTGAGCCAAGCGGAATCGTCTCGGGACATCCAAACGTTAAGCTTGCTACATCGATTGTGGATTACATTTTCCGCGTCCTTGGGCTTGAGTACCTAGGACGTACTGACTTTGTGCAGGTTAAGCCCGTCGATCTCACAGCAGAGAAGGGGGCAGCTGAAAGTGTCTATCCTAAAAACCCATCTCAAATGATCCAAGGCGCGGTACCTATGGAAGGGATGGAACCTCAACTGAAGCTTCCAATAAATCTAGGCGAAGCAAATTCAGCAGAGAGTAGTGATCAGCATCTCGCGCAGATGATGGGGGATGCCCCGCCATGCGATAGCTGCGGTCATACGACGGTGAGGAATGGGGCCTGCTATAAGTGCCTCAACTGCGGAAATAGTATGGGGTGTTCGTAGAGGTCGCCGAGGTCGGCCCGACCTTTTGGTAGCGCACGTGCGTTATGAGCTTCGATCGGATGTCCGCTGCCAAGGTCCGCTGTTAGATCAACTCCTCTAAGGTCGTGGGCTTTTTGCGAGTATTTCGATCTCTGATGAGCTCAAACACTTTGTGTCTAAGACCTGATTGAATCAAAGATGCCGCTGGAGGAGGAATGGGCCGATTGAGCCATTCCAGAAAGGGCTGTCCCTCGATCGCGGGAAGTAGATGTTCCGCCATTGTTCTCGTTTGATAAAGGGGGAAAGGCAGATGCTCTGATCCCAGTAGGCCTCGAAGAGTACTGTAACGGTAGTCTTCCACTAGTTTGCAAATATTTGCTCTTCTGGGATTCTGATACACGTACCTAAGGGCATTCACGTAGTACTGGGCATTATCAATCAGAGTCCAGTTGTAAGGACCGCCGAAAATATGCCCTGATCTGTTCGAAATCCGGTTTACCGTCCGGGAAACGGAGCTCATGAGCACATTCATGACTTTACCTAAGTCGTACTCCGGTACACTCATGAGTAGGTGAAAGTGGTTAGGCATAAGCACAAATGCGTGGATCTCAATTTGATAGAGAATGTGAATCAGTAAAAGCTCTTTGCCAAAGATTTCCCACATTTGATCGAGAGGCAAAGTAAACAACTCGCGATTATTTGCTCGAGCTGTAACGTGATAAGGATAATGATTCGATCGAATTAATAGTTTCCGTCCCATGCCCACACTGATCGCAAGTATTGGTCTCACGAAGGTGATGGAGCCGATGTCATTGGGGGAGTACCTGTAAGCCCACTCCATGCTTTTAATGACGCGGATGCGCTACCAAAAGGTGGGCCCGACTTTTATTCGCACCAAACACCGACAGCGCAACTAATCCCGCTATTACCCAGGTGTCCAAGCCCAGTTCTTCGTGCAAGAAGAACATCGAAGCAAGCAAGGTGAAGAAGGGCTGGAGAAGTTGGACCATCGCAATTTTTGCCATGGGTCCAATTGCGAGAGTTCTGTACCAAAGAAACATACCTAAGGTTTGACTGATCGTAGCCACATAAGCGATGNNCAGCCAGGCGATCCAACTTTCAGAAAACGAAGGCATGCGTCCGCTTTGAAAGTAAGGCCAACTCATGACGATCCCAAGAGGCGAGGCAAGTAAGATGGCCCAGCTCATAATGCGTCTTCCACCAAATTCGCGACTGAGTCTTCCACCCTCGACATATCCGAGTGCGCCCGCAAATACAGAAGCCGCAAGCAGCGCATCACCTGCGTTCATCGATCCATGCGAATTTGAAACAAAGAAGAAAAAGGCCGAAAGTGTGCCTAATAGGCAAAAGAACCAAAAGCGAAGGCCGGGGTTAGATCTGTCTCGGACTGATCCATAAACAGCAGTGACCGCTGGAAGTGCAGCCAGCGCGATTGCACCGTGAGAACCCGGTACTTGTTTCATTGCCCACGTTATCAGAAGAGTAAATCCTGCTACCGAAGCGAATGAGATCGTCAGAAGATTTGCCCAGATCCGTTTAGGTGGAACCCATCGGTCCCAGACGACAATCGTGACCGCACTAATGATAGTCGCACCTAAGAGCCTAAATCCAGCGACTGCGCCAGGATCTAAGACCTGTGCTGCCATGCGGGTGGTTGGGACGGTAAGGGCAAATAGAGCGACACATATAAAAGCAAAGACCATGTTCATAGTTTGAAACTACGTCGTTTGCCGTGAACAGTACAGATACACAGGATGTGAAAAATACCAGTACAGATTAAACACTGATATGATAGGCTATTTAAATGACGAGATATAATGAACTCGCAAACCTGATTGAGAGTCAAATTCGCAGTGGAAAGCTTGGAAATGGTGATCGCCTCGCCTCTGTCCGCGAGATGAGTGCACGGGAAAAGGTAAGTCCAAGTACGGTTGTAGAAGCCTATGGGTTGTTACAAGAAAGAGGGCTGATAGAACCACGAGACAGATCGGGATACTTTGTATCCTCCCCGGGTTCTTTGCTTCCAATTCCTGATCAAGCAAGTGCGCCAGGGCACTTGATTAGGCCAGACCGTATCGAACCTGAAGATATGATTTTAACCATTCGTCAGGCCGCGCAGGACCCGAAGATCTTACCACTGGGTGCAGCAATGCCGTCGCCTGTGTTTTTTCCTCACAAAGCCATGTCTCGAGCTATCGCGCATGTATTACGTGAAGAACCTACTTTGTCGGCTGAGTATCTATTTCCTCCAGGAACTCTATCGCTCAGAAAAGAAGTCAGTCGTCGTTACGTCAGATTAGGCGTGGAGGCGGATGCTAATTCAGTCGTCACGACAAGTGGTACTACAGAGTCGATCGTGCTCGCACTGAAAGTAGTCGCTCAGCCTGGTGATGTCATCTTAGTCGAGTCACCGACTTACTTTGGGATCCTTCAGACCTTAAGATCTTACGGTTATCAAATTTACGAAGCTCCTGTGCATCCTTCGACTGGACTTAGTCCGGAAACATTTCGGGACGCTTGTAAAAAACTCAAAGGTCGCCTGAAAGCAGCGATCATCGTTCCTAATCATTCTAATCCTCTCGGCTCATGTATGCCTGATGCGGCCAAAGCAGAGGTGATGGAAATTGCCCGAAAGGAAAATGTAACGATCATCGAAGACGATGTGTATGGAGGGCTGAGTTTTCAGAAGGTACGACCAAAGCCTCTTAAATATTTCGATAAAGAGGACCGAGTCATTCTCTGTGGTTCATACACAAAGACGATGGCTGCAGGTCTACGTGTTGGATATGTGATCTCAACTCGTTACCACAAAGAACTGACTGTTCAGCGAAGTGCCAACACTTGCGGAGTGTCGGTCGTCGCCGAAGAAGCAACTGCCTATTATCTCAGCGAAGGTGCGTATGATCGACACATGAAAAAGATGTGTCGAGAATATCAGACGTTGGTCAACAAATTTTCTGGTGCGATTGCTCAAACATTTCCTCATGGAACTCGAGTGAGCCAGCCTCATGGTGGATACGTGCTCTGGGTTCAACTGCCCGATGGCACAGACTCGCGCATTGTCCAAAAACTAGCTTTTGAAAAGAAGGTGAGTATTGCGGCCGGAAGTCTATTTTCAATTACGGACACTTATAAAAGTTATATCCGGATCAACTGTGCGGTGCCTTGGTCAGGTCAAGTAGAGAGAGGAATCGAGAGGCTTGGAGATATTGTTCAAAAAATCTCGATCAGTTCCGGATTATAAACTCGTCGAGCTTGGACACGTCAACGTAGATTGCGGAACTAAAACATTCCTATATTGGCCACTTTTTGGATCTTCCCACTCGCGCACCGTTGTACTTAGTCCGTGACTTTCTTTCAGTGCATTGACGATGTGGAGCATTGCTTCGCCGGGACAAGATTTGTGACCCGGATTGCGTGCGTGAGGGCCAAGGCCGTGGGTGTAAAGACTCTGAATGCTTGATGCTCCTGATTTTGAGTCCGTGTATTTTTTCTTAAGTGTCGTGATTAGACTATTCAGTTGCACGACCGCCTCGGGTGGAGGTTGCCTTAACGCCTCCGGGGCGTCGGGTAAAAATCCAGTTTCATTTTTTCCGACCTGATAGGGGTCATAATTTCCGCAGACCACAATGCCGATCTGTCCGGCATTGGAGTCGTATCTTTTTTGAACGACCCATTTCTTTTTGCCTTGGATGGTTTTCCATTCGCCCATCTGTACCGGGCCCGAATGAGCACCTTCGTAAGTGAGAGGTCTCCCTTCAAAAACCTTCCAGGTCCCGTCTTGATCAGGACAGATCATAAAATGATATCCGATATCAGCCCACTTGTTTTCTTGGCGATGGATGCGTCGGATTGCTTTTACGTTGGAGGGATGAGTGGCCATCTCAGCATGATGGATCACTATGCCTCGTGGGGTTCCTAGCTGCGGAACGCGTGCTACTTTCAGGGCGCTAAGAGCCTTTTGAGCTTGATCATCCCATTGGTTCCGTTTGACGAGGTTGAGATCTGACGTATCGTGCGCATTTTGCTTTTTGATCAGATCGACCGCACTACAATAGTTCCATTGCATGAGCATCTTTGCCCAATCCAGAGCTTCGGTCGAGTCATCACAAAGTTCTCTCTGAACGAGCTGCTTTTGGATGTTGGCAAGTTGAGCGGTCGGATCAAGAGCAACTAGACATGTTTCCAGTTTCTGCTTTGCGATAGGGAGTGATTTAATTTGGTTGCATCTGTTTTTGCCGTCCTGAGAGTAGGGCGTTGCAAGATAGTAATTTTCAGAAGTCTTAGAGAGCTTAATCAGGCAGTTGGAGGGAATGATGTGTGCACCAGTGCCGAGGGTGCACTTAGTGAAATAGAGGGTTTCGGGAAAGCCTTTATCCTCGTTCGCAAATGCGTTGCGGGAGTGAATAGAGCCTAAGAAAATCAAAGATAAAAGAAGTATGTAGCGAGCTTGGTGCATCCATAAACAGGTTAAAGGGCATAAAAGGGAGACGCAACAATGGAACTCGAGCATTTGTATTATTTGCGTGATTTATGGCTATAACCCCATCACCACCGGCACTAACGCCTCTACCACTTGAGCCATGCGTTTGTAGTCAAGCCGATCGGGCGTGTCTTGTTCAGTATGATAATTACGATTCCGGTAAAAGGCAGAGTCTGTGAGCATGACGGCGTCATATCCTGCTTGCCAATAGCTCCAATTATCCGATAGGCCGCTTCCAAAATCGGCTGGCCCGCAAAGTGAGTAAGTGGGGATTGTGCGAGCCGATTGCATGAGTGTTTTAATCTTTTTAATGAGCTTTCGGTTTTTTAACGTGCCCGCCACCACGATAAAGTTACCCTGCGATGGATAAAGGAGTCTCAGTGCCTCGAGTGGAAACCCTTGGGAGCCGGGTTCGTCAGAGAAGTATCCAATCATCTCAAGTGAGATCATGCCTTTGAGCTTCACCCCTTGCTTGAGTAAAGATTGTGCATGCACGTAGCTTCCCATATCAGGCGACGCAAAAAACGGCGGTTCTTCATTGGGGTAGGCGACAAACTCAAGCGCAACCGGCGGCTTTTCTTNNCGAGTAGGCCTGCAATACCACTGGCATTGTCATCAGCACCTGGAAGTTCTTGGCAAGTGTCGTAGTGAGCGCCGACCACGATTCGTTCGCCTGTTTCTGGTCCAAAACGAGCGATTACATTTTTGTAGGTTTCACCTTGAGCCTTGAATGACTGCTCGCTGACTTGCCAGCCTGAAGATTCAAATTCTTTCCTGATGTAAGCGGCTATTTTGTTCAGGTTGTCTATATTGCGATAGCTTCGAGGAAAATATTCGACGGCAAGTTTTTCGACGTGGGCCCTTAAACGTACAGGNNGGATCGGCAGCCTGCTGTGCTACGTTGTTTGACGGGGTGGACGATCGAAAGAAGTTTAAACTCGGCTGTGCGACCATGATCCAGGTAGATACAAGAATGATGCAAACGGTAGAAAAAAGGACTGCGATAAGGGCTGGAATTGTCTTTTTAATAGTTGGTCTCGCTGACTGGTTAATGTCGTGAATGGAGCTCCTCGCGGATCTTCGCAATCGTTTCTTTCCTTAAACTTTGAATTTTCCCCAGATGAGCTTCAATGGGCGCAATTGCAGCTAAGAGTTCTTTCGATCCCGCTAACCTTTTAAAGTAGTTCACGGAAATGTCGATGACGTGATTATATTCATCGATTTCACGATTAGACCAGTCGATGGTTTCTAATTCATAGATTTCTCGTACTGGGCCGTTCAAGAGCTGAATGAAGTCTTTCCGTGAAGTTTGGAAAAGCTTTCTGTATTGGTATTCTTCGCTGCGATCGGGATTTTCCATCCCATAGTTTTCAAATGTCTTTTGTGCTGTAATAACCAGATACTGCTCCATGTTACGAACAGTCATTACGAAATCGCTCAATGTATCTTCAGCCCGTGCGAGGTCCAACTGATACCGGTTCGAAGACTTTCTGAGTGCGCGATCGATTTCTTGATCAATCGCTCGATCCATCCGGAGGTACTTCACGTGAACGTAATTTATCTTTTCTGATTCAATTTCTCTGATCAGGCCAGCGACATCAATTCGATCGTCAATCTGAAGATAAGACGCACAACCGTTTTTTTCAGCATAGGCATTCATTGAAAGAAAAAGAACGCCTACGGATAAGATGGACCTAAAATTCCACGTTTTTCTTAAGTTCCCCATAGCGCCGGGACCCTATGCCAGTTTCGGGCAAAAGGAAAGTGCCGATATGACGCAGGCCTCTACCAAAAGGTGTGGACCACCTTTTGGTTTTTACTTCTTCTTTTTCTTATTCAGCGGTCCAGTCCCTTTTTCTAAGGCCTTTTTCTTTTCTTGCACGTTCTGGTGGCGGGAGCCCGCGATGATCTCTTCAATGGCCTGAAGTTCATCCTCATACTCCCACTTGGCTGCTAAGAGTACCGCAAGCTCTTCATGGTTATCTGGCATCTTGATGCTTTCGTGAACCTTGAGCTTATGTCTTAGACCCAATGAGCGTTGAATCAGTTCTAGTCTTCTCTCTTTATCCATTGTTAAACCCTTGCCGTAGACCCCGGCAATTGTTCTTTTGACTTCACTCTTCGTCATCTCGCTTTCGACATTCCTCACATACCTTTTGTATGCTCCGGTTGTCTCAAGCTTGCTTCCTCGACTGAAGTCAAAATCCCAAATTGCCCCTAGGGTGAACTTGATCTTCTTTTAACGTATTGCTTGTCTAAGAACGTAAGGTAAAATTCCGCCGTTGCGGAAGTACTCAACTTCGTTCGGAGTATCGATTCGAGAAAGAGTTGTAAAGCTCTTCACCTTGCCATCAGCTCCTTTGGCTTTGACGACCACTTTTTGTCCAGCTGTAATCGCGGCGAGTCCGTCGAAATCAAAAGTCTCATGACCTGTGAGACCGAGTGATTTATAACTTTCACCATTGATAAATTGGAGAGGCAAGATGCCCATGCCGATGAGGTTCGATCGATGAATACGCTCGAAGCTCTCAGCAATGACCACGCGGATGCCCAGGAGTTTTGGTCCTTTTGCAGCCCAGTCCCGTGAAGAGCCAGTGCCGTACTCTTTACCAGCAATGACAATCAGCGGAGTGCTTTGGCTTTGATACTTCATCGAAGCATCATAGATAGACATCTGATCCCCGGCTGGAAGAAATCTCGTAACGCCACCTTCGACTCCTGGAACGAGCAAGTTTTTCAGGCGAACGTTTGCAAAAGTGCCACGAACCATGACTTCATGATTTCCACGGCGTGCGCCGTAAGAGTTAAAGTCTTTAGCTTGGACTCCTAAGCTCATCAAATACTGACCTGCGGGTGTTTTCGCACTGAAAGATCCCGCTGGAGAGATATGGTCAGTCGTCACTGAATCGCCTAAGAGTGCGAGCACGCGAGCATCTTTGATATCAGTCACCGGAGACGGAGTTGCTTGCAGGTTATCAAAGAATGGAGGTTCTTTGATGTAAGTGGACTTTGCATCCCATTGGTAGAGGTCACCTTTTGGAACATTGAGACCCTGCCATTCAGGCTCACCGCTAAATACGTCCGCGTAGATCCGTTTGAATTGACCTGCAGTTACGTTTTTACGGATATGTTCAGTGACTTCTTCCTGAGTTGGCCAAACGTCTTTGAGGTAAACCGGATTACCGCTCGAATCGTGACCCAGTGGATCTGAAGTGAGATCTAAGTTCACGTTACCTGCGAGCGCATAAGCGACAACCAAAGGAGGTGAGGCTAAGTAATTTGCACGAACATGTGTATTGACGCGACCTTCGAAGTTACGATTGCCCGAAAGTACAGATGCCACGGCAAGGTCACCTTCGACTACTGCGTGAGCGATATGATCAGGAAGTGGGCCGCTGTTACCGATACAAGTGGTGCATCCGTATCCAACTAAGTGGAACTTTAATGCTTCGAGATAAGGCATGAGTCCAGCTTGAGTTAGATAATCGGTCACTACTTTTGATCCAGGAGCTAAACTTGGCTTAACCCAAGGTCTGACCTGGAGACCTTTTTCGACCGCTTTTTTTGCTAAGAGTCCTGCTGCCATCAAAACGGATGGATTGGATGTGTTAGTGCAGCTTGTAATGGCTGCAATCACCACGGATCCATGGGTGAGGTGGTAATTTGTTCCATCCGGTTGAGTGACTTTGTAAAATTTCTCAAAAACTCCAAGAGGAGATTTTTCAATCGGCTTCAGTTCCGGTGGAGTAGTGACCGGAGAAGGCTCCAACCATTTTTTCAAAGCACCTTGATCGAGTTTCGCTGCATCTTCTTTTCGAAGATCCAAGAGCATGTTCTTGAAAGAAGTGCGAACGCCTTTGAGATTAACCCGGTCTTGTGGACGTGCAGGGCCGGCAAGGCTTGGCTCTACTTTAGAAAGATCTAACTCGAGAGTGTCTGTATAACTTGGCTCAGCTTGGTCAGGGGAGTACCAGAGACCTTGAGCTTTATAGTAAGCTTCAGTGAGGGCTGCTTTTTCATCACGACCAGTGAGGCGCAAATAGTCGGTGGTTTGTTCGTCGACAGGAAAGAGTCCCACAGTTGCGCCGTACTCAGGCGCCATATTGGCGATCGTTGCACGGTCCGCAAGAGTCAATGAGGCAAGGCCTGGTCCATAGAACTCGACAAATTTTCCAACTACGCCTTTTTTACGCAGCATTTGGGTGACCATCAAAACTAGGTCAGTCGCAGTTGTGCCGGCAGGAAGTTTTCCACTCAGTTTAAATCCAATAACGTGAGGGATGAGCATCGAACAAGGTTGTCCAAGCATCGCCGCTTCAGCTTCAATTCCGCCCACACCCCAACCCAAAACTCCAAGACCATTGATCATGGTGGTGTGAGAATCAGTGCCGACTAAAGTGTCAGGATATACCCATTCTTTAGAGTCTTCTTGTTTGGTCATCGCAACTCGAGCGAGGTACTCGAGATTGACTTGGTGAACGATGCCAGTATCTGGCGGCACGACGCTGAAATTTTTAAATGCGTTTTGGCCCCAGCGAAGAAATTGATAACGCTCTTCGTTTCTTTCAAACTCGAGCTGTGCATTTTGTTTAAATGCGGTCGCGGTTCCGAAGTGGTCCACCATCACTGAGTGATCGATGACTAAGTCTGCGGGCTGAAGCGGATTAACGCGTTCAGCGCTTCCGCCTAATTTTTTGATCGCAGTTCTCATCGCGGCCAGATCTGCAACCGCCGGAACACCCGTAAAATCTTGAAGAAGAACTCGGGCTGGCATGAACTGAATTTCGTTTTCAGGCTCGGCTTTGGCATCCCATTTGGCGATCGCTTCGATATCTTTCTTTTTAACAGTCAGATTGTCTTCGTGACGAAGAAGATTTTCTAAGAGAATTTTCAAAGAAAATGGAAGTTTCGAAAGGTTTCCAACGCCCGCTTTTTCAAAAGTCTTGAGCGAGTGATAATGATAAGTTTTTTCAGTGCCACCGACCTTGACACTCAAGGTCGTTTGAGTCCCAAACGAGTTCAGATTTTTAGTTGTTGCCATGGATTTAACCTACTCCAAATAAAAGCAGATCGCATCTGCTTTTATTTGGAATTTCTTCTGAATTTCTTATGCTTTTCGGGGTCCACGACTGAATCCACGAACGATGAGTCGCATTAGTAACACTCCTAAAAGTCCTAAGAGGGGAATACGCAACCAAACCATAGATTGACTCTTTGTGCTCTGAGCCAAAGCTTCAGGATATTGCGTAATCGTAGAAACAATTCGCGCAACGTTGTTGNNCGAGTAAGGTGAGCGCGCCAAGCCAAGCCTGTCCAACAGGAGTGTTGGTCCGATCATCGAGTTTGATCTGTTGTGTCGTCGCCCAATCTTTAAAGCTTTGGACAGGAGCAGAAGCTTGTCCCTGAGCAAGACTGCTGACTAGGCCGCTTGAGGTAGGAATGACTGCCACATCTGGAAGTCCGGACTCGGCAAGGCTCTGTTGAGCGACGAGATAGAGTCCGTGACCTGTTTTAATCCAGTCACGCTCGTTTGAAACGGTTGTCACGTGAGCGGAGAAAGATCGCGTCAGTGACTCTAAATAGGCTCCAAGCGCGATCTCACTCACCGAAGGATAAAGTAAAATATTGATGTGAGGTTTGGTCCAGTCAAAAGCAGCATGAGCCAGCAGTGTGAAATAGTCTCCTGCGTTTAACCTTCGAACTTCTTGTTCGGCATGAGGTGCGGGCACGCCCAAGTTTTGAACGGTCTTTTGGTAAGTGGTTTCGTCTGTCAGTTCTCGCAGAGCAAAAAGACTTGTATCTATTGAAGCAGCAATCCCGGCGCCGGATATCATATTGCCATCTTTGAGATAACGCTGATGAAGCTGAATGTCCGCCGTAGGTGCCATCTGCTGAACGTCTCGAGCCGCGATAAAATGTGTGGTCACTTTCTTTTGATCCAAAAGCCTAGCTTGTGCGGTTAACCTCGCGCCTTCGCCTAAACTGATAACGGTATGAGCTACTTGGGCTTGAGCTTTGATCCAATTTTGGACTTCGGGATTTCCTGGGTCCAGGACTGCCGGGATAATAATGATCTCCGCCTTGGGCGCCTTTTCCAATTCGTAATCAGGTAGGACATACACGGGCCCGGTTGTCGGCGAGAGTTGACGAATCGGTGCGGCAGTAATGACGTTAAATTTTCCTGAGGCTGAGAAGATTTCATACGGAGCAAGAAAATCCATGAGCTCTGTGCCGACATTACTCAAAACGATGAGTACAGTTTGGCGATCTGAATCAAGCGATGCGGGTGCTGGAAGTTCTTTTTGGATCGGTTCCGGGTTCCTATGAATCATCACTTCTGAAATCGTCGATATCGTAAAGAGGGTGCCGACGAGGATCGGCGGTACTAGGAAGGCTGCCAAGTAGAGAGCGATTTTTTTCTTCAGATCAAGCACCATAGATTTGTCTATTCGCAAAATCTTAGATTTAAATCGAACTAAAAATGTGCGATTCCCATTTCAGTGCATAAGCTTCGATCAACAGGTGATGTTTTCTTTGAAGAAGAATCAATTCGTGGGGCGTCTCCTTCGCTGCTGCTGGGCCAGATTCGCAACACTTTGCCTTATTTGACCGATACCTCCCGTTATCGAAGCTTTCCTCATCTGGCACTCATTTTAGATCTCCAGTCGCATGGGAACGTAATACCTAGCCTCAATCATTCTGAGTATTTTCGCCTCTGTTTGGCGTCTCATATGGCGACCGTGGCGAGCTATGTGCCAACTGATGTCGATAATCAGATTAGATTTCGTCTCTGGCATCCGTCTGTATCTCAACCCTCTCTCAAGGCGATGGTCGAAACGGTCTTAGAAATTTTAGACTGGGACTATCGCGTGTTATCATCGCGCTGGATCGTCTCTCCATCGGGGCAGATCCTCGCGGGCCATCACGGAGAGTGGCTAGGAGTGGCCGTGGGTGCCTATGGAGCAACTTGGCGGCAGCTTCCTAGTTTAGCGCAGGCGATTAAAAATAAAATTCTCACTGAGATTCAACGCCAATTAAAAGTGTACGACGAGTGCAAGAAAGCGCGAGAGGGGATTAAGCAGCTTAAGGCGTCTGCATTGATTGCTCATAATCTTGGAGACTTCGATCGAGTGCTTGAGATGTGGAATCTCTCTCAAGATCAAGATTTTAAAAACGCGGTTGGCGCTACTGGATTTGAAGCACGTAGAATGAACAAGGCCTATATGTCTGACGAAAATCACCGTCACATAGGCCTAAGAGCAGCTCGTGCGCTACGTAAGAGCGAGGATCTACTGCTTCCGATTGGACCTTTCTTTGACGAATGGGGTTCGCGTTTAGCTCGTCATCCTGATTTGTCGTTTGAAGAAGTGGCAGATGTGGTTCGCCATCTCATCGATGCATGGGAAAGGTTATCGCCAGGCAATGTGGGGTATGCTCGCGCACTTGCGGGTGTGATTGAATCCTTCCCGGGTGGTCAAAATGAACTCAGTCGTTATCTTCCGGTAAAAGTAGAACGAAACCTGAAAGCCGGCCTCTTACATGGCCTTTGCTCTGTTCCAAGGCATCGTTTTGAGGAACAATGGAACGGATTTGCTTTAAAATTTATCTGAATAATATCAAACAGATATAAGCCGCCTGTCATCTTTTTGTTGAAAGTCCTTTGACAGCGCAGAGTTGCGTCATTTACAACTAGAGAGTCGGTTGTTTTTCTGGAGCTCTTCTTAGGTCTTTGATCTTTAGAATCAAAGGAAACACGATGCCGGCTTTATCCTCCGTTAAGTCCAGACTTATAATGGTATATTTTTGGGGTTAGCGGACCAAACTCAAACAATAAAAATGCGCCGGTTCTCTCTGGATGTTATTTAGAGAACGATCGGCGCATTTTTTATTTATGACTCCAGTTCAACCTTCACGTTCTTTAGCACTTCCTGTCGACGCAGTTCTTAAAGACATCGTAGCGTCGTTGCGCACTCACTCGTCTCTCGTCTTACAGGCTGAACCTGGAACGGGTAAAACAACTCGAGTCCCTCCTGGTCTATTAGATTCAGAGCTCATTCGAGCTGGCCAGAATATATTAGTACTTGAGCCAAGAAGGCTTGCTGCAAAATTAGCTGCGACTCGCGTCGCTGATGAGCGCGGTGAAAAAGTAGGCGAAACGGTTGGCTATCAGTTTCGCTTTGAGCGAAAGACATCCGCCCAGACGCGGATTCTGTTTTTGACTGAAGGCCTTCTCATTCGAATGTTTTTAACGGATCCTGAATTAAAAAACGTAGATGCGGTACTCTTAGACGAGTTCCATGAGAGACATATTCATAGCGATTTGGCGCTCGCGTATTTGCGTCGTCTCCAAAAAACTACAAGACCTGATCTTAAAATCATTGTGATGTCAGCCACCTTAGATCCCGGCCCCGTATCCGAATTTTTGGACCGGTGCCCGACGATCACGGTTCCGAAGGCTCGTTATCCTATCGAAGTGATTTACGAAGGCAGTGGAGAGACGAGACTTGAAAGAAAAGTAAAACGCGCAGTATTACGAGCGCTCGATGCTCCTGATGCGCAGGAGTACGGCGATCTCTTAGTGTTTTTGCCGGGGATGGCAGACATCAGGCGCGCGCAAACGGAGATCGAATCGTTGGGTCGAAATGACGTGGCCGTATTTCCTCTGCATGCAGAGCTTTCTCCCGAAGAACAGTCTCAAGCGCTCGGTCAGGCGCCGCTTCGAGGGGGAAAGCCTATGAGAAAAGTCATCCTCTCTACGAATGTTGCCGAGAGCTCGCTCACGATCTCTGGAGTCAATACTGTGATTGATTCTGGACTAGCCAAAATTGCGAGCACCTCATGGTGGTCAGGATTGCCTTCACTTCGAACTCGTCCGATAAGCAAGGCGTCAGCGATTCAGCGTGCTGGTCGTGCTGGACGTACAGGACCTGGACGGTGTTACCGACTTTATTCTCAGCATGAGTNNTCTTTGTCAGACCGTTCTCGAATTAAAGAGCTTAGATGTTCAGTTGAACGAGTTTTGGTTTGAAGAGCCTCCGCTTCAGTCATTGGCAGCAGCTCAAGATGTACTGAGTCTGCTCGGTGCTTTAGACGGTGCTTTAGACGGTGCTCTTGGCCAAGGAGATCAGCTGACTGAGCTCGGTCGGCAAATGGTCAAGTTACCCTTACATCCACGCTTGGCCA
The DNA here is from genome assembly GCA_002291495.1 of Bacteriovoracaceae bacterium UBA1018. Classification (GTDB taxonomy): domain Bacteria; phylum Bdellovibrionota; class UBA1018; order UBA1018; family UBA1018; genus UBA1018. The sequence goes on along the minus strand of DBAE01000151.1, from coordinate 4,271 downwards.
AAATGATCGTAGGTGCGCAACAAAAACGCATTTCTTTAAATCTAGTGATTGAGCTCGTGGCTTACCTCAGTGAAGGCTCAGAGGATTTTAACCTTCTGTCCGGTTTCAAAAACTACGGTCGATCAGAAGCGGTAAGACGATTAGTTGCTCAGTTGAGTTCACAACTAAATTCACAGCTAAATTCACAGCTAAATTCACAGTCAAAATCCGGACCCTCAAGAAATGCCACAGAACGTGATCTTCAGGAACTCGTGCTCTCTGCGTATCCAGACCGAGTCGGACGACTGAAAAAGGAAGAGATGCATTTTTGCTTGGGGGGGCGAGCTCAAGTGGGTTCAGAGATTCATCAAATCGGTGGTGAGTACTTTGTGCTCACGGGAGTGGACGAGAAAAGGCATTTAGGACAGTCACAATCATCATTGAGAGTGTCGCAAGTTTGTCCGATAGAGCCTGAGTGGTTGCTCGGGTTTGAAAATCGATTGCTCATCGACCATCAAGCACTAGACTGGGATGATTNNCACTTGATCAAAATCGGCTGGCTTCCTATTCGGAAGAGCGGCAGAGAGAAGTCGCAGATCTGTTAGCTCGGCAGTTTCTAAAAAAGAATCACAGTTTGAAAGAACCACTTCAGGCCCTTTTCAACCGTGTAAGACTCGTAGATCCGGAGCTGGTGACAAGCGAGAGTTTTATTCTCGATCAAGCTCGCTCGTTTTGTAGTGGGTTCACCAGCTTAAGAGACCTGAGCGAAGATGCTTTTATCGAGTTTCTAAATTCGCACGTCGGCGCGTCTTTAGGTAAAGATCTCGATCGACTTGTGCCACTTACGGTCCAACTGCCAGGTGGCAGGCGAGTAAAAGTAAACTATGAACAAGATCGACCACCGTGGATCGAAAGTAGGATCCAAGATTTTTTTGGCATGACTGAAGGCCCCTCAGTGCTGAATGGTCGGTTGCCTTTGACGCTCCACCTCTTAGCTCCTAATCAGCGGGCTGTTCAGGTCACCCAAGATCTGAAAGGTTTCTGGCAAAGAGACTATCCGACAGTCAGAAAAGAACTCTCGAGACGATATCCGAGGCATAAATGGCCAGAAAATCCAATATGTTAGTCGCCGTCCNNCCATTATAATGATCTAGGTCGATTGACTTAACCCCCTTGACGAAGGCAATCTGAGTTATCAACTTATGACTATAAATAAGTGAAAGGATACAAAGGTAGGAGTCTCGTATGGCCATGTTTAAACGGATTTCTCTATTTCTGGCAGTGAACTTTGCTGTCGTTATTACTCTCTCAATTATCGCCAGTTTCTTAGGGATTGGGAATTACACGACGGCTTATGGGATTGATTATACCCAACTCATGTTTTTCTGTTTGCTCTGGGGTATGGGCGGAGCTTTTATTTCGCTAGGACTTTCGCGCATTATGGCGAAGTGGTCCATGGGCGTAAAGGTGATCGATCCTCAAACGATGGATCCCCGGGAGCAAGAGCTTTTGCAAACGGTGTATGAATTAGCCCGCGGTGCAAAGCTTCCTGCGATGCCTGAAGTGGGTATCTACGATTCCCCTGAGCTCAATGCATTTGCTACGGGTCCAACCAAGTCCCGGGCATTGGTGGCAGTCTCATCAGGGCTCCTGTACCGAATGTCACGTGAAGAACGTGACGGAGTATTAGGCCACGAGATCGCACATATTGCCAATGGCGACATGGTCACAATGACGTTAGTCCAAGGTGTCGTGAACGCCTTTGTGATGTTCCTAGCTCGAGTGATTGCGTTTGCAATTGCTCAAGGCACTCGCGATCGCGACGAAGAAGGACAAGGCATGAGTACTATGTCTTACTTCTTAGTGAGAATGGCGCTTGAGATGGTTTTCATGGTTTTAGGCTCGATGATCGTCGCTTGGTTCTCGCGCTATCGTGAGTATCGCGCAGACGCAGGCGGAGCTCGACTCGCTGGTCGTGGAAGCATGATCCGTGCATTGCAGGCGCTTCAGCGCAACTACGACGACGTCCAGGCTGGAGCTCAGACGCAGACTGCGGTTGCGGCGCTTAAGATCTCCAATCGTGGCGGCTTCATCAGCCTTTTCTCAACTCATCCTCCTCTTGAGGAGCGAATTGCTCGCTTAGAGCAAGGCGTATAAATTAGAGGGAGCAAGGCATATAAGCCTTTCAATCTGAACTTCGAAACGCCGTTACGATTTTCTGAGTCGTAACGGCGTTTCCATTTCCTGTGCTATAACTTCCCAGTGGCAGTTATCTTTCATTTAGACCTCGATAGCTTTTTTGTCTCCGCCGAACGTCTAGTTCGCCCTGAATTGCGTGGAAAGTGTGTAGCCGTCGGTGGTGATGGTCCACGTGGGGTGATTGCTTCTTGTTCCTACGAAGCCCGAAAGTATGGCGTAAGATCCGCGATGCCGTCCTCTCAGGCGAAAAGACTTTGCCCACAGCTGATGATTGTTCATGGTAACTTTGACCTCTACACCCGCCTGTCGTCCCAAGTGTTTCAGCTGATCTCCGAGTTTACTCCGACCTATGAAGCAGTCAGTATAGACGAGGCTTACCTAGATATGACCGGCTGTGAAAGCCTCTGGGGAAAGCCCATCGAAGCAGCTGCCAAACTCAAAGCTAAGGTAAAAGAGGTAACTGGTCTTACCTGTTCGATTGGAATTGCGCCGAATCGCCTGGTCGCAAAAGTAGCCAGTGATTTTAATAAGCCCAACGGGCTTTACGAAGTGTTACCAGGAGCAGAGCCTTCATTTTTGGCCCCTATGCCTGTACGGGCTCTTCCGGGATGCGGTCCTGCTACTGAAAAATGGCTCCATAGCCGGGGGATATTTCGAGTGGAGGAATTGCAACGCGCATCCCTCGAAAACTTAGTTTCCCATTATGGTCGGTATGGAAACTACCTGCACGATTCTGCTTGGGGTCGAGGAAGTATATCTTTTAACGAAGAATCTAAAACGAGATCTATGTCTCGTGAAGAAACCTTTGATCGAAATATCTTTGACGAAAGTGTTGTCAAAAAAGTGCTCTGGCAAATGTGTTCAGATCTAGGAGCGTCCGTGCGTGCGGCGCCAGAAGGCGAGGACTATGCTCGCGCCGTAAGACTGAAGATCCGTTATGCCCCCTTTGAAACTGTAACTCGTTCTCGTGTACTCAAGAGTCCCGCTCGGCGAGATGCAGAGATCTATGAAGCTGTGGAAAAGTTATTTTTGGAGAACTGGAATTCAGACAAGCCCTTGCGCCTCATTGGAGCCGGAGTGGTCCTTGGGGATGGTAAATATCAGCTGAGCCTCTTTGATCAGCCTCTTCATGCCGAGAAGCTTGAAAATCTCGACCAACTTAAAGACGAGATCAAACGTAAGTTCGGCGAAAGCATCATTAAGACCGGCCGAGATCTTTGACGACGATAGATCCGCCTATTTTGGCTGAAACTTGAGTTATTCTGATCTTGAGTATATGACCCCCGTCTCATGAAGCGATTTGTATTAACTGTCATCTTTGCGATCTCACTAGCCTCAGTGAGCTTTGCTACGGAGTATCAGTTTCCGTATGGCTATACGATGAAGTCATGTGAACAAGCCCATTTTGGGGGGGCAACCCTTCCTTGGGATGCAGCGGGAATATTCATTCCAGAATGCGCACCCGATGTTTTGTATTCCTGGCAACCTCAAAGTGCCATTGATGAGCTGAAGTCAGAGAGTTCGCTCGAGGATTTTTTGCCGATTTCAGAAATGTATTTATGGAGAACGCCTGTCGGAAGCTTTGCGTATGGAGACGCGTCCATTCGGCTGAAATTGTGGCCGGGCGCAGAGTTCAAACTCATCGAATTTTGGGAGCGGGACTGTAAGGCACTTAATCAGAAATACGGTCAGGTCCCGCTCGTGTATGCTGTCTATAATGCGGGCATTGAAATGAATGAATATTTGATTTGTTCTTCAGCCCCAGTCATGAGCTGGAGTCATAATCATCCTCAGATGCTTGAAGAAGCGCGCCGTGAAGTAGTTTGGGTAAGCCAAAATACAAACGATCAAAGTTACGACCGTATGGTTCGAAGCGAGTGCCATACAGTTCCTTGGCACGACTACACCGTCGATCGAAAAGGCGATGCCCCTTATGGTTGGAATGTCGAAAGGCTCGAAAAAAATCTGAAGTTAATGAAGGAGCGCGAGGATTCTCGCATTTATTTCGCTCCTGGAGCAGTTGAGTTCGGTGAAAAATTTCATCTCAGGACAAAATCACCGAGTTATTTTAATCCTTACTCTTTGAACCGAAC
>DBAE01000212.1 GCA_002291495.1 Bacteriovoracaceae bacterium UBA1018 | reverse complement strand
CTCAAATAAACTCCCATAGCCTAGCTCGAGATGGAGACGCCTTTCATCAATCTCTGCCAGGTGCTCAATCAACTGAAGCGTCACTGCTCGTTCTTTCTCGACCAGGATACGAGTTTCACTCAGTAACTGTTCTTGGGATAAATCCTGATACTTCGTCATCGTCTTCTTCATCATAGGAAGCGACCTTAGCATGCAAGTTTTTCACGCACGCAATTGACCGAGGAAGCTCACAAAATGATTTTTGATTTTAAAAAAAGAACCACTCACGAACGGTCACTCTAAGCCAAACCCTGCACGCTCAGAGGACTTTTAAAGAACTAGGAGCTCCATGAAATTTCCACCCTCTAAAAACCGTCAATAAAAATATTGATCAAAAATACAAAAAAACACCATAAAACCAGCCTAAAAGTAGAGAAAATCCCCACCCAAAGAAAACCTGCGCCTAGACCAACATCCCATGCTCGCGCACTCACTCGCCATCACCGCCACCGAGCCATTCACATCCACCGCCACCGGCGGCGGTAGAAACCCATCACCATCAAAGTCATCCAACGCCAAACGCACCGCTATGTGCAGCAGCATAGCCTCATTCGGAGCCTTGGAAACCCGTTTTTAGACTCGGGGCACCCAAAACTTGCCACCTCTAAACCCGTATGTTACTCGCTTTCCATCAATGCAATAAAAGAAAGGATACCATTGCTATGATGAATACTTTATTCGTCGTCACGACTCTCTCAGCTCTATCACTTTTTCCTTCGGTAGCACTTTCTCAAGACGCCCAGGGTTCGTCCGATAAGCNNAGTGATGATCGTAGAGTCTTTCATCAACAAAGACGCTCAAGATTTTGGTTTCGACGCCCTTTACAATAATAATTTAGATCCTTACTTAGTCGCTCACAAAACGACTCATGGAAGTCCTTTTGAAGGCTCTGAGATCATTGCCAAGTCTAAACCCCTCCACCTTCCTCCTGGCGATCACAACAAACAAACCACAGCTCTCACCGTGGACGTAAAACGTGATGGTCAGGCTGTCATGATCCGCATGCGCGAAGAAGGCCCGTTCGTAGATACCGATCATTATCAGGATTACTTGATCGTGGGATATCCAGATCAGTTACAAAAACTGGAAGGATGTAAATCCGGAAAAGTCTTTTGCATCGATGCAACCTGGAGCACTGCTGCTGCTCAAATTAAGACTAATTACGGAACTTTTCAGATTAACGTAGAAATGTACTGATCTTGCAATATTGAGCTACAAGGCACAAAAGGCGCGGTCGCACTCAAGCAACCGCGCCTTTCTATTTTCTACCCCTATGGATCTTAGCTCTACATCGACTTAAGCTCTGTCCAAAGCTTATCCATAAGAGTCAGAAGCGAAGGCTTTTCGGTCAGATAATTGAGCTTTTTGAAGGTCTCAGGTTTTGGAAAGATCTCTGGATTTGAGTTGAGCTTAGGATCCAAAAGCTTCATGGCTTGAGCGTTGGGAGACGGAAAGAATGTTTGCTCGGTAAATCGCTTAGCTGACTGAGTGGATAGGAGCTTATTCATAAATGCATGAGCTAACTCCACGTTCTTTGCATTTTTCGGTATGGCCAAGTTATCCGTCCAGATGGTTGCACCTTCTTGCGGAATAAAATACCGAATCTCAGGCTTAGCTGACATCACTCTCAAAGCATCCCCTGAAAAAACTTGGCACAAGGTACATTCATTATTTTCGATGATGGATTTAGGTTCAGACGTGTAGATCTTTACGTTCTTCTTATGAGCTTTCAGATACTGAAATGCATCACGGATGTCTTGCTCCTGAGCAGCTTCCCACTTTTTTCCTTGAACCATCAAGGCAACATGGAGATTTTCTTTTAAATCATCGAGTAAAGTAATCTGCCCAGAAAACCTCGGGTCTTCGAGCATGGTCTTCCACGAAATGCCTTTGGACAGATCAAGATCTTTTGCAAGCTTCGTATTGACGGCGATTCCAGTTGTACCCCAGGAGTAAGGCACGACGTAGGTTAGACCTGGATCATAGGTCGGATTGAGAAAGTCTTTGTTAAATTCTTTTAAAAAAGTGAGCTTACTTTTGTCGAGCGGTTTCAGGATTCCAAGTTGTCACATATTGGCTGACATGTAATCGGATGGAAATACGACGTCATACCCTCTGGATCCGGATTGAACGGTCGCCTGAACTTTAGCAAGCATCTCTTCGTTCGTTGAAAAGAAGTCCATGATGACTTTTGCGTTATTTTCTTTTTCAAATTCTTTAACGATTTCGGGGCTCAGGTAATCCGACCAAGTAAAAACTCGAAGCTCACGTACGCCTTGTTGGGCTTGGCCATCTGCACCTGGATCTGAATTTTTGGATGTACACCCGAGTTGAAGCGTCAGTGCTCCAACCATCAAGATTATGGATGCGAAGAAACCCTGGGTGTGAACTTTTCCTTTTGATTGAGCCATAGCTGAGTGACTAAAACAGTCACTAGGGAAATGCAAAATAGAATCGACGCGAGTGCGTAGATTTCCGGACCGACCGATACTCTCATCATGCTGTAGATTTGAATAGGAAGGGTCATCTGATCGAGTCCCTTCACAAAAAAACTGATGAAAAAGTCATCCAAAGAGAGCGAAAAACAAGTCACAAAAGATGCTAAGAGCCCTGGTGAGATTTGAGGAAGTATCGCATGGCGCAAAACGTGTCTCCGACTAGCGCCGAGGTCGCGCGCGGCATCTAAAAGCCCTCTGTCCATGGTNNCAGTCAAAGGACCAGCCAATTTTAATAAACCAGACTAGGAAGGACAACCCCATCGCAATCTCTGGCAGGACCATCGGGAAAACCAACCCTGCATCGATGAGCCATCGACGAAACTTGGGCATCCCGGGAAGCGCGAAGGCAGTCAGTGTCCCTAAAACAGTGGAGATCAGGGCCGTCATAAACGCCAGCATGAGGCTTTGAGAAGCCGCTGACAGGATATCCGTTCTCTCCATTAGTCTTTGGAACGCAGTAAAGTCTGCAGCCTTATAGGCAATCCAAAGGAGCGGCGCCCACAAGAAGGCAACGATCATGAGCGAAAAGACAGCAAGTAGCCTCATGCCCGTTCCCTCATGACTGACCTACCCGAGCTGTCAGACTCTTCGACAAACTAAAGAGTGGCAAGAGAAGTAAAGTCGCTAACACTAAAAGCATAATGGCAGCAGACCCAAGCGGCCAGTTTCGGGCAGATAGAAATTGATTTTGAAGAAACGAACCCAATAGAAAATAATTACTGCCGCCCACAAGCTCTGGGATCAAAAACTCACCTAAGGAAGGTACAAAAACAAATAGCGCCGCTACACCGACTCCATTACGAGTGAGGGGCCAAAGCACTTGCGTAAAAACTCTACGCTTTGAGGCACCTAGATCTTTTGCCGCTTCGATCACGGAGTAGTCCACCTTTTCCATCGCAGAAAAAATCGGAAGCACCGCAAACGGTAAATAGTTATAAACAAGTGCCCCTAAAATGCCTTGAGCCTTATAGAGCCAATCGATTCCAAAGAGATGGAGTCTAAGCACATCCATAAATGCAAGGATACGAACGAGAAAGCTCGTCCAAAAAGGAACCAAAATCAGAGTGATAATCCAAAGTCTGACCGACTTCCGACAACGGTACATGTAAAAACTCAGCGCATAGGACGAGATCAGAGTGATCACGGTGTTACCCAAAGCAAATAAAACCGTCGTCAGTAGAACCTTGGCATAAAGAGGATCCATGAGGGTTTTGTAAGCAGTCCACTCAAAGGCGAGTTCAGTCTCGCCGAGATCCGTTCGATGGGAAAAACTCATGACCAATAGGACGACTAACGGTCCTAAGATAAAAAACAAAAACCAGATTAAAAAAGGAAGAATTAGGAGACGCTTCCAGACTCGACTGACCATGCCTCCTCCACCTTCCAGGCAATCGTCACTTCGTCTTTTTCCTGCACTGCGGGAGCCTCTGCTCCTGGAATTTTAACCAGGTGCTGGCGACCGGTTGCATCAACGACTTTGATGATTCGATTTTGCCCTAGATAAGCCATCTCCGAGAGGCGTCCTGGGATACCCACGAAACCAGAAGCCAGACGGCTCCCCTTACGTCGGACAATCAGATTTTCAGGACGGATCATCCACTCTGCCCCTTGATTCAAGGTAGGCAAACGCTCAACTTCGCCGCGAAGTAGGCCCGCCTGATCTGGACCTACAAAGTTTGCCTGGCCGATAAAAGATGCGACGAACCGAGTTTTCGGTTTGGTATAAATACTTTCTGGAGATCCCACCTGCTCAAGTCGCCCCTTATTCATGACGCCAATACGATCCGAAAGCACCATGGCCTCGGTCTGATCGTGGGTCACAAAGATAAAAGTCATTCCGAGTTTCTTACGCAGTCCCAAGAGCTCAAGCTGCATACGCTCACGAAGCTTTTGGTCCAAGGCGGATAAAGGTTCATCCAAGAGAAGAACACGAGGCCCAGTGATCAGTGCGCGAGCCAATGCTACTCGTTGTTGTTCTCCACCTGAAAGCTGCTGCACGAAGCGATTAGAAATATGACCAATCTCGATCAAGTCGATGATCTGGGTCGCCTTTTTTCGGATCTCGTCCATTGGACGCTTTTGCATGCGAAGACCGAAAATAATATTTTCGTAGACGTTCAGGTGAGGAAAAAGCGCGTATCTTTGAAATACCGTTCGAATATCGCGCTTCTGAGACGGAACGTCGGTAATATCGCGNNAAAGATGCGACCAGAGTCCGGCTTTTCGAAACCGCCGATCATACGAAGCGTGGTGGTTTTACCACAGCCCGATGGGCCCAATAGAGAAAAGCCTTCGCCAGGAGGAATCTCTAAAGACACCTCTTGAACACCTGCGACTCGATCGCCTTGAGCAAATACTTTGCGGAGTTGTTTAAGTTGTAACCCTTGTTCTGACACGTCGTGACCTTTAAGGTTACGGCTATACCTGAAAGATTTGGTCTAAGAAAGAAAGATTTTGAGACAAAATATTTCTCCGAAACGGTGTTGCATCCGTTACAGGCGCTTATTGATGAGGCCGCGAGTTTGCTTTTTCTTTTTGCCAAACTCAGCAAACTTGGTCTGGACATCCTCAGCGCCTAAAATCGCTTTCAGCTGCTCCGATCTGGCAGCATAAGGTACCTGGAGTGAGCCAAATACGACTGGCATACGCTTGGTTCCGACGACCAATCTAAAGATTCCATGACTTTTGAACTGCTTTAAACTCACCTGATCAAGCGACTCAAGGCCTTTCAGAAACTGCGCCGTAGAGATTTCGGCCGCTGGAACGATCTCAGGAATATTGAGGCGTTTACAAAGGGCCTTGGTGAGGCGGAAGATCTTTTTCATCTCTGCCTTTGTCCCGCTTTGGGTTAACGCNNTAAGTTCTGCCACACTGATGTCTGGATACTTCGGAGGACAGACTTCATTCATTAAACATGCTGCTGTTGATTCAGCGATCTGAAGCTCTTTTTCTGCAAACACTCTTCTCGAAGTCACCTGCTCACCAATCAAAGCCGCATCCTGGTCGATCATCGTGCGTTCACGCTCATACTGATTCAGCAAACCTGAATATCTAGAAAGAACTTCGATCCTGCGCTCAACAAACTCTCTGTCCGTCAGATCTTCGATCGGAGAACCACGATGCACTTGTGCAATCGTTGGAAGTTCTTTGAACTCGGTACCAGGCACCCATTCAAGACGGTAGCCTAACTGCAAAAGCTCGTATTCGAGACCCGAGATATCTTGGGCTGATACGCCTGATTGAGTAGGAGCAAGTGAAATTTTTGAAAGACCGCTAAAAGAACCAAAACTTGTTTTGAGTTCTGAATCTTGGTTAGGCAAATTACAGGCCGTGAGCGTGAGACTTAAAACGGCGGGAATACTGAGAGCAAAGATGCTGATAAAATTACGCGATCTCATGCGCGGGCTAAGAGCAAGGCATGTGCCCGTTTTTAGACTGTGTAATCTATTATAGGCGCATCCTAAGTCAGCGACTTTTCAGGTTCGGGTATTATTTACAGAGTGTGTATGATGTATGGACGAATGAGCGCGCTTTACTCTTCGTTTCGGAAATATGTGTAGAAATCGAACACCCCCTGTCTATTATTTAAACATCAAAAATATATCTTTAGAGCACCCCACCTTAAAACCCTAACCCTATCCATCAGTTACGCTGAGTCACCTTGGCACCAGCCTTGCTCTATTACTCGGTATTCGCATACTGGGGGCTTCTTCATACAGACTGAACTTCATTCAAATCCCTAGATTGCCAAGATTTCAGAGAGAGAAAAGAGAGAGGATATGTGTATGAGTCCAAAGAACAGAAATAAACGAAATTCGATTTTTAAAGTTTGTGTAAGCGTAGCGGCATTTGGAACACTGATTCCTTCATCTGTGCTTGCCCAGGATGCAGGTGTAACGCAAGAATCTGAAACCTTCTCAAATTCTCGACCGAGAGTAGAACAAGACACTACGACGATGAGCTATCATTTAAAAAAATCTCATCTTTTCCGAGCAAGGCTGGAAAGAGGTGTGACACAAACCGCTGAGCAAGAGCAAAGGATTCGCCGCTTAAATCCCGAACTCGCATCGGACTCCACAAAAATGGCCGAAGAGAGACGCGCAACTTTCAAGAAGATAGTGTCAGCTGATCGACTTCCACCTGGCCAAAAGCAAGCCCTCGACAAATGGCTTGAAAACGGTGGATTAGAGCAAACATTAAATCAATTCAATCCTTCAGCTGAAGAGAAGCACCAATCAAGAAATCCTGATGGATCCGGCACGCTCAAAGAGCATAGCAAACTTGGCTACGGAAAAGGTGGAGATGAAGAATACCACCATCCTCATTACGGCAAAGGAAAATTAGGCTACGGCAAAGGCAAACGACGCTTTGGTGACGATGGCATCACTAGCGAAATCGAGTTTCAAGAATTTATGAGCTCACTTAGCTCTGAAGAAAAAGAAACTTTCAAGCAAATGGTCGAAGAAGTTTACGGCTCTCCTTATCAGGGTAAGCTCCTTAAAGGCGGCAAAGGACTTCATGGTAAAGGATCGATGAACGAAGAAGAATTACAGAAGATGAAATCCATTGTTATCCACATGGGTGGAGACACAGACTATCTTAAAGATCGCATCAAAGAAGAACAAGCACGCCAAAAGCGCAAAAAAGACATTAAAACTGAGCTTGCTCAATCTAAAAACTCCGAAGCAAAAAAACCAGTCGCCAAGAAACAACCCCCGAAATCAAATCAATGTGGCTATTACAAGCCCGGAAAAGACGGAGAGCTAATATTTGTCGCCGATGATGACTGTCATTTATACTTAACGAGTGGAACTTCTTTAAAGTCGAAGAAGAAAAAATCTCAAAGCAAAGCAAAAGCGGGACCCACCTATCCAGTCGTCGGTGGCCGCGAGCTTTCAAAGGCAAAACAGCGCGCTGTCTACTCTTGTGGTTCAAACACTTCCGCCGTGAAAATGGGTAAAAATGCTAGAGGCGCAGAAGAAGTTAGCATCGAAGTATGGCTCGACAAATCTCCATCCCAACCAGTCCTGATGATGGCCGGAATGATTGGAGACAAAATAATCCAAGGCCCTTTAGCAAGTTTTAGCCGAATTGATCGGGAATCGAAAAATCAATTCACTGTTTTAGCTCTATCGAGAAATGTTTCCGAAAGCCCCGACAGTACTGTTAACCAAACTGCAATGAACTCGGGCAAGCCTCAACTCGCCCTTGCTATCGATCAAAGCAAGCCAATCAGCAATCAGTTACCTATGGTTACGGGATTTCCCATTTATCGAGGCGAATTTGTATCGGGAGCACGAGCTGCCGAAGTACTTCGTGAAGAAGACGGCGAAGTACTTCGAGTCCTGAATGCGACAGTTAGTTATGGTGGCAAGAACATCAAGCTGGTCTGCGAAGAAAAACTCAGTGTAGAGACTCTCGCGGAACATACCCCTCACGTCACCCGCTATCCTAGCGCCGCCGCACTCAAAACTGCAGAAATGAAACCAGGCGATCGGGATTCGCAGCTTGATGCGCTCGTCAGTGACCTGAAGAACAAAGGGCTCATTCCAAGTGATTCAACGTCTATCACAGGTCAATCTGCCGGTGAAAAATCAAAGGCTTCTTCGGCGGAGTAATTACTCATGTAAGTAATGAAGAGACTAGGTTTCCGATTGGACATCTAGTCTCTTTCAGATTCTCATTCACACCTTAGGATTAGATTATGTTCGGATTAAAAAAACAAATTATCTTAGTTTTCGGATTCTTTGTTACATCCTTAGCGTACGCAAGCAGTACAGACTCCTGCGCTCGTCCTGACGATACTACCTTTAAAGCCATCACAAGCGCAGCAAACACGTGGTCCAGCACAATCAATTCGAGGATTTCCGGCAACTACAAAAGTTACAAATACCGAGCAAGTTGCCGNNGACAATCAAGGCACCACCCTGGCAAATTGTAGTGGGACTTTGGTGGAAGACGAAACTCAATCCGGAAAAAGCTTTCTGACCGCCGGCCACTGTGGTCTCGTCAAAGCCCCGAAGACTGAACTGAGCTGCTTGTGCGGTTTTGACAAAGACACCAAAGAACCAGTGTATGCCAAATCTTCAGTATCCTCGATTGAGATCTATCCTGAGTATATGAAAGCGGCACAATACGGAACAGAAGGAGGAGGTCTCTCTTCTGCAGCAAATGACGCTGCAATTGGACATCTCAAATCCCGACCTGAATGCCCGTCTCAATTTAGTCAAATTACTCCAATGGCGAGACCAAAGGACCTTAATCATGCGAAAGCTTTAGTTCGCACCGGAAGCTGCTACTTCGCAGGTTACGGTAGGGATAACGATAATAAGATCGGCCTTCCCCACACGACAGCAGTTCCAAGCAATCACCGTTTTGATACACTTCAATTTACAGCCGACAAACAGACATTTAAGAATGAATTTGTTTATTTCATCAATATTCCACTTCTTCATGATGTTGCTGACTACATGAGGCAGATTGCATATCTCGAAAAAGAGTATCCGATCGAACATAAGCTATTCAAAAAACATATCGCAAAAACATTTGAAAAAGATGTTGCGATCGCACGTGCTGATATAAACGGCAAGAATGGCTATGAGGCAGGAGATTCAGGCGGATCTCTGATCTGTAAGGATAAAAATAATAAATCTTACTTAGTCGGAATTCTCGCCAATGCGTTTCAGGTGGCCATTCTTGTGAACGATCATTCGATTGAGAAGTGGCTAAAAAGCGAATTGAAACCAGAAGGTTTTTTTGAATGGTAATTCAAACTTTGTAGAGAATTTTAGAACACAGTGAACGAACGAAGAGAGAGGATATGTGTATGAGT
>DBAE01000098.1 GCA_002291495.1 Bacteriovoracaceae bacterium UBA1018 | reverse complement strand
GTCCTACATTGTCCCACTTTTCCGCCGTACCGGAAGGTGACCTATTTTCAAGAAGTGTTAATGCATCGCCAACAGTCAGAATTTTTTTAGCAGTTGCCACTCAACTGAAATACACATGCATCGCTACAAGTTCAAGGTTTAGCGACAGGCAGACCCGCGTGAACCCAAGCTTTAAAGCCTCCCAACACATTGACTACCTGCGAATAGCCTAAGTAGCCCAAGGTTTTGGTCACCATCGAGCTTCGTCGCCCAGACAGACAGGAGATATAAATCTTTTGGTCCTTACCTAGATCATTCAAATAGAGTCCTATTTCTGAAAGTGGGATATTGACTGTGCCTGGAATGTATCCGTCAGAGTATTCATCTTGCTCCCGGACGTCGATGAAGAGCGAGTCTTGTTCTTTTCGATGAGACTCTTTTAATTTTTGAGAATACTTTTCAACGCTCAGAGAAGCGTAATTACTCAGATGCAAATTCGACTCTCGAGCATGCCCAGGTAAAAGTGCAGCTCCATTCTGGCTAAACGAAAGTTCAGTGACCGAGTCTGAGGAGAGATTAAAGTCCACTCGCTTCTGACTTTCAAGTTTATAGGTTAGACCCGTTTGAGCAGCTTCTTCGGCTTTGGTCGCGCAGAACTGCTCGAGTGTAAGACCCGATAATGAGTTTTTAGTTCTTTCAGCCTCAATCGTCGAAAACAGTACGTCATTATAGTCGTGCGATGGAAATACTGTTGTTTCCGAAGGAAACAATTCAAAGATTCGATGCAAGCTTTTCCAAAGCTGGCTTGGATCTGAATCCGGAGATATTGCACGTCCTGAGGAGCCGATCAAAAGGGTATCGCCCGTAAAAAGAAGTCCGTGAGGTCGCCTGAGAGATGCGCTATCCATGGACAGGCAAATCGAATCTAATGAATGTCCCGGGGTGTGAATTACTTTTAAATTTAAACTACCAAAGTGAATTAAATCGCCGTCTTTAGCCCTGAAGGTAGCACGCTTGCTCTGAGTCAGCTCGGACATCACAATAGGGACTCCACACTCCGCCCGAAATTCCTGAGATGCAGAGTAGTGTTCATCATGAGTCTGAGTGTCAATGACATGAGTTAAGCGCAGTCGTTGATCAGCTATAAAGGATCGATAGTCATTCATGAGCTCTACACTTGGATCAATCAAAACTGCATGGCGAGAGGAAGCATCCACCAGGAAGTACGAAAGACATCCTGAGGCTCGAAACTGCTTCAATTGAAGTTTAAGCTGAGCTGGTGTTTGCACGCACCCCTAGCATAGCTCGTCTGTTCTGATTTTTAAACCAGCTTGCAACATGCTTAGGAATCAATAGGTTAAGCTTCAATTATACTTTGCCTTGGAGCAACTTATCTACGTGAGGCGCCCATGTAAAAGCTTCAGTTACTGCGGTTTCAAACGCTGGTAACATCCAATTGTCTTGCTGAACAAAGAAGACTTTTTCACGCCAAGGTTTACGCGCCAGATCTAAGTCGGGACGTGAATAGATCCCCACTTGTGCCAACGGATAAGGATGTCCCCATCTGGCTATTCGCAGATCAACGACATTTTTTGATGTGATTCCAGGAAAAAGTGGAAGTACGGAGGTCATCAATTCAGATTCGAACTCACTCCGAATCTTTTCGTACACTGAATCCGCTAGTATCTCGCCTCTTGCTCCAGCGTATGGCAGCGGTCGATAAAGAGTAATTACAGCTTGCTCAATATCCTTTCGCTTTGGATGTGCATAAGACCCGAGGATGACATCTGTTACTTTGCGCTTTTTTGATTGTGGAGCATTCCAATTCCGTTGTGACTTTTCATCCAACATAAATAGATCATAAAAGTCTGAAGCTATTCTTTTGTTTAAAAGCACATTTGCTACGAGATAACTGCGATACTGCAAGCTTCGAATCGCCTTCTCCCGCTCTGGTTCGATGTCATGCAGCAAGCGAGCCGCAATAAATTTAGGGCAGGCCATCACCACGGCGCGTGCCTGGATTGACTGGGACTGCCCATTTGAATCTAAATAACTGACGAGTACTCCTTGAGGCGTTTCTCGCACGTCGTAGACAATTGAGTTTACGCGCAGATTTTTTTGACCGATCCTTTTTTCCAGGTGTCGCACTAATGCCTCAGCAATCGCTCCGTTTCCACCTGGAGCTACTAAAATGTCTGAGAACTCACTCGAGTAAAAATTTAGACCTGCGGCAGCGCTGACTTCAGACGCAGATCCGCCGAGGGCGGACCAACAATAGTACTCAATGGCGCATTCAACGTGAGGATGAAGCTTACCTTTATTTACACTTTCAAGATGCTTAAGAAAGGAAACACGATCCAGAGACTGAACTCTCTTTTTAGCCATTTCCGAGGTATGCGGCAGATCCGGAAACTCGAAACCAGGAGCTCCAGCTCCTACTTTTTTTAAGTAGTCGTGGATCTGTTTAAATTTAGTCTGTTCATTCGGGTGGCTTTCGCCGTCCCAAAAGTTATTGTACTTCTTCCCGTTAATAACAATCGAATCAGCTTCGTTTCGCACCCTGCATTGACTGAGCACTCCAATTTCATTGAGCAGGTGAGCGAGATCTGAACCAGCCTCGGGCTTCATAAAATAAGCAGCGCCCAGACTATAATCGATACCGTTCCAAGACTGTCCCTGAGAGTTCCCGCCAAAGCGAGGTGAGTTTTCGAGCACGATCGGCTGGTGATCTTTCAGGAGGTAAGCACTCGTTAGGCCAGAAATTCCTCCTCCAATAATTACAACTGGAGCATGTTCGATCCTGCTGTTAGCGTCGAGTGATAATTTTGAAAGATTACCCTTCAGTTCTTTTGCTTTTACCCAAAGTACAGGATGACTTTGGTGAGGTCTGTCTCCGAAAAATGTTCGTGGTGCTGCCAAGGTGGAAATACTTCGGTCCATCGAACTCACACTTCGTAGCCATTCAGAATCGACTGGGTCAAGATGGGTCGATGCTCTCTTATACCAAGATGCACATCCTGGAAGCATGAGCGAAACTGCGCCCATACCTAAATATTGGAGCGCTGATCGACGGGACAAAATAGGCGGTATCATGGGACAAATCATAGCGGCACTGGACTCAGGAGTACAATGCTATATGCGATGGCTTTGTTCGTTCCCAGATTTGAATAAGAATGTTTTTGATCACCTCGAAAGACGACAACGTCACCTGACTCCAGTGTCCAACTCTCTCCCGCGACAGTGAGTTCAACAGGTCCTATCTCACAGGCGAAATACTCTCTAGTACCAGTTCGGTGAGGTATCCCTACGAGGCGACTTCCAGGAGCTAGCTCCATTCGATCCAGCTCAATATTTTGTAAGACGTCAGGTAGTACACGCCTCACCGCTACCCCGCCACGAACACGTTGACTCAAACTTGCACCCGGATAGAACTGACAGGCCGCTCGCGGAGGACTAATTAATTCTTCGACCGAAACCTGGAATGCAGAAGCGATCTTAGCGACTACCGAAACCGTTGGATTAGATTGACCTGACTCTAGATTCGCCAAAGTCGCTCTAGGTACATTTGCTGATTTTGATAATTGTTCCTGAGTAAGCCCGCGCGCTTCACGTAGCTGGCGGATATTGCGCGCTAAATGGGATGCTATCTTATCGTGCATAATGTCGGTCATGTTCGTAAAATAGCATTCTGACAATATACCGTCAATTTTGATTACACAATAACATCCAGGTTCTAGATTTGTAGGAGGAGAACAAAAATGAACTTGGAAAACAAAAATATCGTCATTACAGGAGCTAGCCGAGGTTTGGGCCGTGCACTTGCGCTCCAGCTCGCACTGAAAAAAACTCGGCTTGTGCTCATTGCGCGACCATCGCAAGACTTGGAAAGTCTAAAACGAGAGCTCGGCAAATTGAATGATCAGATCCTGATCATCGAAGCGGACATCAGCAGCAAAGATCACGTCTATCCAATCGCCGGCAACACTCAGCGGTTTTTAGGTTCGGTCGACATCCTCATCCATAATGCAAGTACCTTAGGGCCGGTCCCCCTCCGTCCCCTTTTTGATACAGAATGCGAGGACTTTGAACGTGCGTTGCAAACTAATCTTTTAGGTCCATTCAGATTAACTAAAGCTTTACTGGGTCCTGTTGCTGTCGACGGTCAATCCCTGGTGATTGGTATTTCGACGGATGCAGCAGTCAACGCCTATCCAGACTGGGGCGCTTACTCAGCAAGCAAAATAGCACTCGATCACCTGTTCAAAATTTGGACTCAAGAAGCACCTCAGGTGAAATTTATCTCCGTCGATCCAGGAGAAATGGATACTCTCATGCACGCTCAAGCGATACCTGACGCGGACAAAACTTTACTTCACTCTCCAATAAAACAGGCCCAAAAGCTGATCCAGCTGATTGAAAGTATTGAATCCAAAAAATCAGGAGAGAGGATCTCGTTATGAAGCCAGCCATCACGCCAGATCGTCCTTTTGATTCGCAGAAACTTTTGATCATCGATCACGTGGGTCTTAAGTCCGAGAAGTTTGTCGACCTAGGCAATTATTTGAATCCGGGCGACCTAGTGATCGTCAATGATGCGGCAACATTCCCTGCTTCAGTGACTGCCCAACTTAAGGATGCCGTTGCCTCTCTCAACGGAGAACAAACAATCGAGATTAGACTNNGAATTTGTGGCAAGCCGTCGTTTTTGGAAATGGCGACTGGAGAGTAAAAACTGAGGAGCGTTCTCCTCCGCCTAAAATCAAAGTGGGCATGGAGCTAGTTTTCACACGAGATACAGAACTCCCAATTTTGGCCACTATTCGGTCGGTGGCTCAACTTTCTTCGAGACTGATTGAGATAGAAATTAAGAATGCAGACTCAAATACATTTTGGGCGTGGCTATATCAGTACGGAAAGCCTGTTCAATACTCTTATCTAAATGAATCGCTTTCCCTTTGGTCGGTGCAAACTAAATATTCTGCCCGACCATGGGCCGCAGAAATGCCGTCAGCAGGTAGGCCTCTCACTTGGCAAATGATTCAAAACCTAAAACAGAAAGGCGTCCAGTTTGCTCGTTTAACTCACTCTACTGGACTCTCTTCGACCGGTGACGCCAGGCTCGATCGATCGTTTCCTTTACCGGAACTGAGTGACATACCTGAACAAACAATCGAAGTGGTCCTTCGAACAAAACGTTCTGGCGGAAGAGTGATTGCGGTTGGAACCTCTGTGGTTCGAGCCATCGAAGGACGGATTGCAGATGGACCCATGAGAGCTGGTATAAACTTAACGGACTTAGTCATCACTCAAGACCATCGACTTAAAGTCATTGATGGCATCCTCACAGGGGTTCATGAACTAGGGGAAAGTCATTTTCGCTTACTTGAAGCATTCTCCCCTCGCTCTCGATTGATTGAAGGGCTCAAGCTCGCAGAAAATGAAAGCTACCTGACTCACGAGTTTGGCGACTCATGTCTAATAATCAAGTCTGGCCAGACTTAATATTTGGAGGCATACTCCCCTTATGATGTCGTTAGGACTATTAATCTTGCGGGTCGGCGTGGGTTCACTGATGCTCTTCGGACATGGCTGGGGCAAACTTCAAGGCTTTTCACAGAACGCTGCTCAATTTCCAGATCCCATTGGGCTTGGACCGCAGTTCAGTATGGCCATGGCAATCTTCGCTGAAGTGTTTTGTTCGTTCTTAGTCATCATTGGATTTAAAACTCGCTACGCAGTAATACCGCTCATCATCACCATGTTGGTAGCGATACTTGTGATCCATTCCGCGGATCCATTTGCAAAAAAAGAGTTTGCTCTACTCTTTGCAATTCCATTTATCACTTTGTTTTTCACTGGCGGTGGCGACTACTCTGTTGAAAACATCGTCTTAAAGAAAAGAACTTAAGCGTTAGGCAGCATACTGTTCCTGATAAACTACCGTCTTTAATTACCGCCTATTAACAGAAGATGGTGACGCCTGATCCGTTGGGTAGATCACCATCTCTTGAATATTGACGTGTGCTGGACGCTCTACTGACCAAACCACGGCTTCTGCAATATCTTCAGCTACTAATGGCTTCATTCCCGCATAGACCGCTTTTGCCTTTTCAGAGTTGCCCAGTCGCACTTCACTAAACTCTGTCTCAACCATACCTGGCGCAATTTCAGTTACTCTGATGCCGGTACCCAAAAGATCAAGCCTAAGAGACTCATTCAAAGCTCGAACTGCCGCTTTTGTAGCACAATAGATATTTCCGCGGTTGTAGTTCCAGCGGCCGGCCACTGATCCGAGGTTGATGATATGACCCTTTTTACTCTGGATCATAAAAGGAACAATCAATCGAGTTCCATAGAGTAGCCCTTTGACATTGGTATCGATCATGGTCTCCCAGTCTTCAAATGACCCTTCCTGAAATCGATCCATTCCTTTAGCAAGCCCAGCATTATTGATTAGCACCTCACAACGAGAAAATAGGGATGCATTTTTTTGAATAAGATTTTCGAATGCGGCTCTATTGCGCACATCCAAAGAGAATAGATGCACTTCGGCCGAGAACTTTTCGACGAGTTCTTTTTTAAGAAGCTCTAATTTATCCATTCTTCGAGCTAATAGAGTAAGTGCTTTTCCTTTGGCAGCAAATGCACGCGCACATGCTGCTCCGATTCCACTGCTAGCTCCAACGATAATAATCATAAGTATTTTTTCACTGCCGCTAGTATTCGATTGAGATCAAATGGCTTCATGATCACTTCTTTCATTCCAAAGTGGCGATGCCCGACCGGGGTTCCTGTTATAACTAGTACAGGAATTTTCGCCCACTTATTGGAAGCGCCACACTCTTCAAGAAGATCCCATCCATCCATTTCTGGTAGTCCAAGATCAAGCAAAATCAGCTGTGGTGGATCTTGATCATTTAGAATAGATAGCGCTTCTTTACCGTTAGAAGCGATCACCACCTCATAACCTTCTTCTCGAAGTAAGCTATCAATTGATTCTCTTAAATAGGAATCATCTTCGACTACAAGAACTTTTCTCTTACTCATTGTTAATCCACTGATATAAATGCACGTCTAATAATTGATTAAACTTTTTTCCTACTTCTTTCATGACTCCAACCAACTGAAATCCGAAAGCTCGATGCAGTTGCACACTCACTTGATTGCCAGAAGTAATACGAGCTAGGAGAACATGAAATTCTGACTGCTTAGCTGCTTCAATAAGCGTTCCCATGAGAGCCTTTCCAGCACCTTTTCCCTGAGATTTAAAACTTACATAAATCGAAATTTCAGCCGTTTGAGAATAGGCCAGTCGGTCCGAATAGGCGTTAATTGATGCCCATCCGATCACTTTAGTTTCGTCCTCTGCGACGAAAACTGGATATCGATCACCACGAGACATATACCAATCTCTTTGTTCACTCAATGTCTTCGGAACAGTGTCGAAAGTGGCAACTGTATTAACAATAGCTTCGTTGTAAATTTCGCAAATGCAGGCAATGTCACTCAAACTCGCTTTACGAACTAAAATCCTTTTCATGGTAGATGGAGTCTAGCCCATTCTACAAAACTGGCAAATCTTGGTTTCCAATCTAATATTTCTCGAGTCCAAGAATTGTCTAATTTTTTTCCGAGATCATCATCCGAGTCCGAAAAGGTACAACTAGCTCCACACAATTTGACTAACTGATCTCGAGTGAGTGGCTGTGAATCAGTACCCAAAAAAATACTTCTTTTTAAGGAACTGTCACGAAGAAGAAGTGAGCAACAAAGGCTGGCCGCATCTTCTTCATGAATGAGATTAATCCAGCCGTTTGAATTGTGATGCAAATATGAATTTTTCTTGTAATAAAGGTGCGGACCTCGACTTGCCGAGTAAATTCCTGCCAAACGAAGAACCTTTCCATGGTTCTCTAATACTAGATTCTCCATTTTAAGAAGATGATCGGCTCGCGCGGCTTTAGAC
>DBAE01000107.1 GCA_002291495.1 Bacteriovoracaceae bacterium UBA1018 | reverse complement strand
CAAGATGCATTGGTCATGGGTCGTGATATCCATTTAGAAAGAGTGAACTTGCAGCTTGCTCAAGACGAGTCAATGCTTCAGGCGATGGATGGCTCAGATCGTCCGAGCTGGACTCCAGGCAGTACTCTCAATGATATTGAAAAATCAGTGATTCTCGAAGCTCTTCAATATCATCAAGGCAATCGAACTCATACTGCTAAGGCTCTAGGGATTTCGATTAGAACTTTAAGAAATAAACTCGCCGACTATCGTCGAGACGGAATTAACGTCTA
Source organism: Bacteriovoracaceae bacterium UBA1018 (assembly GCA_002291495.1). Taxonomy (GTDB): domain Bacteria; phylum Bdellovibrionota; class UBA1018; order UBA1018; family UBA1018; genus UBA1018. The sequence continues at coordinate 27,307 of DBAE01000107.1, read as the reverse complement.
ATCGGCAAAAGTTAGCTCGGCAATATTTTTACTGGAACGAGATTTCCTGGAAGATTTTGCCGAGCTAAAAATAAATAAATATTAGCGATACGTATCAAGTCAGTTTTAAATTGGTACTATGTAAGAAGTCGGTATCGGCTAGTTGGGCACGAACCTTGAAAAGAATCTTAGACTAATGTGCAGGATGCACGGTTTTGATGGAAAGGAGTAGATCATGTCGAGTGGATTTGACCCAGTCATTGGCGCCTTAAATACGTCTCTTAATTTACGGACCGTCAATCAAAATGTGATCACTTCAAATATCGCCAATGCAGATACGCCTGGTTATAAGGCTCAGACTGTCGAGTTTGAAACAGCATTCAGAGAAGCTTTAGGTACGGACGGAAAATTGCCATTAGCGGGTGATAGCCCTAACCACATGGTTCATCGTCCAACAGATCCAGTAAATCCAGAAGTCTATGATGATCCAAATGGTGTCGAGTCATTGGATGGTAATACTGTCGATCGCGCCGCAGAGATGGCCAAGATGGCAGAGAATCAAATTTTGTTCGATGCATCTGCAGAAATGCTCAAGAGAAAACTAGGAATGCTNNGGAGGAGGTAGATAATGGATTTCTTTTCTTCGATGAGAGTGAGTGCAACTGGTCTTGATGCGCAGACTAAGCGTATGAATACCATTTCAAGCAATATCGCTAATGCGGAAACAACGCGAACGGAAGAGGGCGGTCCATATAAACGCAAGGATCCACTCTTTGCCGCTCAAACTGATCGCGAGTCTTTTGGTGAAATTTTAGAAAATAAACTGGATGAACATGTCCAAGGAGTTCAGGTCGAAGAGATAGTTGAAGATACTCGGCCTCCTCGCATGGTTTATAATCCTGCACATCCGGATGCCAACGCTGAAGGCTACGTCGCGATGCCGAACGTAAATCCTGTAGAAGAAATGGCAAACATGATTAGTGCGCAGCGATCTTATGAAGCAAATGTGACTGCTATGAACTCTGCCAAGTCCATGGCCCAAAAAGCATTAGAGATCGGCAAATAAGGTCGGTCAACCGGGGGATAGTGTATGTCAACTTTAGGTATAGAAAATCTAAGAGGCCTAGGGCAAGCGGGTGGAGTCGAAGACCTCATTCAGCAAGGTAATACCGATGCATTAGGACGCGGTAAAGGCATCGCTTCCGAAATGCGCGTGACTAACGAGATGCGCGCGAACGGAATGGATATTCCTCAAGCTGGTGGAAAAGAAGTCGAATTTTCTAAACTCCTTTCGAACTCGGTTGAAACTGTCAATGCGTACCAAGTTCAGGCTGACACCGCGGTGAAAGAGCTGGTTGCCGGCCGCAGTAAAAACATTCATGAGACGATGTTGACGATCGAACGAGCCGACACATCGTTGAAACTCATGATGCAAGTTCGAAATAAGATCTTGGATGCTTACCGCGAGATCATGAGAATGCAGGTCTAGTGGATAGGTGAGTGGCTTTTGTCTTTGAGATTTTTAGAGTGGGGATCATCAAGTGTCAGAATACTTAAGAAGAGTCATAGGACAAGTTTCCGAGATCCTAAGAACGCTTTCGCCAACCAAGAAAATGGCGATGGGGTTCACGGCCATTTTAATTACGGTTGGAATCGGGATGCTTTTCTACTGGGCAGGCCAAAAGACATACTCGCCGCTAGTGACCAACCTCAATCCTGAAGACTCAGCTGCGATCCTTAAGATCCTACGTGACGAAAATATCCCGTTTCGCGTTGATGCAGGCGGAAAAAATATCTCGGTTTCACCTGAAGATTTAGATCATATGCGACTGAAGATCGCTACGATGGGCTTTCCTCAATCGAGCGTCGTTGGTTACGAAGTCTTCGATAAGCAAACTTTAGCCACGACTAGCTTTGTTCAAAAGATTAATCAAAAACGCGCCTTAGAAGGCGAGTTGATGAGAACGATCAACACGATCAACGGCGTCAAACGATCCCGTGTCCATTTGGCCGTTCCTCAGAAGAGCACCTTTGTTGAAGATCAGAAAAAAGCGACCGCATCGGTCGTTCTTGATCTTGAGCCTGGATTTTTGATGACGGAAAAGCAGGTCTACGGAATCGGTACCTTGGTGGCCCGTGCTGTAGAAGGAATGGACGCTTCTGAAGTGGTGATCGTTGATTCGAACGGTAAGACACTTTCAAAAAATTCAAGCGATCCTTTGGCTCAAGCGAGTGCTACACAGTTAGATTTTCGTACACGCATGGAACAAGATATGGAAAAGCGTGTCGAAGCGATGCTTTCTCGGATCTTAGGTGAGGGTCACGTTGTAGCACGAGTCAGTGCAGACCTCGACTTTAATCAAGTCAATGAAACTCAGACGATTTATGATGCTGATGGTACAGCTATCCGATCGGTTCAGAAAGACATGAAATCGATGGAAGGCAATCGTCCAGCACCGGCCGGATTAGCTGGTCAACAGTCCAATACTCCAGGTCAACCCCCAGCAGCGAATGGACTTAAAACGACCGACACTAAAACTTCAAATGAAATTACAAATTATGAAGTGCCACAGACCGTTCGTCGGACTACACGTCAGACCGGTAGTGTAAAGAAGTTGTCAGTAGCGGTACTTGTCGATGGCAAGATTACTAAGACTGCTAGTGCCGACGGAAAAATTGAAAGCAAAGTGGAAGCCTGGAGCCCAGAAAAACTCAAGGAGTTTGAAGATATCGTGGTGGGTGCTCTTGGTATCGATCGTAAGCGTGGCGACGTGATCGAAATTAAGAACATGGAATTTAAGCAAGAGGACTTCCTCGAAGCTGAAATGGTTCTTAAAGAAAAAGAACGAAAAAGTTATATTCAGAACATTATCCTGTACTCGGTTATTGGTTTAACAATCATCCTCTTCTTCTTGATGGTTGTTCGACCGTTCATCAAATGGGTTACTGAAAATACAACCGATAGCGTGGATACATTCTTGCCTCAAACTCTCGAAGAGCTTGAAAGATTACAGAAAAACGCAACCTTGCCTGGCCTAGAAGATGCCATCCCAGTTCTTCCAGATAAAGTGGACCCAGAAAAAGTTGAAGGCGAGATGATTAAAGAAAAAATTATTACGCTTGTTGATTCAAATCCGCACAAAGCGGCCCTTATTCTTAAAGATTGGCTCCATGAGCCAGCTAAGAAGACGGACGCGGGCGTCACGGGTGACGACGGCGGCGGACCAGGTAAAAATAAGTCAGCTTAATAACGTAATTGGAGTATGAACCATGGCTTTTGAAAGTCTAGATCAGATGAGTGGGTTAGAAAGATCTGCTCTTTTACTGAACGTTCTAGGAAACCAAGTAACAGCGCAAGTCTTTCGTAAAATGAAAGATAACGACGTGAAACGCTTGGTGAGCGCAATGGGTCAGGTCACCAAAGTGCCAATCCCGCTCGTTAAAGAAGTTCTTGAAGAGTTCTATTCAGAGATTTCTGAAGAAGAGACATTAATTTTTGGTCATGCTCAGGGCCGTGATTTCGTATTACAAACTTTAGGTGAAGAAAGAGCTAAGACGGTTCTCGGACAGCTCTCAGTCGTTGAAGGGAGCCGTACTCTCGAAGCTCTCGAGCTTGTGGACTCTCGTACTTTGGCCAACTTTTTGGTCAACGAGCATCCTCAAACGATTGCCCTCATTTTGGCCCACCTCGAGCCGAACAAAAAGTGCGAAGTGCTTAAGCGACTTCCGGAGACCATCCAGACCGAAGTGGTTCTCAGAATTTCAAACTTGGACTTTATTTCGCCGAGCCTTATTGCTCAAGTCGACGAAGTGCTCAAACAGGAACTCGCGACTTTGGGATCCATCGACACCCAGCAGTTGGGTGGTATCCAACCGATCGCCGAAATGCTCAACGTTATGGACAAGACGAGCGAACAAAACATCTTGGCACGCGTCGAAGAAAAAGATCCACAACTCGCCGAAGAGATTCGAAAACTCATGTTCGTCTTCGAAGACATCGTCTTTATCGACGACCGTGGAATGCAAACTCTTCTCAAAGAAGTACCCAACGACAAACTCGTTATGGCACTTAAGACCGCACCTGATGAAATTAAAGATAAAATCTTTAAGAATATCTCGAAGCGTGCGGCTGACCTCCTTAAGGAAGACCTCGAATCCATGGGACCAGTACGGCTTTCGGATGTCGAAGTGGCACAACAAGAGATCATCAATGTCGCAAAACGTCTTGAGGCTGAAGGCAAAATCATGCTCAGCCGCGGCGGCGACGGAGATGCGTTGGTATAATCAGATCATTCAGCAGGAAATAAAGCAGGGACTTAACCATGAGCGATTCAAAATTTCAGCCTGCGATCGAAAAACGAGCGGGGGACATAGGTGTCGACTTAACGACCTCCAAGCCGCTTGAACATCGAATCATGAAGCTCGAAAGCGGCGCAAAGACCGAGATCAGAGCATTTCAATTTGATGATCTAAGACGCCCAGGGCCTCTTTCAAGCTCTAGTCTGCAAGCTAATACCGATAATACTAATCGTAAAAATCAGCGTTTTTCCGTTGATCCAGTTCTAGCTCATAAACTCTCTCTCGAAGAAGAGCGTCGCTTAGAAATGGAAGCAATGGTGAAGATGAAAGTCGCCGAACTTTCTGAAGCTGTACATAAAGAAGCTGATGAGCGTGGCTATCAAGAAGGTCTAAAGCGGGGGCTTGCAGAAGCTCGCGCCGAGTTCCAAGCCACTGCCGATGTGTTAGCGGGTAGAGTGGAGACGTTTTTGGCCGCTTGTGATTCGGCCAAACAGGAACTCTATCAAGCCAATGAACGATTTCTGATTGAGCTCATCTATCGGATGGGTAAGATGGTCCTCCTGAAAGAGCTTGCCACTGACAAAGAATACCTCAAACGTTTGGTTAGCGAACTCATTGAAAAGTCTGGAGCCGTCGACACGATTCGAGTGATGATCCATCCTAAAGATGTAGCTGCTGTCGAAGATTTGAAAGACACTTTGAAACAACGTTTCACTACGATTCGAAATTTGAGTTTTGAAATTACTGAGTCAGTCGAAGAGGGTGGCTGTATTATCGACACCAATTGGAGCTCAATCGACGCAAGTCTCTCCACTCAATTTGAATCCTTTCACCGCGCCTTAACTGACGAGAGCTCGCATGCAAATTGATTCTCTTCGCTATGATCGTGATTTGGCCGAGGCGAGTCTTTACACGCAGGCAGGAAAAATTACTAAATCTTTGGGACTTATATTCGAAGCACATCTCCCAGGAGCAGGTATTGGTAGTATCTGCCGAATTCTCGCGCCTGGAACAAGCGGTAAGCTAGGTCCGTATGCGATGAATGGTCCGGGCGTGGACGCGGAGGTCATCGGCTTTCGCGACAAAAAAGTAATCTTAATGCCTTTTGATGATGCTCAAGGAGTGAATAACGATAGCTTAGTGGTCGTTAAGCACCATGCTTCTCAGATACGCGTGGGTAACGCTCTCTTAGGACGTGTGCTCGATGCGCGCGGCGAACCTATGGATGGTAAAGGTCCAATCGATTGGGAAGGTACTGGTGGTGGACTATTGCGAGGTCTCTATCAAAAACCGTCTCATCCACTTGAGCGCACGGTCATTACAGAACCTCTTGATTTAGGAGTCCGTGCTATCAATGGACTGCTCACTTGTGGAAAAGGTCAGCGTGTCGGCATCATGGCAGGTTCAGGTGTCGGTAAATCAGTATTGCTGGGCATGATGGCTCGTCACACAGCTGCAGACGTCAACGTCATTGCGTTGATCGGTGAGCGGGGTCGTGAGGTGCGTGAGTTTATTGAACGCGATCTTGGCCCAGAAGGTTTGGCTAAATCAGTTGTTATCGTTGCAACTTCGGATCGATCACCTTTGTTACGTATGCGTGGAGCATTCTTAGCTTCTTCGATCGCTGAGTACTTTCGTGATGATGGTAAAGACGTCTTGCTTCTCATGGATAGCGTCACACGCTTTTGCATGGCTCAACGCGAGATTGGACTTTCGCAAGGTGAGCCACCTGCTTCAAAGGGTTATCCGCCTAGCGTGTTTGCTACCTTACCTAAGTTACTTGAACGCGCGGGAACAGGTGTGGGCTCAGGAAGTATTACGGGACTTTACACAGTACTTGTTGAAGGCGATGACATGGATGATCCGATAGCAGACTCGGCGCGTTCGATCTTAGATGGCCACATCGTGCTGTCTCGTAAAATTGCACAGAAAAATCATTTTCCAGCCATTGATGTACTTCAAAGCGCAAGCCGTGTCATGCGCGCTGTGACCGGTGGAGATCAGCAAAAGTGGTCTGGCCAACTCAAAGAGTGGATGGCCCTCTATGCGCAGGCAGAAGATCTAATTAATATTGGCGCGTATCAAAAAGGCGCAAATCCAAAGATCGACCAAGCTATTGCAGTGATCGATCGCATTCAGTCCTTTCTTCGGCAGGGCATTGATGAAAAGGGTGATTACGATTCTACAATTGCTCTTTTGCATGCGATCAACCGTGCTGCAGAGGCATTTTCGGAGCAAAACAGCCGTGGGCCGCAGCAGAGGCGGTAACAGCGGTCGTCCCGACCTTTTGGTTGCGCTCTTTCTCTTTACTCAATCTGCGTGGTCCGGAGCTGTTGCTACAATCACTCGTGCCCAGCCTGACTGTACAGAATTAACTTCATCGGTATTTGCGGGGCCTTTTTACGAGGGTACTCTTGCCCGGATACTGAGGCATGAAAATCTGACTGAAGCAAAATTACGACAAATGGCCACGGTAACGAAAGATAGCGATGATGCTATCATCTATAAGACAAGCCGCAAATTTAAAGTCGTCTTAAAGTGGAAACGCACCCATGAAGAAGTGGGTGCGTTTTATGCAAATAAGAGGCTTAGGTTAAACTATATTCCACAAACAGAACTCGTGAGCATAGAAGGAAAGATCTACTCTGCCCAAAAGGTAGTCGATTATCCTGAAGTTCAATTTACCAAATATCAGGGTGCGGTCGCGCCTGGAAATATCGCCAGGGTTGCCTCTAATCCGTTGCCTGATACGCTTGTTTTATTAGATGCGTTTTTGGGTAATATCGACCGAGCTTTCTTTCCGGGCAAGAATTATTTCATTCTTACAAAAGAGCCGTTACCCACAGAGATTGACATCGGAAAAACTGGATACATCGAAGTGACGGACCCTGTATTTGTCGGGTACGACCATGGCCTTGCATTTACGACAAATAATCTCGTAGGATGGCTGCGAAACTATGCCGGAGGAGACTGGGACCTCACAAAATTGAAAGTATTAGTTAAAANNAATTTGTAGAGAACCTCAGGGCCTGGACGGAAGAACAAATCCGGGAGGATTATCGCGGCCATTATGAAGATATTAGAATGGATTATTTGATTGAGCGGAGACGAGAACTGCTCAACCTCTTTGATGAGTAGATTTTGCCCACTCCGGTCGAAAAATGACTCAGACGATGTATAAAGGTGTGGACCACCTTTGGTTCTGGGCAAATTATTCAGTCTAGTCAGAATGCGCAAATAGTCTGAAACTATTCAAAGAGCGCATGAAAAAATTTAAGTTTAAATTTGAATCAGTCGAAAAGGTCCGGAAAAGTAGGGAAGAGGAAGCTCTTCGCCACTTGGGCAGCGCTCAAACAAATCTCGCAAATGCACAGGCATTTCGCAATAATCTCGTCGATCAACTCAATCAATCTTTACTGCGTCGCGAAGAACTAGCGCGCACTCAAGCTGCGATTTTGCAGTATCAACTCGAAAATGATTTTATTTCTGGATCACGAGTCAGAATCCTTCACGCTGAGAATACGATTAAAAAAGCACGTAAAGCAGTGGAACGTGCACTTCAGCACTATCTCAATCAACGACGTCAGACTAAGACGATCGAGATGCTCAGAGAGAAACACCTGACTGAGTACAAAAAAGAAAAGAACCGTTACGAGCAAAAGGTGCAAGATGATCTCTACGTTATGCGATCTCAGCTGAACACCAACTCAGACGATGATGCTCCTGAGATGACCGCTGAAGAGCTGGCTCGCCAACTTGAACAACTGGGAGTAAAGTCGGCATGAAGCAACTTCGTAAGCCACTTATTCTCGGTGCGATATTACTTTGGGTGGCGGGTGTCACAGTGTTGACCGTTTCAGCAGATAACTCAAAATCAGATGCGAAGCGTGCTCCAGCACAAGACGGTGAAGGCTTTGCGCCAAGTGAAACTGAAGTTCAAGCCGAGCGTCCAAAGCGTTCGACTTCAAAGGGTTGCCTCGCTGATAACCTAGCGATCGAGGATATCCAAAGAACTCGGGATGAGCTCGATGCAAAGACCAAAGAACTTGCCGCCAAAGAAGCAGAACTTAAATCTCGTGAAACGATCTTAGAAGAAGAACTCAAAAAGATCGACGAAGCACAAAAACAAGTAAAGCAAACTGAAGAACTTCTGAGCAAGAAGAACGAAGAAAAGATTAATAAGATTGTTGAAACAGTAGAGAACATGCCACCCAAAGGCGCTTCTCAGTTGATGGCAAATTTAGATGAGAGCCTAGCAGTTGTAGCGATGTCTCGAGTATCCACTCTGAAACTCGCTAAGATCATGAACCTCATGGATCCTGTTAAGGCATCGAAACTGACTGAACTTTTGGCCGGTGTCGTCCGAGCCAAAAAATCCCAAACGAAAGGAGGTGAAAAATATGATGGACTTAATCAAAACAATGCAACCCATGCAGCAAACCCAAGCAGCCAACGCGAACCAAGCTCTAAGAAGTGATAAAGGAAGTGACAGTTCGTTAGGTGCCGGCCAGATTAGCGGCCAAAATGCAAAAGGATTTGCTGAGCAGTTATCTCAAGTTCAAACTTCAAATCTGAAGTCTCAAGATGCTTCAGCACGAGCTGGTGCAAATAAGAAGTCAGAAGAGAAGAGTGGATTAGAAGAACAGATCGTGGCGCAACTCGCAGGACAAATGACTCCAGTGAGCTCGGCTAAACCCCGAGCTCAAGCCGTTTCAGCACAAGCTGCTCAAAACGGCGAGAAGGTCGCTAAAGCCAACGCAGCTACGCCAAATGATCAATCAATCGCCAGTCTGACTACTGGTGGAACTCAAGCTGGACTCAAACCATGGAGTGGTAAGTGGGTATTTGGGCAATCAGGATCTCTTGATGCTCAAAATTCGGTGCAAGGCCAAGATCTCGCTCAGCAGTTGAGCGAAAACGGCCAACCGAAAAATCCTTCCGCTCTATTGGCAAAGCTAACTCAAAAGCCTACGGGCAACGAATTAGCCCAAGCACAATTGCAGAATCCTTCCGCAGCTGCGCTTGATCCGAGAGGTTTAAATTCCAATACGAAGATTGATCTTCCAAGCTCCGTTCAAATCGAAGAAATAACTGTCGACTCTCCTCAAAGCAGTAAGAAGGGGATGAGTCTTTCCATGGCATCCGGAGGGCTCAGCGGTGCTGAGTTCCTCGAGGCTAGAAATAGTATCCAATCCATGGACACTAAATCTGCCGGGAACCAACGGCTCAAAGTCATTGATGGTGGCTTAGCAGAAAAAAATCCGATGATGTCGATGTCGGATACTTTAGCTAAGGACNNAACCAGTTCTTTCGTCAAAATCCAAAAACAACGGTTTTGGGTTAGGCGAAGAACAGTTTAAAGGTGCGCACGAATTACAAAGTGGTGGAAGTTTTACTTCCACGCTTGAGCGCTCTACTTTAGCTGCGACCCCAGCGACGATCCTGAATGGACACGTTACTCAAGGAGCTATGGGACAAAGTCGCTTATCAACTGACGCTTTGACGAGCATGAGTTCGAGTATTCGAAACATGAACGCACAAGGCGGCGGCGAAATGCGCATTAGACTAAAACCTGAAAATCTAGGTGAGTTACACGTAAGAGTCATGACCAATGGCAAAGACGTAGGACTCCAAATTCAGGCAAGTGATGAACAAGCTAAGAAAATCATTGAGGAGAGCATGAGCCACCTCAAAGACAATCTCGCGTCACAAAGTTTAACGCTCAGCCAAGTTGACGTTTCAGTAACTCAGCCAAGCGATCGCGGTGAAGCCAATGCAAATCATCAAGGACAGTCGGGCCGTGGCCTAGCTGATCAGACTATGCATGGAAACTCACAGCAACAATCGCAAGGGCAAGGTCGTGAAGCTTCTGGTTCTGAAGACACTGGTCGTCCTTTCATCCGCAATGCAGCTTTATCTCAACGAGCAGCAGCCGGNNAAGCCGTTCGATGAATGCAAGCGCTAGCGGTCGAGTCGATTTGATGGCGTAAAAGTAAAATGATTTGCCTGGGGGGTCGATGATCTCCCAGGCACTTTTTAAATAGGTAGTAAATAGAAGTAACAGAGGACTAAATGCAAGGTGTTGGATTTGGAAATAAAGGAAACTCTGCCGGAGTAGCGGTTGATACCGCACTTCAGGGGCCAGGTGGCTCGGGCGGTCTCCTTTCGCAAGATAAAGACGCCAAAGCTTCCGCTAAGGAAGCTCAGTTTGGTGACGTCTGGAAACAAGTCCAAGCCAAGTACGGTGCCAAAGCTGATAAGCCACGTGAGATCAAAAAGACTCTCGGTAAGGATGACTTCCTTAAGATCATGATGACTCAGATGAAGCATCAAGATCCGACAAAGCCGTTCAACGCAGAACAAATGGCGCAACAAATTGCGCAGTTTACTTCGGTTGAACAATTACAAAATTTGAATCAATCCATGGGCAAAATGGCGAGCCAAAACCAGCCGCTAGAGCGATTGGCAATGACTAACATGATCGGAAAGACCGTCACCATTGATCGTGAACGTTTTCCACATACTGAAGGACAAAATGAGTCACTGAACTTTGCATTACCAAGAGACGCAAAAGAAGTTCATGTCACTGTGATTGCAGATACCGGCGAGACTGTCCTTGAAAAAGAACTAGGGGAGTTAAAGCAAGGCGAGAACACCTTTAGTTGGGATGGACTTAAGAGCAACACGCTGCCTGCCAAATCCGGAAACTACATGTATCGCGTAGAAGCTAAGGATGATCGCGGTGCTTCGATTCCAATGAGTAATAAAGGCCAAGCCAAAGTGGTTGGTGTCAGCTTTGAGGGTAGTGAAGCAGTCTTCTTAGTCGGCGATATCAACCGTCCGGATAAAGTGACGATGCGAAATATCGTTCGGGTGGATAGTGATCCTTCCGGAATGATCCCAGGAGCCATCCCTATGAACGCGGCTTTGGGTAACGCTGCTGGTAGTGGATCGGTAGCGGTCACGCCTGTTGGACAATCGCCAGTAGGTCAACCCAAGCAAAACTTTTTTACTTTTGAAAAGGGCATAGGCTCTTCAAACATTGATGCTCCCGCAGCTGCGATGCCGAAGATGGCACCACAAGTGGCGTCTGCTCCAGCTCAAACTCAAACTACGCCACAGTCTGCGCCACAAATTACTCCACAAATGCCTAGCAACTCGGCAAATGATTCCGGCTTTCCAAATGGTTTAACTTCGGAGAGAATGGAACAAGGAGGTGCAAACTAAATGAGTAGTGGTGGAGCTTTTCTTTATCCTAATGTGACTTCAGTTCCAGGTCAGTCGGGCGCAGGCGCGGCTGAGCGGGTACAACCGAAGAAGCAAGAAGGAGTAAAGAGCGAGTTTGATCACGTCTTTGATGAAACGTTATCAAAAGAACCTGCTGCAGGTTTGGCAACAGATTTATCTTCTGTTCGTCAGCCGTTAAAGTTCTCTGCGCATGCTTCGCAGCGATTGCAGGATCGTAAGATTTCGATTGATCAAGCGACGATGGTTAAAGTGAACGATGCTCTCGATAAGGCATCAGCAAAAGGAGTAGAGGACACACTCGTCCTTACTAAAGATGCTGCACTCATCGTAAGCGTTAAGAATAGAACTGTGATTACTGCAATGGATCGTAATCAGTTGTCCGGAAATGTTTTTACAAACATTGATGGAGCAGTGATCGTTTAGAAGTAGTAATTGTAAATTGTTGTGCGACTGGCGATGCCTGAGCAGAGCAAATGGACTGGATAGGATTTTGGCTGGACCCATTGCGGGAAGCCTCTTCACCCCGATCGATTGACGGGTGAAAAATCCAAAAAAAACGGATCAAGGAAGCATGATGCAACCTTGAAAAGGCAGCAGGTAATACTGCTGTTTAACTTGAGCAACGAGCATAGTCGTTGCCGTTAGAAAGTGCATGGAGGCACTCACTTATGGGTATTTTATCATCGATGTATACTGGCGTAACTGGAATGCAAGGACAAGGCGAAGCCCTTTCCATTTACGGCGATAACATTGCCAATGCGAACACCACCGGATTTAAAGTTTCACGTCCAGAGTTTTCGGACGTAGTTGCAAAATCACTCAAGGGTCTTTTGGGTGGTAACCAAATCGGACGTGGTACAAGACTTCAAGCAGTTAATCCGATCTTTTCTCAAGGCTCTATCGTTCAAACTGAATCTGCAACTGACCTTGCAATTTCAGGAGATGGTTTCTTTGTGATCAACGGTGTTGACGGCCGAAGTTTTACTCGTAACGGCGCGTTTCACTTTGATAAAGATGGTAAACTCATCAATGCGGACGGTTACAAAGTTCAAGGCTTCCAAGCCGACGAAACCGGTAAAGTTACTTCTAAAATGGGTGATATCTCTGTGGATCGTACTGTTGTTGATGCGAAACGTACAAGCCAAGTGGATCTTTTCATGAACTTGGATCTTCGTGCAGACAAAGCTCAAGTATTTGATCCAAAACGCCCAGAGCAAACTGCTCACTTTGCGACAGGTGCGACTGTGTACGATTCTGCTGGTACGCCGCACGTTGTGACAGTTTACTTCAACAAAACCGATGACGGCGTATGGACCTGGAGAGCGATGGCCAAAGGTGAGGAAGTCGTCGGCGGCAAAAAAGACGAGATGGTCGAACAAGCTAAGGGAACTCTTACTTTCGACACCGATGGTCGATTGAAAGAACAAAAAACCGATAAGTCTGCCTTTAACTTCAATAAGGGTGCGATCCCAGACCAAGAAATTAAGTTCAATTTCGGAACTGACAAAAAATCAGGTGGTACAGGAGTTGAAGTGACTCAGTACGGAACTAAGTCTGAAGCTTATAAAACCATTCAGGATGGTTCTACAGCGGGTACATTGGCTGGTTTGACCTTCAATGATGATGGTATGCTCACTGCGATTTATACTAATGGTGAAAATATCAACTTGGCTCAGATTGCCTTGGCGAAATTTGAAAATCCAGAAGGTATGTTCAAAATGGGTCAAAATCGATTTCGTGAAAGCCGTAATAGCGGTCAAGCGACAATCGGCGCACCTCAAGCCGGTGGACGTGGTAGCGTTTCTTCGAAGACGATCGAGTCTTCAACAACAGATATCGCAAACGAATTCATCAACTTGATGACTGCTCAGCGTAACTTCCAAGCTAACAGTAAAGTCATCAGCGTCGCTGACGAGATGATGCAAGACGTTCTTAACCTCAAGCGTGGTTAATAGGTAATTAGTACATAGCCGGGGTAGATGCTCCATCATCTGCCCCGGCCATATTTTTGACGAATATTCCCGATCTTTTTGCCTCTTGTCTCTGCTCGAAATGCGTAGCACAATGGAAGTTATGGCAGCAGCAGAACCAAAACCAGAAGGCAGCGCAGCACCGGCAGAATCTTCAGGTGGCGGCGGTGGAAACAAATTAGTACTCATTCTCACTCTTGTGAACCTCCTTGCGACAGTCGCAATGGTGGCGATTCTTTTTATCTCTTTCAAAAATGATAAAACCAAACCTTCAATCGAAGATATCGATCAAGGTGAGCACGCGGCCGAAGGTCACGGTGAGAAAAAAGATGACGGCCACGGTGGTGGACATGGTGGCGGTGGCCATGGTGCTAAAAAAGAAAGTGGTGGACACGGCGGCGGAGGGCATGGCGCTAAGTCTGGTGGTCATGGCGGAGGCCACGGTGGTGGACACGGAGCCAAGTCTGGCGGCGGGTCCGAATACGGACGTATGGTTAACCTCGACCAATTTACTGTCAATCTTTCAACGCCAGGTAGTAGTACGCCAAAATTTGCGCGCGTAAATATTTCAATCGAAGTTCCAAATGAAGAAACTGAAGGCGAGCTCACTCAAAAGATGCCGCAAGTCCGTAATGCTATTATCGATTTATTTAATAGCAAGAGGCCTTCGGATTTAGCGTCAACAGAAGGACGCGACTTCGTTAAGGAAGAGATTAAAAATGCATTAAACGGCTTCATGATTAGTGGGAAAGTCAAAGGCGTGTTCTTTACTAATTTTGCAGTCGGTGGGTAAAATAGGTTAGGATAGTGAAGTATCCCGAAATCGGCCATGATGGCTAATTGAGGGAGATGTCGAAAAGACATTGGGTTTTAAGGCTAAGGATGGCTGTATATGAATCAGATTTTGACTCAATCTGAAGTCGATGCGTTACTGAGTGCAGTAGCGGACGGCAATGTAGATAGCAGCGCTGCTGCTGCGCCGGGTGGAGGATTTACTCCATCTGCAAATGACAACGTCGGCGCAGTGAACTGGGGCGGCCCATCCGAATCTGAAATTACTCCATACGATTTAACAAACCAAGACCGCGTTATTCGTGGTCGTATGCCTACGCTCGATATTATCTATGAGCGCTTCATTCGTCTTTATCGTATTTCTCTTTCTAATTCTCTTCGTAAGATTGCATCCATCAGTATTATTTCGACTGACTTGCTTAAGTTCGGTGAGTTTGTAAATACTCTTCCAATTCCAAGTTGTATGGGAATTATGCGCTTTGAAGCGCTTCGTGGACCGGCACTCTTAGTGTTTGAATCAAAACTCGCCTATGCATTAGTAGACAGCTACTTCGGTGGTACAGATCGACCATACGCCAAAATCGAAGGAAAAGAGTTTACACGCATCGAGCTTTCAATCATGCGAAAGGTGATGGATCTTGCGATCAAAGATCTTGAGGATGCTTGGGCACCAATCCATCAAACCAATATTAGTTTTGTTCGAACTGAAGTAAATCCTCAGTTCGTCGGTGTTGTTCCGCCTTCTGACGTAATTATCTCTACGACTTTCGAGGTCGAGTTAGAAAACGCGAGCGGAACAATCGCACTTGTTATCCCATATTCGACTATCGAGCCGATCAAAGGAAAATTGAATTCGTCCTTCCAAACTGAATCTGATCGCGTCGACAAAGAATGGGTCAGAAAACTTGAAGAACATATTCATAACACTGAAGCAAACTTGGTCGTTAATCTCGGTACTGCCGAGATCACAGTAGGAGATTTAGTTAACTTAAACGTTGGCGATATTATCCCACTTTCACAAGACGCAGATGGCGAACTCGAACTTCTAATCGAAGGCACGCCTAAGTTTAAATGCTTCTTTGGAGTTTCGCGCGGTAATCGCGCCATTCAGTTAACCCGATTTAATGATGAGTAAGGAGATAGTCATATGAGTGATCAAGCAGCGATGGACGCAGGTGCCTTTGAAAATGCCCAAAAGCCAGCCGAAGGTGGTGGTGCTGCAGCTCCAGCACGTACAGGTGCACCTCCAGTGCAATCCCTAGATTTTATCTTAGATGTTCCGCTCAAAGTCACAGTAGAACTTGGAAGATCTAAAATGGCGATCCGAGAAATTTTGCAGCTCGCTCAAGGTTCTGTGGTTGAGCTTTCAAAATTTGCCGGTGAGCCGCTTGAAGTATTGGTAAACGACAAACTGATCGCGCGCGGCGAGGTAGTCGTTGTGAATGAAAAATTTGGTATCCGTTTAACGGACATTATTTCTCCAGTCGAGCGTATCGAACAACTTAAGTAGTGGGATGGATTCAGGATGAACTTTCTCAAAGGCAACTGCCGATTCTCTAGAGTATTTTTACTTGGCGTAGCGACAATGATTGTTACTGTGCCGTCTGCGTTTGCCGTGACCACCCTGAAAAAGGTACAGATCACGGACGATTCTCAGATCGATTTGATTTTCGATGGGAAAGTAGCCCCTGGTCAGATTAAGACTGAATTTTTCAATGACACGATTCAGCTCAGCCTGAACGACGTATCTGTTTATCCAGCTAAGATCTCTTCTGTTTCTGGAATGGATCTAACTAAAGTATTTGCATATCAGTATTCTCCAAAGCTAGTCCGATGCCGTCTCAGTGTTAAGGGAAAGGCAGAGGACTATCAAAAACGCTTCGTCCTTAAGACCAGTGGGAAAGTAGTGACCGTCCGCATACTCGATAACGTGGGTGGCGAGAAGTCTGACAAGATCGTCCAAAGTGCAGCTAGCGCTAATCGAGCCGGTGAGNNAGCGAGTTCTAAAAAACGATCCAAAGCCTGAGGCAAAAGAAGCAAAAGATTCGAAAGCCGAAAAGAACGAAAAAGCGGATAAAGGTGACAAAGCAGATAAGGCCGATAAATCAGACAAGGTAGCCCAGTGGGGAACGCAGTCTAAGCCTATTGGTGGTGCTAAACCTCTACCTAGTCCTGTGCGATCAATGGTCGTGCTCGCAATTCTCCTTGGTTTGTTTGGCGTGATCATGCTTGCTGTTAGAAAAATTCGAAGCGAGCACAGTATTAAAAATCATAAAGGTCTTTCGGGGCTTCTCGGCAAAATTGGTGGAACACTCGGAAAAAGTAAATTTATAGAAGTTGTAGCTACTCATCATCTCGGACCAAAAAAGAGCATTGCGATCGTTAAAGTGTCAGGTCGAATGCTTGTCCTAGGTGTTACACATGAGTCGATCAACTTGATCAGTGAGTTTCAAGCTAATGAAGCCGAAGAAGATTACGGTCTTTCTCAAGCCAACATTGCTGGAGGCGTAGGCTCATTTGCAAGTGCTCTGTCTAATGCTGAAACGACCAATCTCTTTGCTTCACGTGCACCATCACAAAGTAAAGCGCAACCCGCTGCCCAGAGCTCGGCTCGTTCCCAGTTAAACGCACAACTGAATGCTCAAATGAATACGCAACCGAACGCTCATTCGCCGTCATTTTCTCGGTCAGGAGTCGGGGCGTACAGCGCNNCCAGTCCTATGCAGAGATGGATGGAGCACCTGCACTGGCGGCTCTTGCAAAGGAACCGACTAAGTCGAGCGTCCGAGCACAAATTAAGAATCGTTTAGAGGGTATGAAACCACTATGAAAAACAGCTTAGGCATCTTCTCTAAGCGGTATACTCCAGCGCTGCTCTTGACTGCGGCTGCCGTGAGTCTACTTGCGACGAAAGCTGCTTTTGCTGAAGGTGCCGGCGGGGGAGGNNGGATATGTCCCGGGTACTTCAGGATTAACTCTACCTTCTCTTAGTCTTTCGTTTGCAAATAACCAAAAGCCAGCCGACATGGTTTCAGTTCTGAGAATTGTCATGATGCTCACGGTGCTTTCCTTAGCGCCAGCGATTTTAATCATGATGACTTCATTTACCCGTATCGTAGTGGTGCTGAGCTTTCTGAAGCAGGCGCTTGGTACGCAGCAAATGCCGCCGAATCAACTCATCGTTGGACTTGCTCTATTTTTGTCGTTCTTCGTGATGGCGCCTACCTTTAAACAAATTTCTACTAACGCCATCGAACCGTACATGAACGAAAAGATCGATCAAAAGACGGCGATGGAGCGAGCTGAAGGACCCCTGAGAGAGCTTATGTTTTCTCAGACGAGGGATAAAGATCTCGAACTTTTTCTATCGTTGTCAAAAGAAGCGAAGCCTCAAAATCGAGGAGAAGTCCCGACCTATGTGCTGATCCCAGCATTTGTAATCAGTGAGCTTAAGACTGCTTTTCAAATCGGATTTATGCTCTATTTACCTTTTTTGGTCTTAGACATGGTCGTCGCAAGTGTCCTCATGGCAATGGGGATGATGATGCTTCCGCCAGTCATGATCGCGTTACCATTTAAACTGCTACTTTTTGTGTTGGTCGATGGCTGGGAACTAGTTGTCGGCAGTCTAGTCAAAAGCTTTGGTTAAGCTTGATTAGGGTTGAGGAGGATTTACAGTGACAGAAGAAATGGTCATGTCCATAGGAAGTGAAGCCATCAAGACGATCATTTATCTCGCAGGACCCATGCTGATTGCTGCCATGGTCATCGGTATCTTGGTGAGCGTGCTGCAAGCTATTACCCAGATCAATGAGTCGACGTTAACGTTTATTCCAAAAATGGTTGCGATTCTGATCGTTCTTGTCGTGATGGCCCCTTGGATGCTGGAAGTTTTACAACAATACACGATTAATATCTTAAGTAGCGCTGGGGAGTGGGTTAGGTAGTGAATCTATTTAACTTCTCACAAGAAGAAGTGTTCACGTTCTTTGCTGTGCTGGTACGATTCAGTGTTCTATTTTCAATTATGCCGATCATCGGAGATCGTTTTGTTCCGACTCCGGTCAAAATTTTATTTTCACTCGCGGTCACTTTTACCCTGTTTCCAACTTTGATTAAAAGTGGAGATCTAAAACCGGCGGAAGCGGCTATCTGGGGAGCTCAAACCGGAACTGTAATCACGACGATTGGGCTCGAAGTCTTTTTCGGACTGGTGCTCGGTTTTACCTCCAGGCTACTTTTTGATGCAATCCATTTTGGATCAAACTTAGCGGGTAACTTCATGGGATTTGCAATGGCAAGTACCTATGATCCCCATCATGAGTCCCAGACGCACGTCATTGCTGAGATTCAGATGACCCTTGCTTCGCTGGCATTTCTTGCTCTGGATGGTCATCATTTGATGCTTAAGGCATCCATGGATAGTTACCGCATTGTTGGATTAGGTCAGGCCGGAATGACAAATATCTTGTCGCAGCAGTTGATCGATCTTTCGTCGCAGGTCATTCAATTTGGAATTCAGATCGCGGCACCGATTGCGGTCTCTCTTTTTGCAGTCAACGTGGCTTTTGGAATTTTTTCTAAGGCAATGCCACAGATGAATATCCTCGTACTTTCGATGGGCGTAACTGCATTTGTAGGTTTGATCGTGATGTTAGTGAGCGCGCCTGAGTTTCAGGTGGTTTCGGCCAACATCATGATGAAGTCAGAAGAGTGGATGGAAACGGTCATGCTAGCCATGGTGGGTAGGAGGTAGCGATGGCTGAAAATCAACAAGAAGACCGCTCAACGGAAGACTTATCCGAAGAAGCCTCCCAGCACCGCATCGACGAGATGAGAGAAAAAGGTCAGGTCGTCCAGAGTAAGGAGCTGACTAGCCTTTTAGCCTTACTTGCGACTAGTGCAATGGTTTACGCTATGTCTCCAAAAATGGGAGCGCAGCTTGCTGAATATATGCGCGAGGTATTTCGCACTGACCTAACAGCAAGGATTAATCTCACTGATAGCTCAATCTTAGGTGACACCTTGATGAAAGCCCTTAAGCTGATCATAGCCATTGGCCTACCAATCAGTGTCGCAGGATTTTTGCTTGGAGTTTTAGGGAGTTTTCTACAAGTTGGAAGTATCTTTTCATTTCATCCGATCACACCAGACTTCAGCAAGATTGATCCGTTGGCTGGAATTAAGCGACTTTTTTCGGCTAAAAATGCAGTGGATGGATTACGAATTACTGTCAAAGTGACTATTTCGCTTGCTATAGCCTATGCTCTTATCAAAACAGAGGTTTTAAATTCTCCGGGCCAGATGCTTGCTGAACCAGTATCACAGCTGGGTGTTTTTGGTCGGGTTGGCCGAGCAATCTTTCTTTCTTTGTTTGGCGTGTTTTCAGTCTTTGGTGTGATGGATCTGTTTCTTCAGAGAAGAGAATGGGGCAAGCAGGTTCGACTCACGAAAGAAGAAGCCAAGAAGGAATTTAAAGAGCGCGAAGGGGATCCGCAAATTAAGGCTCGTATCCGAGCCGTTCAACGTGTGATGTCTCGTAAGCGTATGATGGCAGCCATCAAAAAAGCTGACGTAATCATTACGAACCCGACTCATATTGCTATAGCTATCGAATATGACAAAGAAAAGATGGCAGCTCCTCGTGTTGTTGCCAAAGGGGCAGACTTTGTCGCTCAAAAGATCCGACAGATTGCGACCGACGCTGGTATCCCTTTGGTCGAGAACGTCCCGCTTGTACGTACATTGTATAAAACCGTTAAGGTTAATCACGCCATCCCACGAGCACTTTATCAAGCTGTGGCAGAAGTGTTGGCTTACGTCTATCGTTTAAAGAATCATCGCTTCTAGCGTCAAAACATCGACAGCGTTTAGCTTAATCTCGAAAAAAAACAGCTTCTTTTCCTGAAAAAACAGATGTCTTGTTTGCGAAGGTAGGTACAATAGATAAGGCGATTGCTCGGGTCCTGCCAGGATGGCAGGTGGCTTGAGAGTTCGAAATTTCAGCCACGGAAGGTTAGAAATGGACTCGTTCTTAGATCGACTTTCAAAAAATTCGGACTTCGCATTAGCGATTGGATTAATCGGAATCCTCGCGGTCATGGTCATACCCATGCCGCCATTTATTCTCGATATTCTTCTCTCTCTCGGAATTGCAATCTCGATGGTGATGCTGCTCACTTCTGTGTATGCCCATCGTGCTCTAGACTTCAGTGTTTTTCCTTCCGTACTCTTGATTTCTACTCTGTTTAGACTGTCTCTTAACGTAGCAACAACTCGTGTGATTTTGTTGCGAGGTGCTGAGCAAGGTACTGCAGCCGCTGGTCACGTGATTCAGGCGTTCGGAGAGTTTGTTGTCGGCGGTAATTATGCCGTTGGTATCGTCATTTTTATTATTTTGGTGATCATTAACTTTATCGTTATCACCAAGGGCGCAGGCCGCGTCGCGGAAGTAGCTGCACGATTTACCTTGGACGCTATGCCAGGTAAACAAATGTCGATCGATGCGGACCTAAACGCTGGTGTGATCAACGAAGAAGAAGCTCGTCGAAGAAGATCTGAGATTGCTCGCGAAGCAGATTTTTACGGAGCCATGGACGGTGCGAGTAAGTTTGTTCGCGGAGATGCGATTGCCGGTATTTTGATCGTTGTTGTAAACATAATCGGCGGGATCATCATCGGTACTCTTCAGCGAGGAATGGACATTGCTGAGGCAGCCCGAGTATTTACGTTATTGACGGTAGGTGATGGACTCGTCACCCAGATCCCGGCTCTTATTATTTCTACGGCTGCAGGTATCATCGTCACCCGCACAGCCACGAGTACTAATTATAGCCAAGAGTTTTCGAAACAGCTTTTCACTAATCAAAAAGCACTTACTGCTGCAGCAGCAGTGATGGCATTTATGGGAGTTATCCCTGGCCTTCCAGGAGTTCCTTTCTTTATTTTGGCACTCGGACTCGGGACGATTGCTTATCGCCTCCAAAAGAAGAGCAAAGTTCAAGAAGCTTCTGTGCAAGCTAAAGTCGAGCAAGATAAACTTAAGCCTCCTTCTGAGAAGCTTGAAAACTTGCTCAATATTGATCTACTTGAACTCGAGGTAGGGTATGGCCTCATCAGTATTGTCGATGCTGAGCAAAACGGCGATCTACTTGAGCGTATCTCGAATATTCGAAAACAGTTTGCGCTCGATCTAGGCATTATTGTTCCGCCGCTTAGAATTCGAGATAATCTCGAACTTAAACCTGGCGATTATCAGCTCTTACTCAAAGGGATCCAAATCGGATCTGGTTCTTTGATGGTCGGGCATATGTTGGCAATGGATCCGGGTAATGTGACTGAGTCTATTCCGGGTATTCCAACTAAAGAACCTGCGTTTGGTCTAGATGCTCTTTGGATCACGGCGAGACAAAAAGAAGACGCTACTTACGCCGGCTATACCGTTGTAGATTTATCGACTGTGATCGCAACTCACATCACAGAGTTGATTCGTTCTAACTCGGCTGAGCTCTTAGGTCGTCAGGAACTCCAGACTCTCTTGGATTCGTTCAAAACTGTGGCTCCAAAGGTTGTGGACGATCTTATTCCAAATCTTCTTCCAGTTGGAACTGTGCTCAAAGTGCTTAAGAACCTTCTCAAAGAAGGTGTTTCGATTCGAGATTTGCGTACAATTTTAGAGGCTCTTACAGACGCGGCTCTTTATCAAAAAGATCCGATGCTTCTCACTGAACATGTGAGAGCGTCGCTCGCCAGAACGATCACTAAAAAGTTGATTGGACCTTCAGGTGAGATGCTCCTTCTCACTTTAGATCGATCGATCGAAGAGACTATTGCGGGTGGCATAATCCAGACCGATCAAGGTCAGCAGCTTTCGCTCGACCCAGAATTTGTTCGTAGCTTTATTGGTGAGCTCAATCAGCAAGCGATGGAGTTGGCTAATCAGTCCACTCAACCGATTGTTCTTTGTTCGCCTATGATCCGAAGCCATCTCAAAGGGCTCGTGGATCGGTTCATTCCTAATGTGACAGTTCTATCCCATAACGAAATTACGCCAAACGTGAGCGTAAAAGCAGTTGGTACGGTGAGGTTAGCTTATGCAGGTTAAGAAGTTTGAAGCTCCAACAATGCAAGAGGCATTGGAAACAATTAAAAGAGAGCTTGGGCCAGAAGCTATCATTTTGCAGACTAAGAAGCACAAGCGTGGTTTTGGTTTGATGTCTCGAGCATCAGTCGAAGTGACTGCCGCTATCTCAGATCGTTCTCTGAGCAAGAAGCAATTTGCTGAGACGCGATTGCCCGAACAGAGTAAAGAAGCGGTCAGAGGTCTCCCTGCTGAGAAGCAAGCCTCACTCTACGACAAGTACATGGACCGTCATGTGCAAAAATCTTCGAAGAAGAGTGACGCAGCTGAAGCAGCAAATAAGCGTCTCACTGCTACTCGATACATCGATATCGATCCGCAAGAAGCACAAGAAAGAGCAGAACAGCAAGCACGGGCCCAGGCTCGAGCGGCTCGTTCGGTGCAACAAACGAGATCATCTCAACCCCAAGTGCAAGCATCGCCCCAGGCCGCTGGTGCGACACAAAAGATGGCATACTCTGATTCTGTTAAGCCTGGCTACGGCATGGGTATGGAAGAGGAGATTAAGCATCTCAAGCGCATGATTGAAGAAATGAAAGTAGCGCAAGAAGAAGCCGGACCATCCTCTGGTGCTCAAGCATTACTTTCTAATGGTTCGTTTTCGTCAGGTGCCTTGCAAGATGCCTATGAACAACTTGTGCTCAATGGAGTTGATAAGCGCTATGCGATGGGAATTATCAAAAAAGCAGGATTTGAATTAGGAACCGAGCGCAGTAAAAATCCTGATGAGGTCTTGGACGAAGTTGCTACTGAGATCGTTCGGACGACTGAAGTCATGTCGCCATTGAGAAATATTGCTCCGGGTTCTAGAGCGGGTAGAGGCCCATCAGTTGTGGCTCTTATTGGACCGACTGGAGTAGGTAAGACCACCACCGTTGCCAAAATCGCCAGTGATGCACTTCTTAAAAAGAACTTACGAGTGGGTCTCATTAACCTCGATAGCTATAAAGTAGCGGCAGTCGATCAACTTGCGACTTATGCCAAGATTCTCAATGTACCGTTTCGTTCGGCAACTTCGGCCGCCGATCTAGTAGCGGCTATTCAAGACTTTCAATCTCTGGACCTAGTTCTCATCGACACAACGGGACGCTCACAACGAGATCCTGCATCGCTCGGCGAGATGCATTCGATCTTATCAAGTATCGCAGGGGTTCAGACCGAGTTAGTTGTTTCAGCGACGACTCGAGATGCTGAACTCTACGACACGGCAAACCGATTTTCAGTCTTTAAGCCTCAAGGGCTCATTGTATCAAAACTGGATGAGGCTACCATCTATGGCTCCATCTACAATGTCTCGCAAAAGGTCAAACTACCGCTCTTGTACTTCACCACAGGGCAACGTGTCCCTGAAGATTTTGAAGAAGCAAGCCCTGAGCGTGTAGTCGCTTTGATCATGGAACTTTAATTTAGAATATTGGAGCAGAGACACTCATCATGCAGGATCAAGCAGATACACTTAGAAGACTGATGCGAAGTCGAAATCAGGATCAATCCCTCGAAGAAGAAAGCCGCAGTGAAAGCAATCCTCATGTGATTACTGTCGCAAGCGGAAAAGGCGGAGTCGGAAAGAGCTGCTTTGTGGCCAACATGGGAGCCATGTTAGCGCGAACTGGACTTCGGGTATTGATGGTTGACGGGGATATGGGATTAGCCAATCTCGACATCCTCATGGGCGTACAAGCTCACGCAACCTTAGAACAGGTTCTTTCAGGCACCCACTCCGTGCAAGACACGATACTTGGCATTGAGCCCAATCTTTGGCTGTTACCATCGAGCAGTGGTTTGATGAGTGCGAGAGAGCAAGACACCNNCAGATATGATCACCTTTTTAGAAACTCTTCCGTGGGAGATGGATGTGATCTTGATGGATGTTGGGGCAGGAATCCAGAATAACGTCCTTAATCTTCATAACCCAGTTTATCACAGCGTCATCGTTTTGACTCCGGAGCCAACGTCTATGACGGACGCCTATGGACTGATCAAACTCCTTAATCAAAAAGTAGGCATTCAGCGAGTGAGTGTAGTGGTTAATCAAGTTTCTGACGGTCGCGAAGCTCAGCTCATTTTTCAAAGACTAAGAGATGTCGCTTCACGGTTTGTTGACGTTGAGATTGATTATCTTGGTCACTGGGAACGAGACGAAAAAATTACACAATCAGTGATGAAACGAAAAATTCTGTTAGACTTAGATTCAGGGGCTCGCTCGATTGCTTCATTGGAGTTAGTAGCGAAGCGCCTGCGTTCTCACAAGCTTGGAGAGAGTGAAGTCAAGAGATTTCATCACTCTCCGGGAGTGAGAATGGATGCACGGTTTAAGGATGAACCGGCGCGATTGGCGCCAGGAAATGGAGCAAGGTTTTGGCGAACTTTGCTTGGCGGGGTGAAGGCATGAGTTTAAATCAAGGGATCCATAAGTATCGTGAAGCAGCAAGGACGTCGACATCTAAGTCAAAGACGACTAAGGAAGTAAAAACTCCTGCTAAGAAAGACCCAAAAGACAAAAAGTCTGCAAAGGGAAAAGGTGACAAGAGCATTATTAGTGAAGAGCTTGCTGCTGCAATGGACGAAGCCGCTGCTGCTGAAGCTGCTGCACGCGAAGAAGCTGAGTTGCAACAGGAAATTGCTGCTGAACTCGAGCGCGAAGCTGCACAGACTTCGACGTTAGTAAAAGAAGATTTTTCGCCAGTTAACAGCACTCGGGATCGATTAGTGCTCGAGTACGCCCCACTCATTAAGTATATCGCGCAAAAAATCGCAGCCCGTTTGCCCGCCAATATCGAACTTGATGATTTGATCTCTTCCGGTGTGATCGGTTTGATGGATGCAATCGAGAAATACGATTCATCAAGAGATAACAAATTTAAAACCTACGCTGAGTTTCGTATTCGCGGAGCCATCTTAGACGAACTCCGTGCTCAAGACTGGGTACCGCGCTCTGTTCGCGAAAAGGCTAAACAGCTTGAGCGATGTTATGCCCGTATCGAGCAAGAAAAGGGCAGACAAGCTACAGACGAAGAAGTGTGTTCCGCGCTTGGAATTTCCCAGGACGAATACCATGACATGCTCAATCAAGTGAGAAGTGTCTCTCTCGTTTCTTTTGACGACGTCTCGAGTTTCTCTAAGGCAGATAAACGTTCTTTGCATGGTTTTGGTGAAGCAGGATCAAAATCACCGACTCCTTTTAGCGAAGTCAATGTTGCTGCTCTCAAACGAATGATCAGCGAAGCAATTCATGATCTTCCGGAGAAACAACGCTTAGTACTTTCACTGTACTATTACGAGGACCTCAATTTGAAAGAAATTGGCCGTGTTCTCGACGTGACCGAGTCGCGCGTGAGTCAATTGCACACGCAAGCAATCTTGCGACTCAAAGGTAAGTTGAGAAATCACTGGGACGAATTCTTAACTTTGATGGGTTAAGTTGGGTTTTAGGCAGCTTTAGGTAGTCCGCCGACGAAGTTGTACTTTGCTGTTACTTCCTGGCAGAACTTTTCAAACTCTACTTTTTTCGTATCGTCTGCAAACCTAAGCTCCAGAGTCACGCGGTAAGTGTAAGCGTTTGGACTCAGGATATGATGTGCGCTCGGCTGATCTTGACACCAAAGCACTTTAGCTTCGATTTCGAAGAGGCGAGGTTCATTGAGCACGAGAGTGACCGTTACTCCTGGCGACAAATTCTGAGTCGAGTACAAATTAAAACCAGTAGGATTTAAATCATTGAGCAGCACGCGTGCCTGGATCACTGTTTCTGGACCCTCGGGGGAGGCGTGGTGGAGTTCGACCTGAACGCGGTTGATATGGATGGCTCTTCGCAAGCGATCACGCTCGCGTTGTTTAGCTCCAGCTAAGGCTCGATTACGTTGTGATGGAGACTGCCACATAAACCCTCCTAATACCCTAGTACTATTATCGGTAATTAGTGAGAAGGATTCAAGGGTCCTAATAATTGTATATATTATTGAAATTTAAGGTAAAAAAAGAGCCCTAAGACCTGTTCTTAACAGTTACTTAGGGCTCGTGAAGGAGTTTTACTGAATTAAGACTAGATCTGAAGAGCGAAGCGTACGGCGTATCTGCGATCTTGCATGCCGCCTACATTGAGACTCATTTCTTCTCCGTAAGTGGCGAGATCAATTTCGAGGAATTTTAGGTCAATTCCTAAGCCACCGGTTAGGTAACCTTGGTTAATACCAAGGCGTGGGCGAAGGACGGTCCATTTCATTTCGTAACCTAAGTGAACGGTACGAAACATACTGCCATTTGGATTATTGCCGACGTCAGTAATCTCAAATGCTAAAACTGCATCGGTAAATTTCCACATCTTTGGCTTACGAGCAGCAATACCTGCTCCAAAGCTTCGAGGTTGAGCTCGAGGTCGGATGCCTGTTTTGAGGAGGTTCGTGCCGAGATTAGAGTACTTACCACCTAAGACATTGTTAACAGTGATCGCAGGAGTAAAGCTCACATCGTGAAAGTGATATGGGATCTCGTAAGT
Organism: Bacteriovoracaceae bacterium UBA1018; assembly: GCA_002291495.1. Lineage (GTDB taxonomy): Bacteria > Bdellovibrionota > UBA1018 > UBA1018 > UBA1018 > UBA1018. Next base: position 384 of record DBAE01000107.1, on the reverse strand, counting down.
CGTACCGAGATCCAAATCAATATGAGCTCCGTCACCTCCGCTTTTTAGCGGGCTAGGAGACTGGCCTTGAATGAGATTTACTAAAGTGAAGTTTTCACGTGTAGCAAGACGATAGGTAGCGTGAGCCGTCGCTCCAACGGAGAGACGGTCATTTAAGAAAGTACGTCCAAAAGTAATCGCAGGACCGATGTCTGTAATGAACACAGGCTCAGCCGCATAATTTTTTCTTAAATCGATATCAAATTGTGTGCTGGTAATCACACCAATAGCGATACTGTTTTTGCCACCAAAAAGTCTCGGGATGTAGAGGGCAGGCATCACGGTTTGTACACGGCCGTGGTTGTTTTCGCCCGCCGACTTTCCAACGTTTGATATGATCTGGTC
>DBAE01000243.1 GCA_002291495.1 Bacteriovoracaceae bacterium UBA1018 | reverse complement strand
TGCGTTGCACCTACTGAAAACCCAGTCTCTCACTAATTAAGAGATGACCACTCAGCGGCTTTGGATCCTCAATTTTTTTAGGTGGCTCAAAGAAAACGTTTTTGTTTGGGGCCTGCTGTCGTCCATTTATTCTTTAACGGCAGCACTCATCTTACAACCTGTCTTTGAAGCACTGTTAAAACATGAAATTCGTATTGGGATCATATGGTCAGCGACTATTTTGATTTTACTCATCCCGCAAGTGATCGAGGTTTTACCTCTACCTGCACTTCGGATGGTTAACTGGCGAGGAATGATTGTTTCTCCTTTCACTACGCTTTATCTNNGATCTAAAGCATGATCTAAGACGAGGATCCACTTGGGCGGTCTTGGCAGTCAGCTTGGGGAGCTTATTTTTTCTTACTGGCAAGCTGACTGCCATTTGGGTTTTAGTCGCTCAACTTCCGGCGCAAAGAGCGCTCTTTTCTCTATACCGCTGGAAAAATATTGCGCTGGGATATTTCCCTTCCTCAGGTGCGAGTCAATTAATTATGGCGCTTTGGATCTCGCAAACAGTCCAACTGCTGATCATGTGCTTGATCGCCGTTTTGTCAGGAAAGCTTTCGGTCGCCGATGCGACCCCACTCGCTCTTGCCGCTTGGGGTGGAATCTTAGCATCTGGATCAGTGGCTTTAGAAGGGGACGCGGGACGCCCTTGGATGGTCAACTTTATTGCTCTTTCTGCTGGAGCACTTGGAGCATTTGCATGTCTGTTTTCTCCCTGGTCACTTTTGCTCATCATCTATTTTGGATTTCAAATGAAAGCGGCCGTTTCACGTCGCTTACACAGTGTGGAGCACCTCGATGAAGACGCTATCATTCCATGATTACAAGGTCGGCCGAGATCGATCTCAGACACTCTTAGAGCTTGATACATCTCAGGATCAAATTTCATTTCAAGCTGGCCTCAATTTGATCATTGCGCCTAACGGATATGGAAAGACAACTCTGTTGCAGTCTATTGCAGGAGTCCTTCCTTCCCAAGACGGCCGCGTCGAACTCGATACAAAAAAATTAAGCGCAGAGGATCAGGTGCTCTACATTTCGGAGTATCTCAATTTTCCGAAATTTATTCGACCGCATGAATGGATCGAGTTTGTGGCGCAAAAAAGTATTTCTAAAGATGACCTCACTTCTATAAGAAGCGAGATTGATGGCTTTTCACTGCAACACAAGATGCAGAGCTATCTTGGAAGAATGAGCCAAGGTGAGCGTCGCAAAGTGACCTGGCTTGCGGCACATACTTCCACTAAGCCCTTAGTCCTGTTGGACGAACCCTTAGATGGGCTCGATCTCTTGTCAATTGATTGCGCTCGAAAGATATTAAAATCTTGGGTAGCGAGTGAACGCATCATTTGTATTGTTGCGCATCAAGTAAGTGAGCTACTCGACCTGTGCAATGAAGCATTTCTCATACGAAACAAAAAGCTGGTCCCTTGGTCAACCGTGCATTCTACACCCATTTCAGAAACTCCATCTGAAACAGTCCGGCATAAGGTTCTTGAATTTTATTCGAAGAAGTGAAATTTTAGTTCTATATCTATCGAACAATGTAACTGAATCACGAAAGAGAGAAAACCATGACATATATGAATTATAAGCGGGTTCTCAGCGCAGTAGCAGTTTTTACATTTCTTTCCACAAATGCATTTGCTGCTAAATACAAAGTTGATCAAGCCCACTCAAATGTCGATTTCACAATTCGCCACCTTGTCAGCAAAGTGAATGGAAGCTTTAAAGACTATACCGGTGAGTTTGATTTTGATGAAGCTAAAGGCGACATGCTTAAGGATATCAAATTCAACATCAAGACCGCGAGTGTGGACACGAGAAACGAAAAGCGGGATGAACACTTGAGAAGCCCGGACTTTTTTGATTCACAAAAATATCCTTCAATTACATTTGATGGAAAAAAAGTAACTAAGACCGGCAAAAATAAATTCAAAGTTGTCGGTGATATTACTATGCACGGAGTGACCAAACCAGCCACGTTCGATGTCGAATACTTAGGTACTGCTAAAAACATGATGGGTGAGACCACTGCAGGTTTTACTGCAACAGCTAAGCTTGACCGTAAGGACTTTGGAATCATCTGGAATAAGGCCATGGATAAAGGTGGAGCGGTATTAGGTGACGAAGTGACCGTGAACCTCAATGTCGAAGCTGTTAAAGAAGGATCCAAGGAAGAAGCAAAAAAGTAATCATTACAAAGAGCTAAATCCTAAATTTTTTATCGGCCAGGGAGAAATCTCTGGCCGTTTTCTTTTTTAAGCTTTTCTTCTTTATTTTCTATCGTTTGAGTTCTATAAGCCGACCATGCAAAGGTTGATTTTTACTCTCACCGCGCTTTTCTTCATTTCTTTATCTATCGCTTCTCAACCTTCTTTTTCACAGACCGACTCTAGTTACAAAGCTCCAACTAATAATTTGGAGCTTAAGGATAGTCCTTATTCACTTCGCACCATTCGTGGCGGAGTCCTGAAACACACAGAAAGTCTTTGCCCTGAAGGTCATCTTTGCCTAACAGATGGCATTCTTATTACGATTGAATTTACCCTCCAGGGCTGCATCGATCAACTGGGCCCTGTTTCATATCATGCTGTTCAAAAAGATGGCGAAGTCGATCTCTATGTCAACGCCATCAATGTTCACGACGTCAAGTCAAACAGCATGAGATGCATTAAGATGCCAACAAAGGAATACACCATCCGCCTTGCAAATTATTTCGGCAAAGTAAATCTCATTTTCTTAGAACCAAGTGATCATTATCGGGAAACCGATAACTGATAGGGGGAGGCACAACTCGTTTTACGTCTGAAAAGATGTCACGAGTTGTGCCTTATTTTACCCGACTCTTACCCAACTACAGAGACATTGCTGAGCAACGCATATTCTGGTCCCACGTAACCATCTCCTGTGGGTTTATCTGAACTAAAGTGCGCTCTTTTGATCTGTTTATTTGAGAGCTTTAAGTCCTTGAAGTTTTCCTGAATGGATCCAGACAAAGAGCCGCCTTTGATATAGCGAACACTTCCACTCTTTTGATCATAGAGTTTTGCTAGGCGGATCTCACTTCCAAACGTTCCCGTGTTGCCATTCATGAAGAGACCCGAAAACTGCAAGATCTCCAAAACTTGTGGTGAAGCTTGTGTCAGTTCTTCATGAGAATGTTTCCCTGTCTCAATGACCAGATTGCCTCGGGTCGTAGTGACTTCGGTGCCTAGGTAATCGGCATACTGCTTATCAGTAGCTGTTGCCAATACACGGTTACGATCAACCAAGACGAGCCTCTTTTGTACAATGCCTTGGTCTGACAAAGCCGCAGTTCCTGCGCCATACTCAAGTGATGGATCAATTGCGATGGTCAGAAGCTCACCTTGCGCTTGAGCGATGAGTTCGTTGCCTGGCTTAATGAAGGGAAGCTTATGATACGCGTTAGCGGCACTTAACTGAGAAAAGTAACCGTGAAAGAGCGTCGCTAGAACTTCTGAATCAATGATGACAGCATAACTCCCAGACATCGGTTTTCTTACGTCTAATGAATTTTCTGCACGCTCGGAAGCTTCATCAAAAAGCTTCCCGATGGGGAGATCGCCTAAGTGCACCGACCAAGACGTATGCAAGTACTCATCTGATGCCGTACCTTGAGTCATCGAATAAGCTGCCTCCACATAGGCACGGCTCTGGGCTGTACGATGAGTGAGTCCATTACTCAAATGGAGCGTTCTATTATGAACTGAGAGAAATAATTCCGCCGAGTTAAAGTCAGTGGCTCGTTTTTGTGAGACTGCCTCCGAGATCTGAATGGTCGCCTTGTCCATCGATCCATTGAGGTCTTCTTCCATCTGAGGATCACAAGCCGCGTACTGTGGCACGTTTTTGGGAACCTCTGTGGGTAGATCCCAAGATTGATGATCGGTCTGCTCTGCGGCCGCAATAGCTGAATCCAGCTGCTCATCGAGCGGTCTCGCGGTAAACAGTTTTTTAGTGATCTCACCTTGGCGCCCAGGAGCCGCAAGGGGAACAAATAGTCTGAGGTTGATATTTTGCGAATTTACTTCACGATCTTGATCGATCGCGAGCTTCCCAGAATCGTTCAAAAAATATCTTTCTCGACGATGAACGTTTTCTTGCGAAATAATCCAAGCTTTTACGTCTTTACGTTTAGAAAGCTGAGACTTCAGTTGATCAATGGTCCAATATTTTGCTGCCATAAATTTATCCTAAAATAACGTTATCTAAGAGCATGTAAGGCCCGCCACATCCTGCATAGACAATCTCTTTATGGTACTTTCCACAACCGCCAGCATCGTTAAATGGATAAACCGCACGATCAGGCGCACTCGAGTCGTGCTCAATTTTNNTGTGAGTTTTCCATCCTTCACTTCTTTTAAATACTGAAGACCGACTTGAATCCCCATGCCTTTGGGATCTTCCATGCCACCTGCAGGTTCGGTCCCGAGGTAGCCATCTTTCATTTGGGCCATGAGTTGTTCGAGGGTGAGATTGCCGGGACTAAAGTAAGTATTGGTCTGTCTTGTATAGACCCCATTTGCCCAGCTTTCTCTTTTTCCGTTCGCACTTCGCGGGATACCCAGCCTGATCGCGGAAGTGAGGTTGGTCATTGGCGCTTTGAGCTGTCCACTCTCAAGAAGGACTTGAGATTGAGCAAGCCAACCTTCTTCATCAAAAAAGTAACTTCCCCAAGCAGCACCGGGTCGATCGGCATTTTGATAGACAGCAGGATTATTGAGGATCGTCGCGTGTTCATTTCCTACCTTTTCACCCGAGTGATGAAGGTCCCATGCTTTACTTCGTCCACGCGCACATGTGTCGGCTTCTTGAGCATGACCAAAAGCCTCGTGAGCAATGACTCCTGAAACTACTGGCCCAAATAGGACTTTGTACTTTCCTGGTGCTAATTTTTCTGCGTTTTTAAGTGACTTCAAATCGGTTAGAATTGTGCGGATATCTGAGTCAGGAAGCTCAACGATCTCGAGCCCACCTAAGCCACCATGTCTTATGAGCGTACGCTCGGCACCTGACATCGTAATCAAAGTCAGCGCTACACGGTAGAGCGTTTGAGACATATTCGTTTCGCGATCAATAAAGATCGATTCTTCTTCTGAAAAAGCTTCGCGTGCCACGACGTAAGTCAGATCTTCGAGCTTTAATCCAACTTCGAGTGAGATCGCTTTGCAACGTTCAACGATCTGTTTGAGTTTTGTTAAGCGCTCGGCAGTAGTAGGTCGCTTTGGATTTTTTTCATATCTGATCCCGAAGTGTACAGGCGTTATTGCATTCACCTGGTTAGGTATCTGAGACAGTATTTCGGGTTCTAGATTTGCTTTAAGGCGATCTTGCCAGCTCACAGCTTTGTAAGATCTTAGGGCAAGCCCTAGAGTTCGCGTTTTAGCCGAGGCGGCTACTCGTTTCGCAAAATTTTCAGCCTGAGACTTCAGTGACGCCATCTCAAGATCGTCTGTAGCCTGTTCAAAGAGTGTGTATCCATCGTAGATCCGAAAGACCGCTCCCATCGAAACCTGGTCTGCGACTTGAGTTTGTTTCAGCGTCGCACTGAAAGTTTGAGATGATCTTCTTTCGAGAAAGATCGAGGCATACCATTGCGGCTGTGCCTCAAGTATCGGTAAAAGTTCTGGCAAGTAGGATTGGATTTCTTTGAGATCGTCTTGTAGTGGTGCTCTATTTTTGTTCATCGATCAGTCCCCCTGATACTCTTTTGTAATCTCACAAAAGCGCGTCGCTTGTATAGTTCAACGGCTATGCTACCTTTTTAAGTATGAATGCGTTTCTTCGATCTTTGACTAGCCGCCGCATGGCTTGTGTACTTCTCTTTGGCTTTTTCTCGGGTTTCCCGCTCGGTTTGACGGGGAGCACTTTGCAAGCCTGGATGGCCACTGAAGGAGTCGATCTCAAGGTCATCGGAATGTTTTCGCTAGTGGGGATGCCCTATACACTCAAGTTTCTCTGGGCCCCTTTGATGGATCGCTACGTACCAAGCTTTCTTGGACGTCGTCGCGGCTGGATCTTTTTGATGCAAGTGGGCCTAGCGCTATCGATTGCGCTCATGGCATTTAGCGATCCGAAAAACTCGCCTGCCATCTTAGCACTGATGGCGCTTTTAGTAGCTTTCTTTAGCGCTAGCCAAGACATCGTTGTCGATGCGTACAAAGCAGAAATTTTAGAACCTAAAGAACTCGGACCTGGAGCAGGCAACTATTATCTAGGCTACCGAGTAGCCATGGTTGTATCTGGCGCCATTGCTTTGATCTTAGCTGATCATCTTCCTTGGCGAACAGTTTATCTCTTGATGGGCGCTATCATGGGAGCAGGGACACTTGCCACACTCTGGGCTCCAGAGCCTCAAGTCGAAGTCAAAACTCCAAAGAGCTTAAACGACGCAGTCGTGCTTCCGTTTATTGAGTTCTTTAGCAGAAAAGGCGCTCTTGAGATCTTAGGGTTTATCGTTTTGTACAAGCTAGATGTTGTCGTTACTTTAGCACTCACAACTCCATTTTTGTTAGACATAGGCTTTAGTAAAACTGACATCGGGACCGTAACTAAAGGCTTTGGGCTCTTTGCCACAATATTTGGAAGTGTCGCCGGCGGGGCAGTCATGATGACCCTAGGCATGAAACGATCACTTTGGTTATTTGGTATCCTTCAAGGAGTGAGTGGACTCAGCTTTGCCTACTTGGCTCATATGGGACATCACTATCCATTGATGGTGACCGCTATCGCACTTGAAAATCTCTGCAGTGGTATGGGTAACTCAGCCTATTTAGGATTTTTGATGAGTCTTTGTGACAAGCGCTTTGCAGCAACCCAGTATGCTCTACTCAGTAGTCTCATGGCACTGACCCGAGTGCTTGCAGGTGCTCCGACCGGTTACCTCGCTGCAAATTATGGATGGGTCCAATACTTTATCATCAGTACTCTTCTGATGNNGCTACGACAAATGGACTTTACCCAATAAGGCGTGAGAGCTCAAAACGGGTTGGGTGGCATCCCGTAAACCGAAAGCGCTCGATCAAACATTCTAAATGTCTGTGATGAATCATCTAGCACCTTTCGTCCCGGGCAGATAATCGCTTCGTTTGGAAATTCGGGCTTCTTTCCTTCGATCGCTTTTGGAGTACACTTCTCGCGGATCTCTTCTAAAACCAGCTCATAGCGCTTGATGTCTTTTTCATCGTGTAATTCAAGCTCAGCGACCCCTTCCGGTTTAAATCTGAAAAAGCTCGGTACCTCAGCTGACCAAAGGATGGGCGGTGAGTACATCGGTTTAAGATCTTGTTTCGAGTGACTCTGTTTTTTGTAAGCCACGCTCGCATTGAGATCTACGACTTCGCCGTACTGAGTAGCCGCCCAAAAATAGAAAAAATCTCCCCAGCATCCAGCCCATTGCACAGATTGGTCTTCCATCACTTCGATCCAAGCAGCGGCTCCGTACATCACGCGCGCTTCAATTCCAAACTGCTTGAGTGCCTCAGTCGTTGCAGCTGCTACCATCAATGGATAATCGACGCGATCTCCGGTCAGGCGATCTATGACTCGCGTTACAACTCTTGAAACGTTAGCGATAATCTCTAAAGATGTTTGGTTTGGAGTTTCAATATTTGAAGATTCAGTCATTTCATTACTACTTTAGTTTTGTTTAAAAGCGGAAAGAGCAAGACAAGCNNAGCCCATCCGATCAAGAAGAGAAGTCCGCCGATAGGTGTGATCGCACCGAGAATTTTAATACCCGTAAAAGAAAGTGCGTACAGACTCCCGGAAAAAATGAGCACACCCAAGAAAAATGCCCAGCCCGCAAAATTTGCCAACGCAACACCGGCAAAGGAAAACTGAACTTGAGAATGAATCGAAAGTAAAACCCCAACAGCCATTAGCGCTAGTGAGTGGTACATTTGGTATTGGGCTGCAGTTTGATAGATCTCCATCGATCTGCCGGTAAGGCGATCGGATAGGGCATGTGCTCCAAACGCTCCCATTGCCACACTTAAAAAACCCAGAATACTACCTAGCTTTAAAAATATACTCATAATGTTTATGCGATTAGTTTCAGACCACGAGAAACTAATTTTCCGACCTCTTGATCTTTTTGAGCGATTTGCTGAAGGCGATCGCGTGCGGGCTTTTCCCATTTCGCCTGAAGCTTATGTTTTGAGTTGAGCTCGAGAAGCTCCATCAATAAGAGCCAATCATTCGCATACTGAGTCGTAACCGCGCTATAAATACTTTCGAGTTGCTGCAACAACGCCTCACCCGAAACTTTGCTTTCTCGAAGTTCCCGGACTTTCGCATAGTAAGTTGCTAGCTCAAGGTTTTCTGGGGTGGCGTTTGTTTTAGGTTTTGCTGGAGGTTGTTTAAATCCACCTGTCGCTTTGAGGTACCTGCCACGGTCTGCTGCCCCCCCAAACACAGATGTAATCGCTTCACCACAAGCGAGGTCAAACATACCCCACTCAGGATTAAACAGAATTTTTTCACCCATTCGGACCGTACAATTTTCGAAACTGAGAATGATATTGCGGCCATCTTTTTTCGTGGTCGATTTCAGCTTTCCTTCAACCTCGATGCCTGATTCGAAAACCAATCGAGGAAGAGACTGAAGCTCATGATCACTGAGGTCTGCAGGAGATTTGCCTAAGCCCTTTAATTTTCCGATGCAGGTACTAAATCCTTCTTGATGATACTCAGGTCCCTGGTCCTTAATCTCTTGATCTCCGTAAGCAAGCTGAGTCGGGCCATTGATCTTAAGATAAGTCACTTTTCTGAGTGGATCAGATTGGTTGTCGTCGACAAAATACTCTCCCACGACACCACTGATTTGTATTCCTGAATCGAATTGAGTTGTGACTACAGTTCCGGCTCGCTTGGCTTTTTTAAGCGCTTCAAGCCCACCGATTTTAAAAGCCATAGTCTGCGCGTACTCATCTAAAACTTTTGTGAGTGTCGGGAAATCTGGAGTGACGAACAATTGCGGCTGCGGTTTGGTGATATCGTACGATGTTTTAATACAGTCGATGGTGAATGCGAGTTTTTTTACTTCTGGTCCGAGGCAATTATAGCCTTCACTGACAGATGACAGAAGTCCTGCGCCGTAGATCTTTGGGTTATCCATAGTACCTACAAGACCATACTCAACGCTCCACCAGTTCATACGAGCTAACTCTTGCGCTTCGCTCACATAGTCTAACGCTGCGACTGCTTGATCGAGTCTTGCTTGTGCCTCTTCGATTTGTTTTGGTGTAGAGGCGGGATCCTCTTTAGTTACCGAAAGGGCTAAGATTGCCTCATAGAGCGCTAAATCTCGTGTGGAGAAAATCGCTTTTCTCGCCACTTCACCATAGGCGTGTAAATGTTTTGCAAACTCTGGATCAGCTAATATGGGTGCGTGACCTGCGGCCTCATGGACAATATCGGGCGCAGGAGTATAGGCGACATGTTCAGGAGTTCTCATCTCACAAGCAATCGGCAAAATGCCCATCGCTTGAAACTCCATAAACGCAGCTGGCGGAATAAATCCACTCANNTCCAACCAAAACGACTTAAACAAGCATCCATCTCTTCAATGAGCGGAATGCGTTCGGTGGAAATGCCAGTTTCTTTTAAACCATCGAGGTATTTTTGATGGGCTGCAGTTGAAAAAAAGTCCTTCGATATACGAAGAATAAATCGCCAATTTGCGTGATCAATCGGTGTGTATAGTGATGCATCTTGCTTAGCAATGAACGGGAGCAGGTGATCTGGAATATTTAGGCTCTTAAATCGTTCGGGCATCTATCTCTGATCCATAACTCAAGGCCAGGATCAATTCTATAGCCAGCGCACGAGAGAAACGTTAAAATTAGCTATGACCTCAGACCCAAAACCCGCCCCTTTAAAACCCGAAGTCGAGCACAAGGGTTCGATTTGGACTCATCCGTATATGATCTATATTGTACTTACGGTTGTGCTGTTCCTGATTCTGGTTGGAGCAGCGTGGTTTGCCCTAGAAAATGGCTTGATCCCAAGCCGTGGGATCCCATCGTCTTAAAGAGATCTTCTAATGGCTTCCTGATTAATTTTATCCAGTAAAGAATTCTTTTTGACGCAAGACAATTCTAGACAAAAGAACCCGTTTCGTCTAATTTCGAGGGACCGCGTTTTTGTTGGCCAGTAGCTCAGTCGGTAGAGCANNGGTCGTAGGTTCGAGTCCTACCTGGCCAGCCATTTTTCAAAAGCAACTCATTCAAGACAAGTTCAATACTGATTTACTTACTTAACGGGGAACTACGTGATGGACAGGTAGGGCGAGAAGCGAACAAACCGGCATGCGGTGCATGCTGAGCGAGCGTGATGCGAGCGAAAGGTTTGTAAGGTGAGCCTACGCTTTTGAGGAGCCTGATGCGACGAAAAGAAGTAGGCGAGTCCTACCTGGCCAGCTCTTTACGGCCTGAGCCTCGCAGAACTCCGCGACGATGGAGAGCCCCTGGTTGATTGGCGCTTCTGGTGTGGGTGTGCTTGTCCCTCGTCTGCCAAAAACTCTAAAAATAACAGAGGGGTAATAATGAGGTTATCAGGGTTAGTAAATATGTGAGTTCTCGGCCAATCCCTGATCGGCAGAGGTTGGGTCTTCAGTCAATCAAATCTATTACCGGAAACTGTATTACATGGTTTAAGTTGAAAAAATCTATAAATAAGGTAGAAGGTGGCCTTTCTTGCGACAAGACGACAAGAAACCAGAAAGGAATGTACCGATGCCTGCAATATCTGAGATCCGGTCCCCAAGTGTCATTATGTTGAACTTCCTTTCAATAGTTTTTATTGGCGTTTGTGCTGGCAACATCGCCCACGGAGCAGGTCCAAAGCGTGGGTCGTGCGCAAAAGCACTAGATAGGGTCGAGGGAAAACCGATCAGTCCTAATGAGGTTAGACCGGCCCAGGCCGCCCGCATCCCCGTAGAAGTTATCGATGTGGTAAATGAAATGATTGTCGAAAACTGG
>DBAE01000140.1 GCA_002291495.1 Bacteriovoracaceae bacterium UBA1018 | reverse complement strand
TTGCCGAGCCACTCGAGAGCAATCAAAAACTGTGAAAGAGTCTCAAAAGTGGTTCCAGACTTTGCGACCACGCATACAAGAGTTGATGCAGGATCGAGTTTTGAGATTGTTTCATTCCAGTCGGTTGGATCTGGATTTTCCATGAAATGAAACTTGAGGCCACTCTTTGCGCGATGCTTGAGCGCGGAGAGCAAACTGATCGGGCCAAGTGAACTTCCGCCAATTCCTAAAAACAAACAATCACGAAAGATACCGCGACTGAGGACTTGCTCCGCAAGCGCCATGGATTCGTTCGCTTGAGAGAGATCATTTTCGAGAGGAGCGTTGTAAAAGCCGACTTCTTTCTTGTCGAATCGCGCTTTGAGCTCGCTCCAGGCTTTTCCAAAAACTTCTTTTTCTGAGCCGCTGTTTTTGGCAGTTCGAGGGACGCTTGACCAATCGAAGGTGAGTGGGGATTGACCTAGTTTTGCAGCGGTAACGGACATAGAATCTCCAAAGAACTTAGATTTCTAACTGATAATGGACAATTAGCATACCTCCACCGCCGAAGCACAAGTGATTTTTGGAGGAGTTATGGTGCTGTGCAATATGCGGTCTGCGTTGTTTAGTTTTCTAACTCCTTGGGCTTAGGGTCGCCAGAGATAGGTCTAAATTCTTCAGATCACATACTGCGACGTACTCAGCGCTTTCCCAATAATCATGCGCTGAATCTGATTAGTTCCTTCAACGATCTGAAGCACTTTGGCTTCGCGCATGTATCGTTCAGCAGGGAAGTCTTGCGTGTAACCGGAGCCACCCAATACCTGCACCGCATCGGTCGTCACTTTCATTGCCATGTCAGTGGCATAGAGTTTTGCCATCGCAGCAGGAATAGAAAATGGCTTTTTCTGATCTTTCAAGAAGGCAGCGCGCTGGACTAGGAGTCTTGCAGCATTAAGTTCAGTACCCATATCGGCAAGCATGAAGGATACGCCCTGAAATTCGCCAATAGGTTTTCCAAATTGTTCACGGGTGCGAGAGTGATTGACAGCGACTTCGAGCGCACTTCGAGCTACACCCAGCGCGGTAGCGGCAATCGTAATGCGACCACTATCCAAAGCAGTCATGGCGATCTTAAAACCATCTCCCTCATTGCCGATGAGATTTTCAGCAGGCACACGAAGATCAGTTAAGATGAGCTCCATCGTATGAGAGATGTTTGCGCCCATTTTCTTTTCGCGCTTGCCGTAGGAGAGGCCCTTCATTCCTTTTTCAACGATGAAAGATGAAACGCCTTTGGGGCCAGGTCCACCTGTGCGTGCCATCACGATGATCGTGTCAGCCGAATCACCTTGAGTCGTCCAAAATTTATTGCCGTTGAGGACGTAGTGATTTCCGTCTTTACGTGCGGTAGTAATTAAACTGCCAGCGTCGGATCCAGAAACCGCCTCGCTCAAACTAAATGCACCGATGGCTTGGCCAGTGGCGAGGGGTGGTATGTATTTTTTCTTTTGAGAGTCATTCCCAAACTGACTCAAGATCACTTGAGGAAGGCCTGTTACGGCAACACTGATCGCATAAGCCCCGCTTGAACAGGCAATCTCTTCGATTGCAGCAATGTACTCAAGGTAACCCAGGCCAGCTCCGCCGTACTCCTCAGCGACAGGGATGCCGGTAAGTCCGAGTTCGCCGAGCTTACGGATGAGTTCTGGTCGAAAGGTCTCAGTGCGCTCATCTTCTTCGACAATTGGGCGGAGTTCTTTTTGTGAAAATTTGCGGGCAAGTTCGCGAAGCTCAGTTTGGATCGCACTAGGTTCAAAATTCATGGTTCTCTCCTTGATAAGAGGGCTTTTCTGAAAATCGCCTAACTACTTTGTTGGAAACTCGATCATCGCGATTTTGAGCAAAGCTCATTGTTCAAGCCTATCTACTCCGCCGGCGGAGTGATCAGTTATTTGTCACTTCTATTGTCACTTCTCCGGAGAAGTAACACGATATCAGCCGCTTCTCCGGACAGGTCTTACATATCCGCCACATCACCCAACATTTGTCGGGCGATGATCAGTCGCAAAATTTCATTTGTGCCTGCGCCGATTTCCATCAGCTTTGCATCGCGCATGTAACGCTCTACTGGGAACTCGCGGGTATAGCCGTAGCCACCCAAAATCTGAATGGCATCGAGTGCCACTTGAGTTGCCATTTGGGCTGCCTGAAGTTTTGCTTTAGCAGCCATCATCGAAGCTTCTTTTCCGATCATGAGACCTTCATCCCACATTTTTGCAGCAGAGAAGGTGAGTGCACGGCATGCTTCGTACCAGGCAGATGCTTCTGTTAAGCGCTCTTGGATTTGTTGGAAAGCGCCGATCGGTTTTCCAAACTGTTTTCTTTCTTTGGCGTACTTGGTCGCTACTTCGATGGAGGCGCGTGCGATACCGAGTGAGATCCCAGCAATGGTGATGCGCTCAATGTCGAGGTTACGCATCATCATTTTAACGCTTGAGCCTTCTTCACCCACGCGGTTGGTGGCTGGTACACGGACATCTTCAAAAACAAGCTCGCCTGTTGGAGAAGCGCGCATTCCCATTTTTGAAAATTTCTTACCGGTTGAAAATCCCTTCATGCCGCGTTCGATGATGAAGCTCGAGAGCGCTCGCTTGTCGTCGCCTGTCTTGGCGTAACAATAAAAAATTTCGCCGACGGGTCCATTTGTGATCCAAGTCTTTGAGCCTTTGATGACATAGTCGCTTCCATCGCGTGTCGCCTTGGTTTTCATGCCCAGAGCGTCTGAGCCGGCTTCTGGCTCTGACATTCCCATGCCGCCTAGCCACTCGCCTGAGATGAGTTTTGGAAGATATTTCTGCTTTTGTTCGGGAGATCCGTTTACAGCAATTTGATTTACACACAGGATCGTGTGAGCCAAATAGGACAATGTCGTGGAAGCGTCAACTGCGCCCATTTCTTCCATCGCGATCGTAGCAGCTACGGCATCAAGGCCGGTTCCACCANNCAATGATCCCTAAAAGGCCTAATTCGCCCATTTTTAAGAAGGCAGTTCGGTTGAAGCCTTCTTCATGATCGAGTTTTTCAATTTGTGGAGCGAGCTCTGAATTGGAGAATTGACGCACCGTCTCTTGTAGCATTTTATGTTCATCGGAAAAAAACCACATAAATAGGCGACTCCTTTAGTATTGTCTGCTTTACTTGGCACTCTATCGGATGTCATACTTCAACCTATGTTCGGGGGCGAGGCAAATCAGCAGAGCTTACAGAGTTCAGGATCAAATTCAATGAGTCCTATTGTAGTATCACCTAGCCAATCACCAATTCAACTCTTGGTGAATTATTGGGAAATCAGACCTT
>DBAE01000039.1:12936-35231 GCA_002291495.1 Bacteriovoracaceae bacterium UBA1018 | reverse complement strand
GATCTTGAAAGATGATCTGCATATTACGGCGTAACTTACGCATTTCACCAGCTGAGAGTTGAGTAATATCTTTTCCTTTAAAGAAAATCTGACCGCTAGTTGGCTCAATCAAACGCAAGATACATCGCCCGAGTGTCGACTTCCCACATCCTGACTCACCCACTAAGCCAAGAGTTTCACCCTTTTTGATATCAAACGAAACATCGGAGACTGCTTGGACGCTTGCCACTTCACGCGAAAATATTCCGCCTTTGATTGGAAAACGTTTTACTAGATTTTTAACTGAAAGCAGTGGTTCGCTCATACTTAGATATCCCTAATACATCGGATGCTATGAGGCATCTCGCTATGGTCAGCAATTTTTCGAAGCACTGGTTCATCCCCGCGACAACCATCAATGACATAGGCACAACGATCTTGGAAACGACAGCCTTGAGGTAAGTGCAAAAGATTTGGAACGATTCCAGGAATTGTCTCGAGTCGAGAGCGCTTCACTTTTCCGGTTGGATCTTTACTTAGAGTAGGAATGCTATTGAGCAGCCCACGAGTGTAAGGGTGCTTTGGATGTTTAAATATCTCTTGCACAGTCCCCTGTTCAGCAACACGACCCGCATACATCACTAATACTTCGTCTGCGACTTCTGCAACCACGCCGAGATCATGCGTAATCAAAATCNNGTGGATTGTTACGTCGAGAGCAGTGGTCGGTTCATCAGCGATAAGCACATTGGGGTTACACGAAAGCGCCATTGCGATCATGACCCTTTGCCGCATACCACCCGAGAGCTGATGTGGATAATCATCGATGCGCTTTTCGGGTGAGTTAATTCCCACGAGTTTCAGCATTTCAATCGCTTTGTTTCGAATCTCGTTTTTGGGTAGCCGCTGATGGAGAGCGATTGCCTCGCACACTTGATTGCCTATTGTGAAAACCGGATTAAGTGAAGTCATAGGCTCTTGAAAGATCATAGAGATCTCATTGCCCCGTACTGACCGCATTTCTGAAGCGTTGAGTTTAAGGAGATCGCGCCCCTTATACAGGATTTCCCCTCCCACAATCTTTCCTGGAGGCTCTGAGATCAGGCGCATGATCGATAAGCTTGTAACGCTCTTTCCACAACCTGACTCGCCGACAATGCCTAAGGTTTTACCTTTATAAACACTGAAGCTGACATCATCGACAGCTTTCACTTCACCTTCTTCGGTAAAGAAAGAGGTCCGCAGATTTTTAACTTCTAAAACCTTTTCTGAACTCATTATCCTCTTCCTACTTAATCTTTGGATCTAATGCATCGCGCAAGGCGTCACCCAAAATATTAAATGCCAAAATGATAAAAAACATAGCTCCAGTGGCACCAGCGAGCTGCCACCACACTCCACGAGCTAGTTCCATCTTAGCATCATCGATCATGACTCCCCAACTCGGCTGGCCTTGAACTCCAAGACCCAAGAAAGAAAGTATGACCTCCGATTTAATAGCGGCCATAAACTGCATCGAGAGACTAATAATTACGAAATGAAAGACGTTGGGCAAAATGTGTTTGAAGATTCTTGAAAANNCCCGCCGCAATGACATAGTCTCGATTTTTATGTTTAATAAACTCACCACGGATCACGCGTGCAAGACCGATCCATGCCGTGGTCCCGAGAGCGATATAGATCGAAGTCAGTCCCTTACCTAGGACGTAGGTAATTGCAATCAGAAGCAGGATCCCAGGTATCGAAGATAACGTCGTATAAACCCAGACCACTAGCTCATCAATCCAACCTCCGAAATAACCAGCAATCGCACCTAAAAATACACCAATCGGAACACTGATAAGTGAAGCAACCAGGCCTACGCTCATCGCGATACGAGTGCCGTGAAGTACTTTATAAAAAACACTTCGGCCAAAAATGTCTGTTCCGAAGATATGCTTGATGGATTCGAAGGAAGGAGGCTGGTAACTCGGACCAATCACTTGATCCCATGGAGAAGCAATAGCTCCAAACTTAGCGAGTAATGCGATCAAACCATACGCCATGATGGAAAAAAAGCAGACGACTGCAAAACGATCTTTCTTCAGGCGGGCTAGCCCATCTTGAAATAAGCTTCTACCTTTAATCACGGGTGCCTGAGTTTGAGTTCTGTCGCTCATTTAAAGCTCACCCTTGGATCTACGATTGTATAAACTACGTCTGTTAGAAGATTTCCGAAGATAAACAATAGCGATTGCAACGTAGTCATCGCTTTAATGACTGGGAAATCACTATTGTGAAGAGCATCAATAGTCATGCTCCCTAAACCGGGAATTCCGAAAAAACTTTCCAGAAGAAAAGAACCCAAAATCAACAGAGGGATCTCAATGACCACGTTAGTGACGATTGGGACCATACTGTTTTTGAGCACGTGCTTTAGAAAAACTTTCTTCTCATTGAGTCCCTTGGCTCGTGCAGTTCGGACATAGTCTTGGCCCGTCTCTTCCAAAACAGCGGTACGAAAAAATCTCACTTGATAGCCCAAGCTAACTAAAACCCAAATTAAAACTGGTAGACCGACATACTCAAATCGATCTGGCCACCCAAATTCAAAACCGGAAACTGGAAACCATCCAAACTTATAAGCAAAAATATACTGGCCAAAAAGAATATAAGCCAACATCGGAAGACTCATCCCAAAAACACAAAGTACAACAATCGTGCGATCAAGTAAGCGTCCCCGGTAATATGCTACAAGTAACCCGAGAAATACGGCCATGATCGTTGTCAGCAAAAAAGCGGGAATTGCCAAAGTTAATGACGGACCTATACCTTGAAGAATCATTGAAGTGATCTCTTGTTTGGTTGAATAACTACGCCCGTAATCAAATGTTACAATCTGCTTAAGGTAATCCAAAAACTGAATATACATCGGACGATCAAGTCCATACTCGTGCCTGAGTTCAGCAATTTGCTTTGCCGTCGCATGATTGCCGGCCATCTGATAGACCGGATCCCCACCCACCAGATTAAACAAAACAAAAATAACTAGGGCCACCCCAAAGATAATTGGGATGACTCCTAGTAATTTGCGAATCAAATAGATGAGCATTATTCTCTCGGTTATTTTTTCAACGCAGGATCCACACGATAGTACTTGGAACGAGCGTGATCAAAATCATTGAGTTTATAGTTCTTAAGCCAAGGCTGTACCAAACCAAAGGTTAGTCGATGCGCTCCAAAGATCCAGGGACAATCTTCTACCAAAATTTTAACCATTTTTTGAAAGAGTGCGGTTCTTTCAGNNGATACATTCGGTCATATTCAGGGTTCGAGTAATTTGAATCATTTGGTCCTGGAGATGCATTTTTGCTATAAAAAAGTTGCAAAAAGTTTTCGCCATCAGGGTAATCACCGTTCCAGGCGTAACCCCACATCTGACCTTTCTTAGCTTTGAGATTAGCTTGAAACTCTGGCCAAGAGTACGTCTGTACCTTCAGCTTTACTCCGATCTCAGCAAAAAATTTCTGCAAGAGCTCAGACCATTGACGGTGAGTACTATCCGCCATCGTTATGTATTCGATTGGAGGCAATCCCTTACCGTCAGGATAACCTGCTTTGGCAAGTAACTCTTTTGCCTTCGCGATATCCTGTTTGCCATACGGATTTTTGAACTCAGGATCATATCCAGAAATCCCTGGAGGTATTGGACCCTGCGCTGATATTGCGCGGTTATTGTAAAATAGTTCGTTGATCGTTTCTTGATTGTAAGCAAGAGACATCGCCTGTCTAAGTAACTTGTTCTTACCAAACAAGGGATCCGCCATATTAAACGTTTGATGAGTAATATCTGCGGCTGCTCCCTTGATCAGACGAATACCTTTTGCCTTTAGCTCTGCGCTGAGTTCTTTATCCGGGCCAATCGCCTGAGAAAAGTTATCTTTTGGAATGGCTGAGGCGTCTAACTTGCCTTGCATGAAATTGAGCCATTGAGGCTGACTCTCTACAAATACTGTTACAACTACTTTGTCTGCGAGCGGAAGTGGCTTGCCTGCATCGTCAAGGAGCCCTGCCTCTTTATCACCAGGTTCACCTTCGCTTGGATAAAGTTCTTTTCGGTACGTAGGATTTTTAACCCAGACTAATTTTGAAGAAGGATTATATTCTTCGAGTCGAAACGGCCCCGTTCCTACTGGGTGATTTAGGAACTCTTGTCCGTAGGTCTCAACGGCCTCGCGCGGCACAATACTCGTAAACGTCATCGCCAAGAAATATTGAAACTGATAACTAGGTTGCTTAAGTTGAATTTGAATAGTGTAAGGATCGATCGCCTTCAGACCTTCAACCACCTTGTCGTAGTCAGTCTTTCCAGAAGCGCTCGCTGACTCTCTCCACTCATTAAGCCCTACAATTTTTTCATCAAATACCCACCAACCCGCAGAAGCAACTTTAGGATCAGCTAAACGCTTGAACGAGTAAACCACATCCTCGGCGACCATTTCCCGGCCCTTGCCACCCGTTTTTTTAAAACTAGCGTCATCCTGAAACAAAACGCCTTTTTTAATTTTGATTGTGTAAGTTTTTCCGTCCTTACTGACTTCGGGCATAGCCTCAGCAAGATTAGGAATAAGCACATAAGGGCGCTTTAGATAATGATATTGATAAAGACTTTCATAGACACGATGAACTTCGTTTCCTGAGTAAAGATCGTTGGAGTTGGCGGGATCTAACCCCTTGATCTTTGCAGCAGCGGCCAGGTGAAGTGTATTGGCAGGCTCATTTTTAGACTTAGATGTACAGCCAATCGTAGGCAGAGATACGACCGGTAAGATCAAACTAAACAGCGCAACAGATCGGAACAGTGAATTCGTGCTCATCTATCTAGCTAACTGAAGATTTCACTAACTGTCAACGCGACACCTCCCGATCACGCCAGCGAACCTTGACCTCGCCTTTAGCAGATTTGGCTTCCCATTTTTTTGGACTGCCTGTCCCATCTTCTGGGTCGTCAAAACTAAAGTCGATTGCGCCTTGAGCAGACTCATAANNTAACGTAGCTTTTCCGGCCAAAGCTCATTACCCCATGTGCGAAATTTAAACTCGTACTTTTCTTTGCTCTCTAGATCAGCAACCAGCGTTCCGTCTGCGGTCACAGTTATTTTTGCACGATCCCATTGGGCGGGCGTAGGACAAGGAACGCGTCCAAGAAACAAGTCGGTCGCCCAACGCATGGGCAAGCCCCCCCAAGAGTTTTGTCCGTGTGAAACTTTTTTCTTTTTCGGAACTTCAATTTTGTATTGGTCACCTAATACAGTCACAATTGCTTCAGTCGCGCCTATGAGGTTTGTCACTTCCATTCTCATACGATCTGGATCCGTCGCTTCGATTGAGCCCGGAAATTGACCCGACGCTTCAGGCGAGCGAACTTTCAGCCAAGCGGAGCCAGTTACTTTTTTAAGATCTTTACCGGGTTTGCATGCGCTAGCTTGTAGGACCTTGGGATCTCGGTCTTGACCCTTGGGGATTGTCGCACAACCACCCAAAAACATAATTAAGCCAAAGGTAAGGCAAAGCCGCTCTCTAACCGCCCAATTTTGTGAGTTCATAATCAGAGCGTAACATGGAACTTATTGCTGTTCTACGTTGCTCTCTTTTTGATTCAGTGTCCGTCGATCGCGTTGACTAGCAGGCAAACGTGTCGGATTGTTTGCTTTCCGTTCTGCTATCTCACGTCGCAAGCTATCTGCTTTGGCTTGCGCCTTCTGGCGAGTCTCTTCGTCTGGAGCATGAAGTATGGCTTGCTCATACTGATAGAGTGCTTTTTCACGAAGATTAGAACGAGCATACGCATCACCTAAATGGTCTAGGATTGCGAACTCAGTGGGATTGAGTTTGGCTGCTTTTTCTAATTCGACAACTGCTTCATTAATTTTGCCTCGAACAAAGAGGTGCCAACCCCAGCTATCCTGAATATAACCATTATTTGGCTTAAGGATCATTGCTTGTTTGAGAAGTTTCTCTGCATCGCTCAATCGAACTCCGCGATTGGTCCATGTGTAGCCAATATAATTGAGGGCATCGACATTTTTTGGATTGATCCGAAGAAGGGTTTCCATCTTCTCTAGACCTTTGTCCGTTAAACCTTGGCGGTCGTAGAGACTGCCGAGGTAATATAAGATTTTTTCATCTTCAGGAAATGCTTTGAGAGCAGTCTCAAGAATGGCGAGCGCAAGATCTACGTTCTTGGCCTCTTCTTCAATACTCGCATAAAAGACATGGAAATTTGCCACGCCAGGAGCGCGCTTGATGCACTCTCTGATAAAGCCTCGAGCCTCATCTGCCCGATTGGTCTGCTTAAGCAGATACCCCACGTGCAACATTGCTTCTGGATACATTTTTGATTCGGGTTGAATTTGCTTAAGCTCCTGAATTGCTTCTTCCGTACGCTTGAGCTCCTCGTAGATGCTACCCAGGTAATAATGAATTCGATCTGATTCGGGATTGGTCTTTAAGATCTTCTTAAAAGTAGCGATCGACTTCTCATACTCTTTGAGTTCCATTTGCACGAGGCCGAGCTTCACTTTTACGTTAAGGTCTTCTGGATCCGCG
Source organism: Bacteriovoracaceae bacterium UBA1018 (assembly GCA_002291495.1). Lineage (GTDB taxonomy): Bacteria > Bdellovibrionota > UBA1018 > UBA1018 > UBA1018 > UBA1018. The sequence continues at coordinate 28,664 of DBAE01000039.1, read as the reverse complement.
GTTTCAACAGCCTCTAGATACGGAACAGCTTCACGATACTTTTCGGTCTTCAGGAAGATTGTGGCCAGCCGACTCGCCGCGGTAACGTCTTGAGTTTGATCGTAGAGAGAACGATAAACTTCGACCGCTTTGGCAAGTGAGCCGCTTTCCTCATAGACGTATCCTAGGGAGAGGGCCGCTTGAGTAAAGCCGGGGCGGATCTCTAATGCTTTGTTGAACGCTTGGATGGACTCTTTATGCTTACCTTGCTTTTGTTCCACTCGTCCCAGGTAGTAATAACCCAAGGCGGATTCGGGATTCTTTTTTACAAAGTCTTTCAAGCTACGAGCAGCTTCAGGACTTCGCTCGAGATCCATAAGAGCCTGAGCCTTGTAGATAATCGCCTCTTCGTTCCCTGGTTCTTGTTTCAGAACCGTCGAATACTCTTTCAAGGCTTCCGTCATTTGACGTGAAGTTGTGTAAAGGCCAGCCAACATCAGTCGTGCATCCGTGAACTTTGGATCCCGTCGCAATGCCTCTTTGCACGTTTCCATTGCAGCCGAGTACATACTCTTTTTGACATACTCAGAAGCCAAGCGAGCATAGACGAGTGCAGAGTTCGGATCGTACATCAGGGTAATTTTATATTCTTCAATCGCACGATCTGGCTTTCCTTCAGCTGAATAAGCTTGGGCCATTGCGAAATGATAGCTTGCCGACGCTTCAGCATTTGCATTCGCTGCGTCCGGCTTTTGCTGAAAAAACTTTTTGTTTTCGATAGCTTGTGCGTTTTCGGGATTATCACGATCGCCTTGTGCGGCTCGATGAGCGCAGGCCGTCAATGTAGAGCCAGCTATGAGTACGAGAATCAGCGCTTGTCGATCTAAACGATTTCTCATTGGATGAAATCCCTTCCTTCTCATAAGACGGATCGACGTTTTGTCAGAAAACTAAAGAAGATGTTTGAAGTGGTACATGATCTGCAAAGCAGCCAACTGACTGATGTTTGGGCCTCTTGCGTTACGCTTTAGGTTGTGCTCTAACTAGGCGCACAATCGCAGTCGGAGTCAAAATTTGGGCACCTTGCTAGGCGTTGCTTGACTTTACTGCGGTGGGTTGCTATTTGGCATGAAGCAGTTGTTTGACACATCGTGACAAAACGATGAAAATAACATCTGCCCAGCAGCGGGGGTTGAAGTCGGGTGAGCAGTTTTCCTGATTTCAGCGGAATTGAAAATAGGGATCAGTTCCGGACAGAACACGATTTTAGGGATCGGGTTCTAAAGGAGTTGATAAACTGGAAAAATGATTCAATTAGGGGGAATCATGAAAGAAACCAAGATCATTAAACGTTATCAGAATCGCAAGCTTTACGACACTCATGAATCTAGCTACGTGACTCTGGACGAGATCGCGAAAATGATTAAAAGCGGCGAAGATTTGCGCGTGATCGATAATAAGACCAAAAACGATATCACTGCATCCACTTTGACTCAGCTTTTGTATGAGAGCGAAAAGAAAGCCAAGACTCAACCTTCTGTTGAGTTACTTAAGGAAATCATTCGTCACGGCGATGGTTCCTTCTCAGGCTACATCCAAGCTAAAGTGGGCTCTGAAATGGTTACCTTTGAAAAGGAACCATCCATCAGTGCTTCCGCTGTAGCGCCAGCAATCAATCAGTAACGATTCTAGATTAAATAAATCAACTTTCTCGGGGAAGGCTAGGATNNCACTTATTAGATCGCAGTGAGACATAGGAGGTCGAGCATGCGCATTTCAAGATTCAAAATTCAGTTTTTTCTATTCAGCGCTACGCTGATTACTCTTCTGCCTCTCACTTCTGTGGCAGCTTCTTCTTGGTCTCAAGAACCCGCATGGGCGAGACAAGATAATACACCCACCCCTTCACGACGTTCACTTCCTCGCGAAAAAACCCCTAAAACCAGCCCTTTTGCGCCAGGATCCAATAACGTCGCCATCGAAGTCGGTCAGGTTTTTCTCATGGGAGACTTAGCTACAAACTACGAAGACAACCTAGGCGTGCGTCTCCATTACACCTATGGCGTAAGCGACATGTTTGGCTTTGACTCAAGTCTTGGGTATTCCAACCACTCAGAAGGTCGTTATTCCATGACTAGCCTTCTGACCGGATTAAGGACCAATCTGACTTGGTTTGATCGAGTGATTCCGTATGCCGTTTTTGGATTGGGCTTTTATAAGCCAAGTATCGAAATTAATGAGACTTCTTCAGTATCACAGGTCCTTTTTGGACTACACTTAGGCCCTGGAGTCGACTTGCAAATTACAGATGAACTCTTCTTTGGAGCATCCCTTTCGTTTCACGACGTTTTTGGAGCAACCAAAAGAACTGCTAATGGGATCCAAGAGTTAGGTGGCACTTACACTGACTTCTTGGTTCACGCAGGTTATAGCTTCTAAACCCGTCTAAATTATTTTGATCTTTGCCTTGGCTGGGATATGGACTGCGCATGAGTCGTGTGGGCCTATCCTTCGTGTTTCTGTTTTTGGCGAGTACAGCTTTCGGGCAAGAGTACCGAAAATCAGATTTTCTCAGAACCCCCACTGTCAAGGCTGACAACTTTCAGATCAGGCATGAACCGCGGCTTCTCGGTCAGCAATGGACCACTTCAATTGCAAAAGGAATTGAGAACGGAACCATTTCCACATCAAGTGCAAAGGCGTACACCGAGGAGCGACTGAAGCAAGAAGAAGAGATAATGAAGTTTCTTCAAAAAGGACTTCATACAACTTCGGTAAAAAAAGTAACCCCAGAACCGAGCCCGACTCCTCCGAATCAAAATGATATTGCAAGAGACCTATTGGAAAGTGGTCCGACTATTCTCTGTCTCGATTTCATAAGACTCGAAAAGCCTCATCTCCATGGAAAGATCTATCTACAAAAGGAGCTCGAGAACCGCTTTCAAGAACAGCGTGAATTGCTCAGAGAAACTTTTATCGCAGGTCCAAAGCACTACTCAGAATTCAAAATCTTCGACGACCTCATGCACGCCTACTTAATTCGGCTGATGGATCAATGTGGAAAGATTATACGTGGCAATTCAAAGCTCAACCCTGAGTTCGTCAGGGAGCTAAAAGACTTCATCTCAGAAACGTATGCTCACGAGTGCACGAGTCGTAATTACAAAAGAAGCTAGTTTCTTTCTCCAGGAAAGCTGACTTGCTCAATGAGTCGCTCAAGCCCATCAGCATCGACCTTGTATTCTTTTGTGCAAAAATCACATCGTATCGTCGCTTTATGATCTTCTTTGAGCATAGCTTTCAATTCTTCTAAGCCTACTAAAACGAGCGCGCGCTGAACTCGTTCCCAAGAGCAGTTACAACTAAAAGCCAATGGTTTTTCCTCAACGACAACAAAGGCAGTGCTTTGAAAAATCTTAGACAAAAGATGAAGTGGATTTTCGTCTGGAGTGAAATCATCTCCAATACTTTGAAGATGATTGATATGAGCTTCAATCGCTTGAATATCGGCAGCAGTAGCTCCGGGCATCGCTTGCACCAAAAAGCCACCAGCTGAGGCAATCTTTCCATCTTTGATTTGAGTAACAAGACCTACTGCTGATGGTACTTGCTCACTTTGAACCCAATAAAAACTCAAATCCTTGGCTAAGTAACCTGTCAGGAGAGGCACAGTCCCAATGTAGGGTTGTTTGCCTTCTTCTCCCTTGGTTCTCAACACTGAAAGTAGCCCTTGTCCCCAGGGTCCGATTTCGTCGATGACCGCTGGAGTTCCACGAACAATCTCTTCTTCGGGACGCTCAATCACATAACCGCGAACCGTACCATCGGGGTAAGCGTCCACCAAAGCTTGCTTGTAATGTCCGGCCCCTTGGATGTTGAGGTTAACCCTCTCACCTGCTTTGCAATAAGAGCCAATGAGAAGACCGCCTACAATCGCTTCTCCGAGACCTCGACTACCGATCTCGCTTAAACCGTGGATTTTAGCAGCCTCACGGACCAGTTCTGTTGCCTGAATAGCAACACCTCGAATGTTTCCGTGGGTCGAAATACATTTAATCCAGCGACTCTTGCTGGCGATATGAGTGCTCATGAAGTCTCCTTTTTGGGGCTTAACACAACTCCATAGAGAATACGAAAAGGGAATTATTTTCGACTTGCAGCATCAATTGCTGCTTTATGTAGATCTCCCGGTCTGGTATTTAACCGTCATGACTCCCCTCCAAAGACAGCAAGAAGAACGCAAAATGACTCTATTCCACTGGGCTGAGCTAATCTTTCTAGCTGCGCTATGGGGTGCGTCTTTCCTATTCATGAGAGTGGCAGCTCCAGAGTTTGGGCCGATCGCGCTGATCGAGTTACGTGTCTTGATTGCTGCTATCTTTTTAGTTCCGATCCTAATCAGTCGAGGCGGACTTAAACCCCTTCGCAACCAGATGAGACACCTAAGCATTCTTGGGATTATCAACTCGGCCATACCATTTTGTCTTTTTGCATTTGCTACATTGAGCGTAACTGCTGGATTTGCTTCAGTACTCAATTCTACGGCTCCTTTTTTTACAGCCCTGATTGGGTGGTTTTGGCTGAAGGAACGCATGACTTTCACGCGAGTCATGGGCTTGGTCATCGGCTTTACGGGAGTCCTCATGCTTTTGTGGGGTAAAGCCTCCTTTAAATCCGGAGGTGGTGGGCTGGCCATCGCAGCTGGACTGACTGCTACTTTCCTCTACGGAATTTCGGCCAACTATACGAAAAAAAATATGGCGGGCGTACCTCCGCTGGTCTTGGCAACCGGAAGCCAGATCTCCGCTTCACTCTTTCTACTACCTTTTGCTCTCCTGGCAATGCCTGCATCAATGCCGAGCCTGAAAGCGTGGATCATGGTTTTATGTTCTGGCGTTTTAGCCACCGCGATCCCATACATGCTTTTTTTCCGTCTTCTCACTCAACTAGGCGCCACGCGAGCAATCGCAGTCACCTTTTTGATTCCCGTATTCGGCCTCTTTTGGGGCGCGTGGATCTTAGGTGAAGGCATCACTTTAAACATGTACTTAGGTACAATTGTCATTTTAACGGGAACAATCTTAACGACCGGTTTTAAGATATCGCTACGACCCATCAGCAAACCTTCTGTTAAAGTCGCATAATAGGATTTTTCATGGCAAGTGATCGTCGACTGCAAGTCCGTGCAATTGAGACCCGAGTTTTTCATAAGGGTGAGAACCTAACACAGTTTATTCTCGATCATTTACCTAAGACTGGGCTACCTGAAAGAACTATCTTAGCCATTACTTCTAAAATTATATCACTGGCAGAAAATGAAACTGTTCCGGTGGGGTCAATTGGCAAAATGGACCTCGTGAAAAAAGAGGCGGATCGATTTTTGTGTGAAGCCGCGTACGGCACATCTCTTACTATTAAACATGGTATATTGATCCCTGCAGCGGGCATCGATGAATCAAATAGCGAAACTGGTGAGTACATTCTCTTTCCAAAAGATCCTTATGCAAGTGCAAAAAAACTTTGGACTGAACTTCGCAATCAGCTCAAAGTGAGAAGTCTGGGAATCATCGTAACGGACTCGCACACTCAACCGTTGCGCCAAGGGGTTACCGGTATCGGCCTCGCGCATTGGGGCTTTAAAGGGACAAAAAACTTTATCGGGAAACCTGATATTTTTGGGCGCATCCTAAAAATGAGTCAAGTCAATGTCCTGGACGCACTTGCCGTACCTGCAGTATTTGTGATGGGCGAAGCTGATGAAAGGTGCCCACTCGCTATTCTTGAAGGCACTCAAGTTGAATTTACAGAGACCACTAATCCAGACGAGATTAGAATTGCTCCAGAATTAGACATTTACGCAAAAATCTTCCAAAACTTGTGATTCTAGCTTCTCTCCACTATATACCTCGAAGGGGGTGGAGTGATGGGGTTTCAATCCAGGATCTGGGGGATCATCGGATTATTTGGACTAATATCTATCGTCGAAGCGTCTGTCTTAGCCGAGACACCTTCGCCTAGATGGTGCAATCACCTACTCTCTTCGGATAGATTTTTTGGAAAGATCGCCGCAGGTAAATACGATGCCGATCAAATCAATGAAGTCTTAACGTTGAATATCCCATCGTTATTACCTTTATCAAAGAAATCTTGGAACCTTCTTCGAGAACTGCATCGCTATTATCAAAATCAAGACTTACTTGAAGATCTAGTCATTGGCTTCAGAGGAGAATCGAAGGATCTCGAGGTAGCGCTTGAAGATCGACTTCGCTGGCTAGAACTCAGCAAGAAGAAAAACCTCGATCTCTATGAACAACTTTCGAAATACTTAACTCAAGATGAGCTTGAAAAATACTTTCCGTCACTCGAGAGTGAGCCACATCAACTAATCACTTATCATTCAGCGATACCCAACTGGTGGACTGTACTCACTGAAGCAAGCTACCCAGCGGAATTTCAGAAAAGCGGTAAAAATTCGAAAATCTATCTGAACCTAAGGTCACTTTATCCACTTCCGATCGCATCTGTAATTACTCTGACTATGGCTCAAAATCTTTCGTGGATCGAAACTCAGAGCAAAACGATAGGAGCTGACGCTCCTACTTTATATGCTCGACTGATGAATGATTTTCGAACAGGGACCCTTTCAGAGGATATCGGGGATCTGATCTGTAAGTTCTTGGCCGTTAAGTTTGCGGTGCGAGAAGCTTTCGGAGTGTACGCGCGGCTCATCGATAAAAATCCTGAACTTAGATTTCAGGATTTTCAATTGATCGCGGTTTCTCGATCGCCTGAAAATGATATCCACGACCTAGCTCTCGCTCTCTTTAGAGATCGAGTCAAACCTATCGACTATGACCGATTTGTAAAGTTCTGGAAAGAAATGCCACCCGAAATGCGGGATTGGAGCTTTGATACTTTGAAAGAAAATTTGCCCGTTAGTCCTGAGATCCAAAAATGGCTAAGGGTTCCTCGTCCGAAGTATCAATTCTGATCCAGGTAATTCCGGCATCACTGAGCGCTGCAAAACGTTTGTGTATTGCCACGCTCGTCAACAACACTCTGACATTTGAGGCCAGAGTTCTTTAAAGAATTGTTGATCGATTGAAGGGTGTTATTCCACTGCCCTTCTTTCTTTTCTTGAGCAGGCGGTGGCGGAGGCCCGTATTCATCTGGTGATACAGCAGTAGTCGATTCGACGGTTGGTTCTTTCGGTAAATTTTGAACGGTTGTTGCGGGCTCTCGAGCGAGTTCTTCCGATTGAGCCTCCACAGGAGATGCGTTTACGACTCCATCAGTTTCTACAGCAGCCAGAGCGTTCGCGCTTCCGGAGGCGATTATCGCCAATATTGTGAGGGTAATAGAGTGAGTCATATCCTACTTATAAAGCAGGACTGGGGCCACAAAAGGTCTATGATTTTACAGCGAAATTAAGATTAAAGCTGTCTAAGAGTTNNAGATTTACATCACGGCTCCTGAAGACTCTGCTGCTTGTCGCAGAGTCACCCATTTCATATATTCTTTCATATTAGCCATACCCCGGTGTGTATCTGGATCAGCTACATTAGTTTTCAGCCTGCGAGTAAGCCCTTTGTAGATGTAACCTAAATAATCGGCCCGAACTTCTGGGGTAATACGTTTTCCGATTGGATATCGCTGAATAATGATCTTCATCTCATTTAAGGCGTCAGCCAAAAAAGCCATAGTTGCAATTGCGGCATTCTCGGGCTTATTCAAGTTCGATTTATTGATGTACGGATACTCTTCTGCAATTGCTTCAGATATTTTTTTGATCTGAGTTAAACCTCGACTGTTATCAAGATCTTTGTGCTTAGCTTTATAAAAGCTTCCAATCTGAAATCCGTTATCAGCGAGCCATTTGTTATTTAAGAGTTTAATGGTTGTAATACAAAGCGAGCAGTTTTCTTGGTAGAGATATTGATCTGTCAGTATCCAGTTACTTCGACCTCGCCCAAAGTTGGTTTCACTTCCCAACACAGCAAATGCGACGCGAACGAGCTCATTATAATNNCCTTCATGAGTTTTTTCTTCTCGACTTGAAGAGTGCCCAAGAAGATGAGTGCGTCTCGAGTTCTGCCTGACGTTTTGGCATCGACCTCTACAGATACAATTGGATAATACTCACGACTCTTTGGTGAAAAGTCATACTCAAAAGCCGTGGGCTTTCCTGCAGAATCGATAAGCTTTTTGCTCGCAGTAAAATTAAGCTTATTATTCTTAACGACAAAGTTAAGACCTTCTTCTTCTGGAAGGACAAAAAATTTACAGCCAGGTTTTGCAAATTTTCGTACTGATTCAAAGTCTTTACTTCTTAATCTGATGTCGCCGTTTGTCGCTCGATTGTCACTGGCGCTATTACTATCCAAAATAGCCAGGTTCTCCGACTCTGAATGTGAAATCGGCGCAATCACAGATAATGCTTGCACACCTTTTTCATTATCATAAGTCATCAGTTCAGACGACTTTGCGTCTTGGGAATTAAACACGAAGATGCCCGCGCCGGTCATAAGGTTTGTTTTTAGTGCAGTAGCCTTTGAGCCTTTTTCGCGATCAACATATCGCATTCTCATATCGCCTGAGTTTTTGCCCAAAAGCACATCATAAGAATGCAAAATTTCGCCACTTAAATTGTGTACCGTCAGAAGAGCTTTCTTTTTGTCGATCACAATATAGCTTGAGCAAGAATCTACAGACTTTGGATTATCCTTGATAAAATGAACAACCGTATCGTGATCATCCATACGGTTATAAGCGAACTGCATGTTACGGACATAATCTTCGAGGAGACCTTTTTCCGAGTTACCATTTGGATTGATTATGAATCCTGTAGCAGTTTCGTATTTACGTTCATTGTACGTGAAGAACTTTTCCTGATTGAGTATCGAATTAGCTCGACTGATGAGATAACTTCTGTCGTATCCCGCGTAGTCCTTTTTATCGGCGTTAATTCCGTATTCTTTTCGATAAGCAATGATTACGTCAACCGGATCCAATGCACTTTTCGTTTCTGTTTTATAAAGCTTATCTTCGAATATAAATGCAGCCTTCTTATTGAGGACTGCATTCGAAGTAGCAACCGACATTGGGTCTAACTCAGGATTGTTTTTGGTAATGAGATCTCTGATGTTGGAACCAAGCGCTACAGCGACTTGATTCGGAATTTGCCGTCCTGTCTCGCGATCATAGAGTTTATTTTCGTGTTCGAATGTTTTCGCATTTTTAATAATGGCGTTTGCAAAGGCTGCGACAAAAGGGGCGCTCCATTGCTCAATAGTCTCTCGTGTTCTTCCAGATCGATCTTTTACTATTGTTTCAATAGGATCTACCAAACGAACATCTGAAGCCATCGATGAGGGCTTGGCCTTTTCCGCTACAACCTTCTGTGGAGTATTCTGAATGAGAGGCTTGCTTACCGTAAACTCAGTGGTATCTTTTTTTGCTAGAACGCTAGTGTCTTGAAGCACTTTCTTTGGAGTCTCTAAGGTACGCTCAAGAGTTTTAGGCTCAATAGTCGCCGGTAATACTGGTTTCGCCGCTCCAATTTCTGCAAATTTTGATCGGATGGCATTGAGTTCGGCCATTCGTGGTGTTTCTTTATTGGCATCGTCGACAAGCTGATCAATCGCATCCTGAGCGAGCTTAACTCGATCCGAAACTATGACTGAAGCTTTGGTCTTTTCTGGAAGCAAGTTGAGATACTTTAAATAGTCTTGGATGAGCTTACTTCGTTGCTCAAACTCAAGAGCTGTGACTTGAGGAGGGGTAATTAAAACTAAGGGGATTAGATCAGTAATAGGCCCTTCCACCGAATAGTCTAGGTCGTAAATGAACGCATATCCTGCCTTCTTTAACTCTTCTTCGAGGTTTAACAGGTCTATTACCCACTGCTCCCTTGGCTCGCCCAAGTTCTGATTTGGTGTAGGGTTAGACGTGGCTTGTACGGGTGCGTTTGAGTGAGCTAAGGAGCCTGGATGATCTTTGCGGCCGCACCCCTGCATTACCGTGAGCAAGGTCACAGCAAAAAAACCAAGGAGTCCAGCGGTCCATTTTATATCAAGATGCAAATTTAGCCTTCCTCTGCGGCACATACAGCTACTCCAACCCTGCTTATGAGCAAAGCCCATGCCCCGTGTCATCCTCTTATCTACGCGATATCTGGGGTTAGAAGCCGACGAGATGTCTAAGATTTAGTCACCCGTCAGGAGAGTTTTAGAACCCAATTTTGGGTCTGCCACTATCCGTCAGACGGGTCTCTTGTGTCAATATTGCTATCTCTCCAAGGCGGTGGTAATTCGGCTACCTAATGAAGGCACTCTCAATAGTTTTCGTCGTTTTGGGTCTCTCTATTTCGCAGCTCGCGCTTGGCAATCAAGTCTGCGGACCAATCCTAGATTCTTCGAATCAGGAATCTGTGAACCAACTTATTCGACAAGCACTCCAGAACCATCAATACTCGTGGCGCATAGGCCAGCTCGAGTCTTTTTGGGAAAGCGGGATGGAACATACTGCCTATACTGTCTTTGATAACGACGCCTGGGTATCAGCTTATAAAATCTTAGGCCAAGAGGTTGGAGGGTATCCCTTCACGACATTTATTCAGGACGGAGATATTTTAATTATCTACAATGCTGATAATAAGCCTGCCTATTATCTCGAAGTCGAAATGAGAATGGCGAAGATTAAACGCGCTAAGAATGACCCAGCTCGTGCCATTCTAGCAGCCATGAAATCTGCCGGAAAGTTGAATGATGGCATAGATATCGACCACATCTACCATTATGTTCCAAAGAATATTGATTACAAAAAATGGGTCAAATTCGTTAAAGAAAAACGCACTGCGATTGTATTAAGAAAAATTGGATATCTAAATCGAGAGCAAAAGCAGAACCAGATCAATCCTTGAAGCTAGTGTCGAATTACTCGCACAGTTTTGAGCAGCTTCACCATGATTTGATTCCACTGCCCTTCTGCCAACGACAACGCATCATTACCTGAATCATCTTTCAACTCCGTCTGAGCGCCGCTCTCAATTAAGAGACGAGCCAATTCATCTCTGCCAAAAAGTGAAGCATACATCAGAGCAGTTTGTCCCTGATAGTTTCTATGGTTCACATCACATCTAGTGATCAACGACTTGGCTATGTTTGAATACCCTTTAAAAAGGGTGCCCATCAGCGCACTATTTCCCTTTTTATCTACAAGACAAGGATCTGCTTTGGCGTCCAGGAGTACCTGCACTGCCTCGTGATGGCCATAATATGCGGCATAGATTAAAGGCGTATACCCATCGTCGTTTTGTGCGTTCAGATTGGCGCCTTGAGAAATCGCTTGTTTTAGTTGTGAGACATTACCGGCCTTTGCGGTGGTGAATAGATCGATATTCTTTTCGCTCGCATATGCGGAAGCCAATACTGAAATCGCACTTAATAGTAGTGAAAAATAAATTGCTGTTTTCATAAAATTCCTTAATCAGTTTGCCCTGAGGCAAAGCGCAGGAGCCTTGCCTCAGAGCACGGGACCATAGCTTCGAATTACTTCTTAGCTAATGGATCATCTTGAATAAGAGCAGCAGCTTTTTTGACTTGATTCAAACTCACATTGAATGCTTTGGCCGCCCGAGTTCCGTAGTCTGCGTCCGCGTTATAGAAATGAGCTGCCATCTGTACTTTCACTTTTTCGTTTTTGAGAGGCTTGAGATCGCCTGCCAAATTAGCGATGAGATGCTCGCGTTCTTTTTCGGAAAAGGATCGGTAGAGCTCTCCAGCTTGTCGAAAATTCAGCGTCTTACGGATGATTTCTTGCTGAGTAGTTCCACTGAGCTGGCTTCGACTTTGTTTAAAGTCAGCATTATCGCTCAGCATGCCATTGTGTCGACTTGGATTTCCATCAAATGAGTTAGGCTGATAATTGATGTTTCCAGTAGTATGACCCGCATTCATAGCTCCATTTTGATTATAGCTATTGACCTCAGCCTTTGGCCGATTAATCGGAAGTGACTGGAAATTAGCACCAATGCGGTATCGCTGAGTATCTGAGTAAGCAAAGAGTCGTCCTTGTAATAGGCGATCCTCAGACGGTTCGATCCCAGGAGGCATCACATTAGGTGAAAATGCTGACTGCTCAGTTTCTTGAAAGAAATTATCTGGAACTCGATTCAGCGTAAATTTTCCGAGTTTCACAGTTTTAAGACCAGGAATCCTGATCCATTCTTTTGTCGGATCCAAAGGATTGAAGTCAAATTTGTTGAGTTCAGATGGATCTAGGATTTGTGCTTCTAACTCCCAGGATGGAAACTCTTTTTTCCGTATTGCCTGGTAGAGATCACGCGTATGCACATCAATATCTACGGCCTGCTTAGCGGACGCTTCACTGCCAGAAAAATTTTTGATGCCTTGCTGACTGATCCAGTGAAATTTGACGTATTTCACCTGGCCCTTCTTGTTCACAAACTTGAAGGCATGAACACCATTACCGTCCATCGTACGATAACTCGCTGGCGTACCCATGTCTGAATACACGTAGGTAAACATATTTGTCGACTCTGGGACGTGCGCAAAGAAATCAAATATTCTTTCATTGCTTTGGATATTGTCGACTGGGTCAGGCTTAAATGCGTGAACCATATCTGGAAATTTCATCGCATCGCGAATAAAGAAAACAGGTAAATTATTTCCAACTAGATCCCAGTTTCCTTGATCAGTGTAAAACTTAATCGCAAACCCTCGTGGATCTCGGAAAGTTTCTGGCGACCCTGACGGATGAACCACGCTGGAAAATCTCACAAAGAGCGGCGTCTTTTTTCCCTTCTTATTAAATAAACTCGCTCGGGTTAAATCCGAGAAGTCTCCATAACTAACAAACTCTCCGTGGGCTCCCGTCCCGCGGGCATGAACCACACGTTCTGGAATACGTTCGCGATCAAAACGCGCTAATTTTTCAATGAGGTTAGCATCTTCAAGAACAACAGGGCCGTCAGCGCCAGCTGTTTTTGAGTTTTGATTGTCTCCAATTGGAGCTCCAGTGTCGCGGGTGATTTGGGTGCCGGCATACGCCTGAGCCATACTCATTGGCAGGGCTAGCGCAGTCCCTAAAGCTAATAGAGATTGTGATGGGTGCTTAAACATACGTTGAAAACTCCTCGTGTCGGTTTCTGTTCTACAGTCAGAATACGAGAAGCGGCCATTTAGATAAAATCGATTGTTTCTATGAAATGATAGGACAATGCTATCGGTCCATTTTCTTTAATTTTAGGTACTTCTTGTTACAATATGGAATGCGCTTTTGGACAGTTTTGATTTTAATATCCTTAAGCTTAGGCACCTCAAGCGCCTTGGCAAATGGAGTATTTCAAGAAACTTCTGATGTTCTCGACTTGTTCGATCGATTAGATTCGAAGCTTAAGCTCCTCTCCCAAATCGATACATTGAAGAACTGCAATCAAACGGTCGACCCAAAATGCGCAAAGATTCGGACCGCACTGAAACAAAATGCGAAAGCAGTCTCTACCAGTACCGGAGTGCCAGGTCCAAGCGCGTTGGGAGATGCAGCAACTACTTCTGTTGTTTTAATTGGCGAGTCACATCACGACCGAAAGGCACAAAAACACTATCTCCCACTCATCGAGCGATTCAAGAAAACAGGTGTAGGCTTTGATTGTTTCTTTTATGAGCAGCACAGCGAGGTATTTGCCCCATTAGTTCTTTATAGTACCGGAAAGCTTTCGCGCTCAGATGCAATGAAGCGTTATCGCGCCAACATTTGTAAAGTAAGCAATTATCCGACACAAGACTGTGGCACCAGGTACCTTCAAGATGATGAGATGGAACTGAGATACGGTCATATTTTTGAGATCGCTCAAAACGCAAATAACCTCGGATTGAAAATAGCTGGAATTGACTCATCTCTTGCTCAATACGCTTACACCACGTCTGACAAAGCTTCTATACTCGAGGAGCGAAATCAATACATGTTCGAAAAGATCAAAGAAGCTCTTGATTCTGGCGCATGCTCCAAAATCTTAGTCCTAAACGGTGCTACTCATCTCTTAGTTGATACTAGAAACGGAAAAGTGAAATCGATTCCGACCTTGCTGCATCATGCGCACATTGATAACCAAGTTGTTATATCGGAGTCCGGGTTGAACAATTCACACAACGAACGGTTATTTCTATCTCCGCAGTGCAATATCGAAAACGCTATACACCCTCGAACAAATTTCTCGGTTTCAGATTTTGGTCAGATACCTAGTGCCTTAGACGATTTCTTAAAAGATCGAGCGAAGTACTTAAAGATGGAAATTAATCCTCTTGGGGATACTCACTCGGTGAGCTATTTTGGGATTGGGGAGTAATCTAAAGCAAGTTTCAATGGAAAGTGAAATGCTTTTCGTGTACTCCCTACGCAGAAATACTATAACCCGAAAAGGCTAACCTATGAAAACCAGTAAAATTTCTAGTTCTGCATTCTTAGTTTTGACCGCTTTTTCAGCTCATGCTGAACTCAACGAATCAAATGTAAGAATTATTCGAGATGTAGTAGTCGATATCATGGGTGAAAATGTTGCTACCTCTCAAAGTGCCGCACACGGATTGTCCACTAAACTTTTGCTTGCAAAATCCCAGGCCACCTCAGAAAAAGTCTTTGCAGACAATAATATCGATCCATCCCAGATTGAATCCATTGGCGCCGATAACTGCACATTGGACAAAGTCACCGATAATGCTTATTCCGGTGATCGGACACATTCCTTTCAAAGATGGAATGTGTATTCATTCAAATGTGATGTAGCGATTATCCTGGCTAAGTAAGAACTAGTCACCATGCAAACCCACCCATCATCTCTCGGTTACTACCTCCTCCACTGGCTTATCTCCGGAGTAGCGCTCTTAGTTACTTCGAAGGTCATTCCCGGCTTCAAAGTCAAAAGTTTTGGATCGGCATTAATCGCAGCTATCTTTATCGGGATTGCCAACGTGATCGTTTGGCCAGTCCTGATCTTCCTTACTCTTCCAATCAATATCTTAACCCTGGGCTTATTTACTTTTGTGGTGAATGGAGCCGTACTCAAAATTTGTGCGGCCATACTAAAAGGGTTCGAAATTACGAGTTGGCTATCGGCGATATTTGGATCGATCGTGCTCTCTCTGGTGAGCTCGCTACTTCATTGGTTTTTGATGTAAATAAAAAACCCCCGAAGAACTCACGATCTTCGGGGGTTTAATTTTTCTAAGCGATGTGTGCTTTAAGCTACATGCTCATGAAAATTTCGCGTGAGCGAAATTTTACATGTCATATCCGCCCATGCCACCCATACCGCCCATGCCGCCGCCCATTCCAGGAGCTCCGCCAGCGGATTCCTTCTTAGGCTTTTCAGCAATCATGGTTTCGGTGGTGAGCATCAAGCTAGCGACGCTGGACGCATTTTGAAGTGCGCAACGTGCAACTTTAGCAGGATCGATCACACCAGCTGCCAACAAATCTTCGTAAGTTTCGGTCAATGCATTGAAGCCGAAAGAGTTCGAAGGATTGTTGATGACTTTATCGACAACGATAGAACCTTCAAATCCTGCGTTACCAGCGATTTGGCGAAGTGGTTCTTCGATTGCGCGTTTAACGATAGTCACGCCAGCTTGTTGTTCTGGAGACAAGCCTTTGATGCTGTCGAGCACTTTGGATGCACGAAGAAGTGCAGTTCCACCGCCAGGTACGATACCTTCTTCAACAGCAGCGCG
>DBAE01000039.1:12404-12838 GCA_002291495.1 Bacteriovoracaceae bacterium UBA1018 | reverse complement strand
TGCGCCGTCGACGATGGTGGTGTTATCTTTGTCGATGGTGACTTTCTTAGCAGAGCCAAGGTCTTCCAAACGAGCTGCTTCAAGCTTGTGGCCGAGATCTTCAGAGATCACGGTTGCACCAGTAAGAACAGCAATGTCTTGCATCATTTCTTTACGGCGATCACCGAAGCCTGGAGCTTTGATAGCTGCGACTTGGAGAGTGCCACGAAGTTTGTTCACAACGAGAGTTGCAAGCGCTTCGCCTTCAACTTCTTCTGCGATGATGACAAGTGGTTTGGAGCGTTGAACGACTTTCTCCAAGAGTGGGAGAAGGTCTTTCATCGAGCTGATCTTTTTGTCATAGAGAAGGATGTATGGAGCGTCTAAAGCAGCTTCCATTTTCTCTGGGTTGGTTACGAAGTAGGGAGAAGTGTAACCGCGGTCAAATTGCATAC
>DBAE01000039.1:0-12358 GCA_002291495.1 Bacteriovoracaceae bacterium UBA1018 | reverse complement strand
GAACTTGAGCCACTTCTTTTTGATCTTTGATAGGTTTGGAGATCTTTTTCAATTCTTCAACGACAGCAACGACAGCTTTGTCGATACCGCGTTTAAGTTCCATTGGGTTGTGGCCAGCAGCAACGATCTTTGCACCTTCACGGTAGATCGCTTGAGCCAAAACAGTAGCGGTAGTTGTTCCGTCACCAGCGTCATCGTTGGTTTTGGAAGCAACTTCGCGAACCATTTGAGCGCCCATGTTTTCGAACTTGTCGNNCGTCTTTTGTGACGTTAGGAGCGCCGAAGGATTTTTCAATCACAACGTTGCGGCCTTTTGGTCCAAGTGTAACTTTCACAGCATCAGCAAGAATGTTGACGCCGTTGAGGATCGCTGTGCGAGCCTGTTCAGAAAAACGTAGTTCTTTAGCGGACATTTAATAGTCTCCTTAATTCAATAGTTACTGAGCTAATACGCCGAGGATGTCTTCCTCACGCATCATCAAAAATTCTTCGCCGTCGATTTTAATTTCAGTTCCTGCGTATTTACCGAAAAGTACGCGGTCACCTTTCTTCACATCGAGTGGTCGAACTTTGCCATCTTCAGTGAAGCGGCCTTGACCAACAGCGATGATTTCACCTTGGATCGGCTTTTCTTTTGCTGTGTCTGGGATGATGATTCCACCTTTTGAACGTTCTTCTTCAGAAAAACGCTTTACCAATACGCGGTCATGTAATGGCCGAACTTGCATTGTATATCTCCTCTAATTTTAAGCTGAATTTATCTGAGCTACGGTTTAACTCATTTTTCAGCTAATTAGTCATTTATAGTTAATTCACTCTTTATTAAGGCCAAGGCCGACGTGCTAGTGCGCTACCCTCTCCCTTAGACTCCTAAAAAGTCGAGTGAGAGCATCACAAANNACAAAGAGCCGTTAAAATCAAAGCCATTTGCCTTCATAGGTCAGAATGGTCTCCATCTACGACTTGTCAAATCGCTCGGTCAAAAATTTATAAAAATGACAGTCGTAAAATAATTTGACACATAGCATTAATTATAGTACTTGACCGCTTGAGTTTATCTTTCCCACGAAGGAACCCTATGAAGTCGATCTGCCTCTTTCTATCGAGCTTTGCGATCCTCTCAGCAACTCCACTTATGATGGAAGTTAAGGCAGCTCCAACTCCTACGTCGACTAAGTCCAAGAGCGCTAAGTCGAGGAAAATTCATGCTAAAAAGCGCATTCCTGCACCACCAAAAGAGATCTACTCGACTTTTGAAGANNCAGGTGATCAGCTCTGATTATGATTTTTCGGATAATGCTCCAACGTCCCAAAGACAAATGGCTGCCCACGCAGCGCCTCTCCCTGCCCCAATCGTCACCAAAAAAGCTGCCAGCCCTAGATATGATCCAGTCCCCATTGAAAAGATGGACTCAATATTGCGTCGTATTAAACTCGTCGAAGTTATTTTGAAAAATTACGGCCGTGCTTACGACTACCGTGCCCACACAACTCCTGAGCTTGAAAAGATCTTAAGCGAGCTCGAAGACAATCAGGGCTGAAAGCCAAGATTAAGGANNGAAGCACAGTCTGACAGCTCAGATACCGGTTAGGTGTGAAGAGCTGATAACGGGTCTGATCAATTCGCAGTAGATCTATGATGGATTGCCATTTCTCTCTTGAAATGACTTGAAGATCCGTGCTGATGAATTTCTTAGGACTCGGAGAAAATGCGAGACTTGCGCGGTCTGTAGCAAAGTTATGCGTAAGTTCTGCATACTCCCGATGACTCTTTCGTCCTATCTTAATGAGATAAGTCCCTATGCCCGGCGAGAAACTAGCTGAGCTCCCGTGAAGTCCCTTGTTTTCAAATTGCCAAACATTCAACTCTTCGAGCTTGTCCCAGGATGGCCCCATGAAGACCACAAAGTTACTCGGATCTTTTCGCGTAAAATCGTGAAGCAGATCGGACGCGATATAATCGACAACAAGGTATTGAGTCGCTCCTTCATGTGCAAACTTATAGACGCCTTCGATTTTGCGTTGCTGATCCACTTGATTTTTGTGGATGACCGAACTTCTCATATTAAGACGAAGCGATAACCTCTTCAGCTCAGTCTCATCAAAGACTGGAGCCAATTGGGTGGGATCAAATTCCAATCTTCTTTTTGGATTTGTAGGATCTGGAGACAAAACTCGCCAAATCTCTTTGTCCGAAAGTCGCTCGACTGAGAGTTCGTAAAAATCAGAACTGAAGCTAGAGTATTTAGGTACCCAGAAATAAACGTCGCGATGAACGTGACGGGATCCTCTACTGTCTTTAGGAGAATATTGATAATCAGCTCTCCCATAGAGGATCCGATTGTCAGAATCGTAATAGGCTTCATAAACCTTGAAGCTGTTATTTTGAGTGTCGTAGGTGTCGCTCCCAGAAAGTGCGCCCGAGCTCGCGAAGAAACAGTGAATCCAAAATACGCTAAGCACCATGAAAACAAAACGTCTCATAGCCGGGCGTGTTATCGTGATTCATACAAAACGTAAAGGTACTTCTGGTGTCACTCTTTGTTCTGGTCTACAGAACTTTTATGACCCGATTACGTTACTTCCTCCCGCTGCTATCTGGACTGATCTTGCTTAATCTTTCATGCTCGAGTGCCACAAAGGGCGTCTCTCAAGGTGTCAGCACACTTCCTAACGAGACTCGCTTATCCAATCTCAGGCAACTCACCGTCGAAGGAACAAACGCTGAAGCCTACTGGTCATTTGATAGTGATTGGCTGACCTTTCAACATAGTGGAATAGATGCACCCTGCGATCAGATTTATAGCATGCGATCGGATGGTTCGGATTTGCGCCGAGTCTCCAATGGACAGGGTCGCACCACGTGCTCTTATTTTTTTCCTAATAACGAGACGATTATTTATAGCAGCACCTACAAAGCAAGCCCGACCTGCCCACCTGTTCCGGACAAGACTAATGGCTACGTCTGGCCGATTTACGACTCCTATCAAATTTACCGCACCGACAAAGAAGGAAAGGATCATCTGCCCGTCGAGCCTGCGGCACCGAGTGCCTACAATGCTGAAGCAACTGTATGCAAAGATAAATCTGTCGTCTTTACCAGCGATCGTCACGGAGATCTTGATCTCTACGTCGGCAAGATTGATTCACTGAACTCACTGGTCGAAATTAAACGAGTGACAAAACAGTTGGGTTACGATGGTGGGGCATTTTTTTCTCCTGACTGTAAAAAGATCGTGTGGCGCGCTTCTCGTCCACAGCCTGGCAAAGAAGCAGAAGAATATAGATCTCTCTTAAAGAAACACCTCGTGCGCCCAGGCCAACTCGAAATTTGGACAGCAAATGCGGATGGCTCAAACGCTAGGCAAATCACTAATCTCGGTAGTGCGAGCTTTGCTCCGTTTTTTACACCAGATTCAAAACAAATCCTATTTGCCTCCAATGCCGGGGATCCAAAAAAACGCCGATTTAATATTTATATCATCAACACCGATGGAACTGGCCTAGAGCAAGTCACTTATTCTGATACCTTTGATAGCTTTCCGATGATTTCACCGGATGGAAAAAAACTAGCGTTCTCCTCAAACCGAAACGCAAAAAAGCCAGGAGACACGAATGTTTTTGTTGCNNGGGTATCAAAACCCATCTCCAAAAACTTTTTGCTCGAAGATACTCTCGCAGCAAATCGATTTTATGCTTTGGTAGCTGAACTTAGCTCACCGGGCTTAGAAGGCCGTGGTATCGGCACTCGCGGATTGAAACTTGCGGAGGATTTGGTTGAAGATCGCTTCAAGATCCTAGGACTAGCGCCATTTCAGAAAGGTTCATATCGAGTTCCGATTGAAATACAGACCGGTGTAGGTGCCGATCCATCACTCACTACTTTAAGAAGCGGCGATCAGACGCTTCTACTTGGTAGAGAGTTTAATGCGGTAGCCTTTTCCAGTAATGGTAAGTTCTCTGGAGAACTTGTCGACGCAGGATATGGAATTGTCTCACCTGAGCTTGGTCTCAATGACTATGAAAAGATTGCGCCTAAAGGAAAGATAGTCCTTATTCGAAGGCATGTGCCCGCAAAACTGAAATTGACTCCTGCTCAAGAGCGCTCATATGGAGATCTGAGATACAAAACTTTCCTTGCTCGTGGAAAAGGAGCTCAAGCAGTCATTTTTTGGGAAGATGATCCACATGCTTCACAAGATGTTTCAAAGATTCTCAGAACAACGGGTGAAGCACTCAGCAGTGAAGCTGGGATCCCAGTACTGGTTGCAAAAAGAGAGACCGTTCAAGGTTGGTTGAACACCTCTGGAAAGAAAGTCACTCAGCTTAATGGCAGTGTCGGCTTAGAACGCAAAACTGCGCGAGCTGACAACATTGTCGCAAGCTGGGGAAAAGGATGCGGAAAAGTAAAACCGGTGGTCATTGGCGCACACCTCGATCATTTAGGCATGGGGGCACATTCTTCACTGGATCCAACAAAAGGTGGCGTAATCCATCCCGGTGCTGACGATAACGCTTCAGGTGTTGCCGCACTTGTCGAAGCAGCTCGAATCATCAAAGCGGGTACTCAGGAAGGTTGTTATCTCTTTGCTGCATTTACGGCTGAAGAGTCAGGAGTTGCTGGCTCGTCCAAGTTTGTGGAAAAACTCAAAGAACTTAAAATAACTCCTAAAGCGATGCTGAACATGGACATGGTAGGCCGCTTAGAAAATAACACACTGATGGCGTTCGGAGCGGACTCCGCCTCAGAGTGGCCCAAAATACTTGAGACAGAATGCCAGAAGAGACGGTTAAATTGCTTAGGCAGTGGGGATGGATATGGACCCAGTGATCACATGCCATTTTACATTGCAGGTACTCCTGTCCTTCATTTTTTTACAGGACCACACGGTGACTATCATCGAAGTACAGATGTCGTTGATCACATCAATGCAACGGGAGGGGTCCAAGTTGCTGAAGTGGTCGCCGCAGTAGCTCTAAATGTAGGACAATCGAAACAACGTCTCAGCTTTCAGAAACCAAAACCAGGAACATCCGTTATGGGTCGCATAGGGCGCGAAGGCGACCGCAAATCCTATGGAGCCTATCTAGGAACTATTCCTGACTACGCACAAATGGCCTCCGCTGGAGGGCCTTCGCAGGATACTTCACTTCGTGGGGTAAAACTTGCTGGGGTGCGAACTGGGAGTCCGGCCGAACAAGCGGGCCTTAAAGCGGGAGATATTTTAAAAGCAATTACCGAGTTCGATGATCAAGGAAAAGCAAAGCGTCATGAGATTCAAAGCCTTGAGGACTTCATGTTTGTCTTAACGAGCCTTAAGCCTGGACAAAAAGTCCGACTTGAAGCGAGTCGAGAGGGTGCTGTTCAATCCCTCGAGGCCACGGTGGGGCGGAAAAATTAATGCCGCGTGTGAGAAAATCCAAAACATCGTTGCGTTTTGGATAAAGATCGCATAGCTCAGTAGGACCGATTTCTTTCTGTGNNTGTCGGCGGTTCGATTCCGTCCCGGGCCACCACTTTTCTCAACTATTCTGTTGGAATCCTCATTAAACAGTTCTATACGCTCCGAAACCTATTGGAGCCCACATGAAAGCCACAAGACTACGACAGTTCGCTGCGATCTCTCTTATCTCTGGAATCTTGAGTGTATCCGCCCATGCAAAGACGGTTTGCACAGCAAAAATCAATGAGAACTTTGAGGAGAAGGAATTGATCGTCCTCACTCAAACCGGCCAGTTTCATCAGGGCAAGATTGGGAAATACAGTATTTTAGCTGCCGTAAGAAAAGGCATCGGCCAATCTGAGATTTCTGAAATCGACATCACCATCACATTAGCAGAAGCACACACACACGTGGGTCACATCTCTGCTTCGATGCGTAGATCATCGAGCGATGATGAGTTTCCGCACTATTCAGGTGGAATTGAGATCTGGGAACAAACAGCGAGTACACAACCATCGAGCGACGCAGATCGACTCGGTGTGAGTGAAAACGCTAGCATCAACGTTTGGTGCTACAAGCTTGAAACTTACGACGCAAATGCCTACATCAAGAGAAGGCTGCGTGGACTGATTCCGGATGAAGATTTGGAATAAAGATCATTTCACCACAAAGTGTTTCATGAGTTTAGACGCGACTGGATTCTCGATTCGCCTTGAAGCGCTCACCAGATAGAGGTCCTCATACGCATTTGCGAGTCGTCCAATCGCATAGAGTCTTTTATCATCGAGGTACTCTCGGATCGCAAATTCTGGAACCACAGTCATTCCGACTTGATTTAGAGCTAAAAGCTTTTGGACCATGACATCCTGAGCTTCTGCAAGAAAGTCTGGATATACGTGATGCAATTTACAGAAGCTTTCAAGCTCTTGTCTCACGCTGCTATCTCCAGTTGGTACAATAAAAGGTTGTCCATTGAGAGAAGCAGGGAAATTTTTTTTCAATGGAAGGAAAGACTTAACACCGACAACTAAGAGCTGAAGTCTCGCTATGCGCTTCGAGTAGATTTGTCCAGGCAAAGAGGCCGGGAGTGAATTGGTTAGCAGCAAATCAATCTTGTGCTCAGATAGTTGGAGTAACAAGTCGTTCACTTTGCCCTCAATAATAGAGAGGGAGCAGCTTGTACCTTGAATGGCTTTCAACGCCAACTGGAGCGTAAGGTGCTTTGGAATGGTATCTAACGCACCAATCTGCAAATGAGTTCGATGCGGAGAAGGACGATCCTGAAGTGACTCAACCATTTCGCCTCCAAGCCTAAATATCTCTTTGGCATAAGAAAGAACGAGACGGCCGTTTTCAGCGAGAGCTAATTTTTTGTGCGAACGCTCAAAAAGCTTTGTGCCAATACTCTCTTCAAACTGTTTGATCTGAATAGACAGAGCGGACTGCCCGATCCCCATTTTCTTTGAAGCCGCACTGAGACTGCCTTCAGTAGCAATTACATAAAAACAATAAAGATGATGGTAGTTAATCCAAACCGGCTTGTCATTGATCAAAATCTTCATAGTTTGATTATATCAAACTATGACTAATATTTTATGAAATTTATCAAAGTTTAATTTTCCCCGATAATTAGAGTCATGAATACACAAACTGTACTGAATCCAAAAGAAGCCCTGAATCGATTAAAAGAAGGCAATCGCAGATTTATCAATGGTGTCCGAGCAGTTGAACCCATGCTGAGTCACCTGAAAATGCGGGAACTGGCAGCCAATGGTCAAAAGCCATTTGCAATCATTTTGACCTGCTCTGACTCAAGAAGCCCAGTTGANNGGATTGGAGATCTATTTGTCGTTCGTGTTGCAGGCAACGTCGTTGCTCCAAGCCTTCTCGCTAGCATTGAGTTTGCGGCAGCCAATTTCGGATCTTCCACAGTTGTCGTCTTAGGACATACAAAATGTGGTGCGGTTACTGCAGCTATCAAAAAAGCGCAGAACCCAAAAGATCCTCTGCCTTCTGCGAACTTAGAAGAACTGGTAGAGAGGATTCACCCAGCCGTAGAAAAAACTATATACGAACGATCTGCTGATCAAAAAGATTTTCTGGATCATTGCATCCGCGAGAACGTTTTTCGCAGTATGAATTTGATTGAAGAACAAAGTGAAATTGTTCGCCAGTTGAAGAAAGATGGAAAACTTTCGATCGAAGGCGCAGTACTCGACATCTCAACTGGTGAGGTCAATTTTATAGACTAATTACTTCAGAAATTAATTTCATAGAGGCTCATTATGTATCGATTAGAACGTGAAGACTTTGTAAAAAATCCTTATATCTCATTGTGGGCTACACTCGGATTTCAAGCAGGGTTTATCAACGCGTTCGGATTTTTAGCCTGCGGTCGATTTGTGTCCCACGTGACTGGATTTGGGACACAAATCGGCGGGGCATTTGCATCTGGAAAACTTTTGTTAGCGATTGAGCTACTTGGATTTCCACTCGCATTCATAGCGGGCTCATTTTTTAGCGCTCTATTTACGAGTGCTCGCTTAGAGCGACAAAAAGTTCCTTTGTACGGTTTAATTACGGGCATCCTTCCAGCCGTTATTACGCTATTGCTCGTACTCGGAATGTTTGGTCAGTTTGGAGAATTTGGAAAAAACTTTGATCAAGTCCGAGAGCTCACCCTTCTCTTCTTGCTATCTTTTGTTTGCGGCATGCAAAACGGATGTTTTGCCACCATGACCAAGGGTCAAATTCGTACAACCCATCTCACAGGCATCAGTACTGACATTGGTACCGATTTGGCTCGAGTCTGGTTTGGAAAATTGGCACCAAAAGAATTTGAACTGACGAGAAGAACCAATATTTGCCGTGTTGCGACGTTCTTAGCGTTTACCTCAGGTTCGATTTTTTCTGTCCTTCTTAGTCAAAGACTAGAATTCATGGCTTTGGTTATTCCATGCGTAACCTCAATCTGCGTATTTTTCGCAGTGGGAAAAATTCATAGAATGCTCGATCGCCGCTTTCACGTAAACAAGTATCGCGAGATGCGTCGAAAAGGAGCCGAGAAGAGTAACTCTCAACGCGCTCCTCACGAATTGAGTACGGCTTAAAGAGTTTGCGAGCTTGCGTTTTCAATCTTGATGTCATACCCGTTCCTCAATAGGACCTATTAAGGAACACAATGAAGATCGCCGTTATTGTTGGAAGCCTAAGAAAAGATTCGATCAACCGAAAAATCGCAAAAGAGTTAATCGAAGTCGCACCTAAGCCTCTCGCATTGGAAACCATCGAAATTGGTGACCTGCCACTCTTTAACGATGATCTGGATAGCGACAATCCCCCCTCAGCGTGGGTCAATTTTAGACAGAAGATAAAAGCCTGCGATGGTGTGATCTTTGTCACGCCTGAATACAATCGTTCAGTTCCAGGTGTCCTGAAAAATGCGATCGATGTTGGCTCAAGACCTTATGGGTCCAGCGTATGGAGTGGAAAGCCAGCTGCAGTTATTAGTGCTTCACCAGGCGCAATTGGCGGATTTGGAGCTAATCATCACTTGAGACAATCTCTTGTCTTCCTGGATATGCCGACCATGCAACAGCCCGAAGCGTATTTGAGTCAGTTTGAGGAAGTCACCGATCGAACGCGGAAGTATTTAGAAAAAATTGTGAACGCCTACGCAAATTGGGCGATGAAAATTCGCGAAAATAGAACTTAAAACCTTCGCTCAAAAAGCTCTGGGTAATGACGAACAAAGCCATCATCATCTAATGTAATCGTCGCACGAAAATTCTCTTCGGGGCTTTCGAAGAAGTATCTCAGTGTGTCGACACGAGTATAGATTTGTCTTCTCTTTTGATAGCTCAGAGATGGAGCTTCGATCCAAAGAACATCGATCTCTGAACGCCCACCGATTTCGAGATTGAGACGCTTTAGAGTCAGGCTGTTTGTTAAAGGAGTTGGCCAAATATCAATGTCTTGGCAATTCTGACATCCGGAGTATTTTTTAATGCTCTCAGAGTTCAGAACTAAGTTTTTGCTCTCACCGTTTCTATAGACCGATAGCGCCGCTTCTTGGAGTTCGTACCTCTCATTCCACGCGAGTTGATACCCCAGCTGAAAGGCCAATTGCTGCTCATCTAGTCTTAAAATAGTACCCAGAGCTGTTTTTGGGCTGAACCAGCAATACTCTAAGCCCCGGCCTGGCTGATCTAAGGAACTCCAAATAACTGCATTGCGCTCTAACTGAGTCATAAGCACCCCAGAATTAGCGTTGCAATTAATGATTCACTCAAGTATCCAAGGGTTACATTTCAATCTTTGGTGCGGGCCGTTAGCTCAGTCGGTAGAGCAACTGACTTTTAATCAGTAGGTCNNGGTAGAGCAACAGACTCTTAATCTGTGGGTCCGCGGTTCGATCCCGCGACGGCCCACCAATTCTACTCAGCGAAACAGACGAACAATTTAATTTATCCACCGCAAATAACTGAGCTAAATCAAGCACTTAATACTTGACTAATTTACTTTGATATCGACATCGTAACGTGGTACAAAACCCAGGCTTTGAATTGAGTAATCACGGGTGACGAATGGCTGTTTGCAAGAAAAAACCTTTCGCGATTTTGACAAAGTCGACATGCGTAAAGCTCACCGCTTTTCTTACTACTTCATTCATTTTGAGTACTGCCTCTGCCTTCGCTCTACCTAAAAAATGCGAAATCCTGCTTACCGCAAAAAATTCTCTTCCCGGTTCATCGTCTAAAACTCCCGCTCCGAAAAAACTTCCTCCCCAGTATGCTCGATTTCAAAAGCTACTCGATCAAGGAGTAAAGTCTAAAGAAGATCTCGAACTTGCCAATTTGTTCTTCCAAGCGATCGAACCTGAAGATGGAGGAAAACTCACCTCAGAAACTCAGTCTATTCCCCACGAATTTTCTAAGAATAATTTGCAAGGCTTTGCAGGTGCTGCGCATCTCACCTTCTCTCGAGGTGTCGATCGCCTCAATGAGGACCTTGCCGAAAAGATCACCTTGTATGAGGTCTCGCTGACTGATGGTACTACCCTCGGAACAAGCCCAATTGTTATTAAGCATGAGCGCGTTCATGCTGTTGGATACTCTAAACTACCTTCAATTTATAAAACAACTCTACCGCCGATTCCTAAAAACGGATCACTCTTTGAAATCTACGAGTCCATCTTAGCGAATAAATTTACCNNGTTTTTGAGTGAGGTCCTTTTAGAAAAGAACTTCAAAGCTAAAACAGGTTTGAGTCTATTTGATTTTAAGGCTCAATCTATTTTTAAGGCGGATCATGCGCTGCTCGAGTCTGCCTATCACTCACGAGGGATTCAAGGGATCTATCATCATGTCCGTCACAGGGAAGGCTATCAACCCTATAAGGTGGCCGCTCTCTATTTGTCCATTCTTGTAAAAAAGGGACTCACTCAGTTTCCTGACTGGAGTGACATTCTCAAAGGCAGCGGAGTAGCGGAAGTACAACCTGGCTCCTTAGCGATTGACCCTGAACGACTCAAAACATTTTTTGAAAAGGACATTAAGCCTCTTCTAGAGAAAAATAAATTCAGCATCACACTCTTTCTCATGGGTTTGAGTGGCAAACAAAAAACGCAATTTGAAAAAGCTGGTAAATACTTTACTGGACTTATGAATGCCAGCGACTCGACCGCCTTCCTAAAAGAAGACTTTGACGACTTAGTCAAAATATTAGATCAACTCATGGACGATAGCTTTTTAAAACCTACTCAGGTTGTAGTGAAACCTACACAAAAAGACGTTCCAACGATATCTGACAGCCACACCGCCACTTCTTTTTCGCGAAACGAAAAAGAAGTGCTCGCTGACAAAGTGGAGCTCGCAGGAAAGTATGTGGAGCTACTCTCTAAGCTTGAAAAGACTTCGACCACTGCACTAACAGATCAAATCTCTGAATACTTGAGACTGGCCAAGTACGCCGATCCGAAAACAGCTGAAAACATCTATTCAAAACTACTTTCACCCGAATTTATTTCTAAACTGCCTACAAAGAAACTCTATGTAGTTGCTGAGTCAATGGGGCAAAGCGGCAAGGAAGAGATCGCGGTTAAACTTCTCAACGAAGTGATCGCGAAGCGAAAAGACTTCGGTGGTACTCATCCATCTTCTGAGACTCTGAATTACCTTGCATCCACTGGAAAGCATGACTTTATTGGCAAAGTGATAAAGGCTGCCCATCGCTCAATTCAAAAAGACCTCAGAAATTTTCAAATCGAAGCAAACTTTCCTCAATCTATGTTTAATGACCACGGTCACGGTATATCCCACGTGACATATTTAATTAAGGACACCCTCAAATCATACCAAGATCTCGGGATTCAAATTCCACCCGCTGTCCTCAACACGATCAAATCGATAGCTCGTAAGTACTGGGCACTGCTCTTAACCAATACCAAAAACAAAGAAAATTTTTATCGCACCGATCGTGTCCCACATCTCCAGAGTACCGATTACAGCTCAATTGATGAACTTACGTCTTACAACCCTCAGCGCGGCGGCGGTAATACACCTGACGACTTAACCCTAATCGTAGGATTAAGAAATAGTACACAGTTTATTGGTTTGCCTCGGTTTGCACAGACTTTCTTAGAGAATGCTCAAACTTACCCCTGGGTACTTCAGTTTTTGAAAGACCATCCAGATGGCACTTCGAAAGTAGATCTATTTGCTCAAGCTGCGAATGCGATGCCTGCAAACCTTCCGTCAGATTCTCAGCAAGCATTTTTTATAGACTACTTGGCTTCACTCAAAAAAGCAGAAATCGGCTTTGCTAAATGGAACTATGAAGAACCTTGTACTTTTAACAATCGATATCCAGGCGGTCAAAGTCGGCAGATTGAGCCTCTCTATACTGAGAGAACT
>DBAE01000015.1 GCA_002291495.1 Bacteriovoracaceae bacterium UBA1018 | reverse complement strand
GTAACTCCCGTTTTCACATCCAAGCCCGTGAGTAGCGGTTGAGATGGTGTAGGTTTTGAGGAGGTTCTGGTCCTGATAGAGCTCAGCTTTTTGCTCGGAAGCTCGTACGACGATTTTATAAGTCGGCATAAATTTATACTAGTTCCACTATCGCAGAACCCCAAACCCTATGATCCAAGTCGCAAAGAGTGACTTGTACCGACAAGAGCTGCAGACTGGGATGAGACTGACGAAGGGGTTCAAAAACTTGATGGTCTAGCCGGTATGCGAAATCGGCCGCAAGTGTCTCACAGGTCGGAAAAGAACGGGCAACCGGGTTTAGTAGTTCGCATTCGTTTAAGTATACGTTTTCAAAAGGAAGTAGGCATTCACGTACCCCTTTACCTACGGTTGGTAGGTCAATAATCTTGCCTTTGATCGGCTCACCAGTAAGCGTTAGCTCGACCTTCCAAAGATGAGGATGCGGAGCTTCGTTGCCTTCGAGGGAGTGGGATGCCACTAGGTCGTGTTGAACTAGGAGTTTAATGCGCATAAATCAATCTCGACAGCCTACATATCGCTTTTTACCTAAGGGGCATAGAAGAAAGATGCACCTTGTCCAAGCATCTCTTCAATCTTGACCTCGATTTTTCTTATGCCCTTTTTGAGGGTTTCTGGACCAAGTTTGGTCACCAATCTTTTGCAAAACTCTGCAGCCAAAGTCTCAGTGGTGACGTTATCGAGAGGTAATAACTCAACTTCATCACGAGGTAGGAGATAACGTTTGCCACAAAGTGTAAAATCTAAAGTCGACTCGTCCTCATGAGTAATTTTGAAGTAGGGACATTGAGCTGGAAGAAGTACTTTTTCATCCCATTGATCACAAATCGCTTTCATAGCAGATTTAAAATCTGAAAACGGAATCATCTCTGACAGCGAAAACCGCTCAAAATCAACGCTAATACTGCTTCGATAATTATGACCGTGAAGTGCTTCTTTCGTTCCGTCTGAAAAAACAGTCATGTGGGCAGACGAAAATTTGAGAGCCTCTTTGCGAATGTGAATTTGATAAGAGGATTTTTCGTTCATTGAGTTTTCTCGATTTTGTAATCACCCGCCGAAGAAATGGCGGTCGTAATTTTGGACATATCGAGCTGCATTCCGGATTTTGGAGTGATCACTGCAATGCCTTTTTCAAAATCTACTTCGGCTTTTTCTACTTCGGGAAGCTTCTTTAAGTTCGCAGAAATTGAGTTCGAACAAGCTTTGCAGTCCATTCCGGAGATCTTGAGCGTCTTAGAATTGGCGTTTTTCCGGTCAGAGGCCTGACCAGCAGACTGGGTGCTAGTTCCCATGACGCTTTGACGTGCTCGGCTTGCATGGGCAGTATTTAGACTGCTGATGTTTATTAATAGTCCAGTTACTGCAATGGCGCTAAGTGCTCGAATGTATGAGTATTTGTAAGTCAAATGAGATGTGTTTTTCATATCTTTCTCCTGTGTAAAAAATGGACCTAAACACCAGTTTTGAAGACTTGAAGCTAAACTTTAACAGTTGCCTTCAAACGCCTTTTTATAGGAGTTAAATTTTTTTTGGAAAAAATTTTGACAGGTAGGCAAACTTTGCTTAGCCTTTTAAAAGACGAATCGCTGATCGGTTTGTCTGAAGCAGTGGAAGCGGAACTGGAAAAGGATTTGAAAGAAGGTTCGTGATGCAGTTCGACGATCCTTCTTGATGCGGAGCAGGTTAAGTTACAAAGACAAGATTTGAAATAAAAACTGAGTTGCTGGTTAAGTACTTTTAAACATCAAAATATAACTCAAGGAAGGGTTAAGGAGGAGCATTGATGCTCGCATTTCGATCACCGTTGGTAGGGGAAAGTCCGGCGTTTGAACAGGTCATTAGGACCATTGAGAAGATTTCACAAACCGATAGCACCGTATTGATTACCGGCGAAAGTGGAACCGGTAAAGAGCTAGTCGCCAGAGCAATTCACGAAAACTCAACCCGAGCAGATAAGCCGCTAGTTACAGTCAACTGCGGAGCGATCCCAGCTGAATTGCTGGAAGCTGAGCTCTTCGGTCACATCAAAGGCGCTTTCACCGGCGCAATTCAAAATAGAGTAGGCCGATTCGAATTAGCTAATGGTGGAACCATTTTCTTGGACGAAGTAGGTGAGTTACCGCTTCACCTTCAAGTTAAACTTCTCAGAGTTTTGCAAACCCGCCAGTTTGAAGCTGTCGGTTCATCCAAGACTATGGAAGTTGATGTTCGCATCATCTGCGCAACCAATCGTAATCTTGAAGAAGCGATTGAGAAGCGTGAATTTCGCGAAGATCTCTATTACAGACTCAATGTAATCCCAGTCAAGATTCCTTCACTTCGTGAAAGAAAGTCTGACATCCCAGTTTTGATTCAGCATTTCGTGAAGCAGTTTAACGAAGTGACCGGTCACTCTGTAGAAGCTCCTTCAGGTCAGATCATGGAAGCACTTGCTGCTTACGACTGGCCAGGAAACATCCGTGAGCTAGAAAACCTCATGGAGCGTATGGTGATCTTGAAAGGTCAAGGCACCGTGGACTTGGGCGATCTTCCTCACCGTATTTTTCAACAATACGCTGAAAGCCGTCCAGCAGGAGCTGGTGCTCTTTCTGAGTGGGAATTTCCGAGAATGGTTCTTCCAAACAGCGGTGTTGATCTCAGAAACATCGTCGCTGCGTTTGAAAATCATTTGATCGATCAAGCGTTGGCTCGTACTAACAACAACAAAAACCGCGCAAGCGAGTTGTTGCAAATGAATCGAACCACTCTTGTTGAGAAGCTCCGTAAACGCGGAATGATCACTGCTATGCCTAAGAGAGAAGATATGAAATCTCCAATGGCTGGCATGGGCATGAACAGTCTCGATAACGGATAAATTAGATTAGTTCTATTTTTAAAAGGGCCAGAGACAGTTTGTCTCCGGCCCTTTTTATTTGGCACCCCTATTGCTCTGTATCTAGCTCTGCGCCAAAGCGCCTATACGGAGTAATCACCATGACAAAGCGGCATTCCAGACAAAAGCTAAACACTCACTTAAACAATACTTTTGGACTGAAAAAGCTCAGGCCAGCTCAGAAGGCCGTGATTGACTCTGTGATGTCAGGCAAGCACACGTTGGCCGTAATGCCTACTGGGGGCGGAAAGTCCCTTTGCTACCAATTACCAGCGCTCTCGATCCCTGGTTCGACAGTGATTGTATCACCACTCATCGCCTTGATGAAGGACCAGGCCGATCGCTTAGATGAGCTTGGGCTTACAGCCTCCGAGATGAATAGCACTTTGAGTACGCGTGAAGAAAATCACGCAATTGACCAGATCGAGCAGAATAATACAGAGTTCATTTTTGCTACCCCGGAGCGTTTGGGCGACCCAGACTTTTTAGAAGCGGTTAAGAAAAGTCGTATTAGTCTCTTTGTAGTCGATGAAGCTCATTGCATCTCTCAATGGGGGCATGACTTTAGACCTGCTTACCTAGGAGTTCAGGCCGCGATTAAACATCTCGGGCGCCCGCTCGTATTGGCACTTACGGCAACGGCGCGCCCAGAAATTATCGCAGATATTCAGAAACAACTCGGCCTAACTGAAGCGATGAATGTCGTGAATGTGAGCATCTATCGCCCCAATCTTGAGTTAGGCGTTGAGCGGGTTGAAAACGAGGAAGCGAAAGAAGCTAAGATCATAGAGAGAGTGAGTCGCTTGGAAGGCAGCGGAATTATCTACTCGGCGACTGTGAAAGGTGTGGAGCGGCTTGCAAAGGCTCTTCAAGCTCGTGGGATCGACGCCACCCTCTACCACGGAAAACTGAAAGCTAAAGAAAAGGAAGCCAACCAAGAAGCGTTTATGAACGGCCACGCACGGGTGATCGTCG
>DBAE01000126.1 GCA_002291495.1 Bacteriovoracaceae bacterium UBA1018 | reverse complement strand
ACCGCCGCTAGGCAAAATACGCCGAGTTGACCGAGCCTCTATAGCCTGCGATTCTATAAAGTACATGAAATGGATTGAGAAAGGCAGACAACTTGGCCAGGCGGTCAAGAACGTACAGCGACTCCGGCAAATCATAGCAGTCTTTGCTAAATATNNAATATGGATTTGCTGACATCGCCGTTAAGATGAACTTGGGAAAATTTCTTCCCAACTCACTTGCTGCATTTACAGCGTCTCAAGCCGAACTCACCACACCCGAGCGCCTTCGAAAAGCTTTTGAAGAACTTGGCCCGACCTTTGTCAAATTAGGTCAGCTCTTGTCGACACGCTCTGATCTACTTCCAGATGAGTACATCGAAGAGTTTACGCAACTTCAGGACAACGTAAATCCGCTATCTTACGACTCAGTTAAAGTCGTGGTCGAACGTGAACTAAAAAAGAAGCTTGAAGTTGCCTACGCTTCTTTTCAAACAGCTCCACTCGCGGCTGCCAGTATCGGTCAAGTGCATGAAGCGCAGCTTCATACTGGCGAAAGGGTTGTTGTAAAGATTCAGCGCCCTGAAATTGAAAAAGTTATTGAAACCGACATTTCTCTACTGGCGTTTCTTGCCGGATTGCTCGAACGGTATGTGCCTGAATCTCGCGTTCTTGGACCCAAACTTATCGTTGAAGAATTTTTTCGCACTCTTTACTTCGAACTCGATTTTTATGTTGAGTCGAACAACATGGCCAAAATGGCAGAGAACTTAAAATCTGTGCCTGATGCTGTTATACCGAAGGTCTATAAATCGCTGAGCACCCATAAAGTTCTCACTTTGGAAAAGCTGGACGGCATTCGGGTCAATGACGTCAAGCGACTTGATGCAGCCGGGATTGATCGTAAAGCCGTCGTGTCGAGCGGCGCTCGGGCATTTTTTAAGACAGTGATGATTGATGGCTTATTTCATGGTGACCTTCATGGAGGTAACCTTTTTGTACTCCCCGGAAATAAGCTTGGTCTGATCGATTTTGGTATCGTAGGCAGACTCTCACCCAAAGCAAGAGAGCAGCTTGCCGGTATGGTCATGTCTCTCATGACCGAAGACTTTGAAAATCTTTGTTATCAATATGCAGAACTTGGCGCCGCGAGTGCGTCAGTAGATATGGACTCGTTTCAGCGCGAGGTGAGAAACACAATCGCTCCTTACATGGGCTTATCCATGGATGAGATGAATGTTGGAAAAGTTCTCATCGAAGCTACGCGCATCGCGGTCAAATATAATATCAAAGTCCCTGGCGACTGGATGCTTGTGTTTAGAGCTATTCTCACGGTCGAAGGCATGGGACGAACACTTGACCCACAGTTTGATCTCATGGCTATGGGTCAAGAACTGGTTAAAGATCTCGTCAAGGAACAGTATTCTTCTCAACGACTCAGTAAAGATCTCGCATTTGTCGCAAAAGACTTAACGACGCTTGCACAAACACTCCCACGTCAACTACGGTGGATGTTTCGAAAGCTAGCAAGTAACGACTATGCAATTGAAGTAAAGTCACCAGAGCTTCAGCAAATTAAACAACAGCTCGACCTCAATAACCGCCGGATGAGTCTAAGCGTTCTAGGTGCCGGCTTATTTATAGCGAGTAGTATTGCGCTCAGTAGCGGCGGCGCTCATCGCCTTTTTGACTATCCAGTTTTCTCAGTAATTTACTTTGCCGTGGGCTGTTTTGTCTTAATTAGAATTATCTTACGATCGTTCTAATCTGATCTCTCATTTGATACTTTAGGAAAACAAGATCTCGTTCTTTTTGAGGCACTGGATAATTTAAGTATCCAGTCTGATCACGTACTGTTGCCAGGCGTTTTGCTTCATGCCGCCAAAATCGCTTAATATCATTGAGATACTCTTGGATCTCTTCGCGATCTCGAAGTGCTGATGAATGTTCCAGAAGTTGAAGTGTGAGTTCTTCGAAGGCTTCTTTAGAACGACCCGTAAAAAAGGACTCTAATTGGGTAATCCAAACAGGGTCAAGTTGTCTAAACCCAAAGACGTAGGCTCGCTTTTTTCCTTCGGTAAAAATCTTTTCTTTGAGAAGTCTTTGTCTAGGAATGGAATGTCCTACATATCGCAGCAGTTTAATCAGAGAGAAAAACGCATTTCCTGTAATAAAGCGCGATCGGTAGGCGCCGTGAAAGTCAAACCCAGGATAATTTTCTGGCTCTGTTGTGTAGCAAAAGTAAGCTTGGTTGTCTTTGATCTGCAGACCGATAAACGGATACAAAAAATAGAAGGCCCCGGCGATATTGAGTTTTGGACGATGAACCTGAATCAGGTGGGTCTCTTGTAAACAAGCATCCAAATCTGTCTCAAACAAGTCGTATTCAATACGAACCGCTGAAGCTACGACAGCTCTCATTTTGTGATGCTTCTTTCGACGCTTAGCGTTTCGATATTGTGATAATCGACGTCGAAGATTCTTAGCTTTGCCAACATAGATCAGCTCATCTTG
Organism: Bacteriovoracaceae bacterium UBA1018; assembly: GCA_002291495.1. GTDB lineage: Bacteria > Bdellovibrionota > UBA1018 > UBA1018 > UBA1018 > UBA1018. The sequence goes on along the minus strand of DBAE01000126.1, from coordinate 10,062 downwards.
TTGGTCATAGACCCGATAGACTGCTGGCAACTTAGGAAGGCTCGAAATAAATTCGATCCCGAATTTTTGATCAAACTTTTTCATCGTACTTTTAGACAGTCGCTAAGCAAAACTATTAATTAGTGAGAACAGAAGGGGACTCACCAAAATCATCTTGCTCTAAACCTTCGACTGGTTCACCTAAAATCGTGTTGGTATCAGAAGCATGGTCGACATTATCTAAGAGGCCCTGAGTCGCAACTTCAACTCGGATGGCTTGCAGCTGGTTTTCAAACCGAACCTTTTCAGACAATAAGGTCGCTTCTAAGCTATTAGCCCGTTCGGTTTCGATTTCAAGGGCGGCTTTAATAGTTTGAAGTTCCAAGAAAGACTGTGACTGAACTTGGGATTGAGCGTCTTTAAGGCCTTCGCGTGCTCGCTCGTGAACCAGAGTGAGCTCTCGTTCTTTAAGCATGAACTCAGCTTTTTGGCGCTCAAGCTCTGCTTCGAGACCATCTCGGGTCATTACAATTTCGCGTTGAGATAGAGCCAATTGCTCCTTGAGAAGCAAGTTGGCGTTCTTTGTATCGTCATTTTCTTTTTTAAGTGCTTCGATTTCTTGTTGAAGTTCATCGAAGGACGTTTCGTATTCCGATTTTTGCCTTTGGACTTCGGCCAATTCGAACTCGAGCTGTCCTTGGGCGATTCTAAGATTTTCACGCTCTTCGTTAAAGACTTTCTGGCGATCAGCCTCGACAGATTTTCTACAAAGTTCTCTAAATTTTTCGCGCTCAAGTGCAGCTTCTTTTTCGAGCTCTGCTTTGATGCGTTCTCTTTCGGTAGCGAGCTCCCACTTAAATCGTTCTCTCATAGACGACTCAAGCTTGGAGATCTGCTGTTCGGCATTCTGTTTGATTTGATTCAGAGTCTGAACCTCTTTTGAAAGCTCGTTAAACTTCGCCTCAGCACTATGAATTCGTACTAGAGCATTTTGAAGCTCACGTTGATAGCTTTCTGAGTGTCTCTCAGCTTGTTCCAGCTTTGAAACCGTAGACTGCAATTCTTGCTTCAAGTTTTTGTTCTGATGTTCTAACTCAGAAAATCTACCCTTGATTGAGTTATGCTCTTGGAGAATTGACTTAGCCTCGCGCTCGCGCGTCAGTACATCGGCCCATGCAGCTTTATACTGTTGCAGCTCCGCCTTAGTTCTTCGGTCATGTTCGGCAATTTCTTTGAGCTTATGCTCCATTCGGTCTTGGTGATTTTTATGTTCAGCCACCGAATTCTTAAGTTTGTTCTCATTGATCTCGTGATCCCGAATCTTCACTTTCAGGTCTTGGATCATGCGATCGTAAGTCGAGTGCGTATGAGCAAACTCCTCACTCAGTTTTTGATTTTTTCGCTTTTCCTGATTGAGCGCATCTTCGAGCTGACGAGTCGCGGATAAAAACGCTTCCAGCTTTCCGCTCACCATTGAACTGATCGAATGGTCATTTGAGTGGTTACTCATACACGAGCCCTCCATGGCCCATTCTCAATTTTGAAGTGATTTCAAGCGAGTGTCAAAAGACAAGAAATTGACGACTCAGGGATCTTAGCGCCTCTTTCTCGGCTGGCATTGAAGTACTGGTAGGCTCATATCGATTCTTCTCTTGCCCTATTGCAGGGCGTCCGCTATTAGCCTTCGCAATGAGCGTTTTACCTGGGATAGTCTTCATGTTTCTGATTTCTATTGCAGGGGCTGGAGAAAGCATCAAAGACTCGATCGACGGCTTAAAGTGCATTGCCTATTTAACTCAGTCCAATGAAGACTCAGCTTATTCTACGTCAGCAAAAGCAATTATTTGGATACTAGATAATCCAGGGCTAAAGATTGCCTTGATACATGGGCCATATACAGGATCAAGCATTCAAAATACGCCGGTTCTTCGAAAGCTGCACATCAGCTATCATCCTTCTTTTTTTGCCCCTTATTCTTTGATCAGAAGGTCCTTTGGAAAACGGTCTTTTGAATTAGACGAAGAAAATGTCGAGATGACATCACAAAGTTACTTCGTTGATGTCTCGAGTGAGGTTTACAAAATTTACTTAAATAAATTGCCTGGCAAAGAATTTACTCAAAGCGATGGTCCACTTCTGATGATTAGTAGAACAAGCGGCAAGCTGTTAGTTTGGCCCGGTGATGTTCACTCGCCTAATCATGATCATCTGTTTTCATGGAAATCACTTTTCTCTACTTTACAAAATGAACGCAGTAAAAGTTTGTTCGGTAAATGGTATGCTCTTGAGGAGAAATACTAAAACCTTTGAAAAGAAAGATTGGTCTTAAACTCTAACTTTAGTTTTCTGAGATTTATAAAGAGTGACGATCACAATACTGAATGATAAACTGTCTATTGCGTTTTCAAGTAGCACTTGTTGTTTTTCATGCATTCACTGTCAGCTCGTGTGCCCACCGCACACAGAACAGTGAAAATAAGCTAATCGTTTTTGAAACTGGAACGATAGGTGCGCCAATAGTGCTTGTGGAGGGTGGCCCAGGACTTCCTGGTTCCCTTGAAACTCTAGCGACCTATATTAAGCCACATCGCAGCCTTAGATTTGATCAAAGAGATTCCCTCCGAGCACCTAAATTTGGTTCGTTTGGGCTTCAGGATTATGTGCAGGACATTGAAATAGTCGTTGATCGGGCGTATCAGGCCTTCAAAATTAAGCCAATCTTGTTAGGTCATTCCTATGGGGCAAAATTAATTACTGAATATCTAAAAAAATATCCAACGAAGGTCCAAAAGGTGATCCTGGTGGCACCAGGATCTTATCTCGCTTCAACGCGCAAAGCGATCGTGACGGCGAGCAACGAATACTTAAAGAAGTATAATCCCATAGCCTTACAACAAATTGATGCCAATACTAAGCTTATGCAATCGACTCATCTCGAGGATCGTTTGAGAGGCAATCGAGACAACTGGAATTTAACTCTACCTGCCTATTTTTTTGATGGGAAAGTAAATCCGGAACTCAGATTTTACGATGCAGATCCTAAAAAATTCTCTGTTTTAGCGAGAGATATTTCGGAAAAGATGGAGCGAAATGAACTGCAGCTTGGTCTAGATCAGATCTTAGTTCCAGTCGTACACATTCATGGCACCCGCGACATTATTCCGTTCCAAGAAACAAAAGCACTCTTTGAGCGAAGTTTTAGAAACTATAAATTTATTGAAATAAGCGGTGCCGGACATTTTCCATGGTTGGAAAAAGCCCATCGTGAGGAATTCATGACGGCGCTCAAGAAAGAGTTAAAAATAGATTAAAATGGCGGAGAGAAAGAGATTCGAACTCTTGATACGCTTTTGGCGTATGCTCCCTTAGCAAGGGAGTGCCTTCGACCACTCGGCCATCTCTCCGTACCAATAAGAAGAAAACTATCCGGTCGACTCTTTGACCTATAGCAAAGGCGTTCGGAGAGGGCAAACCTTGTTTTTAAGGGAGCAAAGTACTCGGTCTTTAAGCCCGTCTCCCTTCGAAGGCTAGAATATCGGCGTCTCTATGCTGATTGGTCGTTCATTTTCAAAGCTGACTTGTGAAACTATTCATTTGAAATGCATGAAGCCGGTACCCAGCTAAGCGACCAATCTGTGAACTCAAACAAAAAACTCTCAATGTAAGTGGCAAGACCTCCAACTAACAAAAGAAATCTATCGAAATAGCCNNGCCGCCTGAACTTTAATCAATCAAAGTTTTTATTAAAATTTTTAAACCTAAATTAGGTATTCGAGTTGCACAAGCTCTCGACATAACAAAAACCTGCAACTCAAAAACTCTAGGAGATCGTTATGAAACGAATGGCTTCCGTTGTTGCTGTATTATTTGCTCTAAGTTCTGCTTCTGCATTTGCTCAGGACTCAGGCGACACTAATAACAACAACTCAAACAACCAACCTGGAACAGCTGGCGGTGCGGGCGGTTCAGGACAAAAAGCGGGGCAAGCTGCCGGTCAAAAGGCTGGACAAGCTGGTGGACAAAAAGCCGGACAAGCTGCTGGTCAGAAAGCAGGCCAAAAGGCATAGCCTTCTCTTGATGCCAATGTAAGTTGAGATGCGAAAGAAGAAAGGCAGCGCTTTAGTGGCGCTGCCTTTTTTAATGCTAGATCAGGAACGGTTCTAAAATCCTTGAGCATTTCTAAACAGAACAGGAACAATCGCCGACCGCACATTTTGGGATGCATTCCCAATTAACGGTGACAGGAGTTTCATCGTATGTTGCTCTTTTTTAACGTTCAATGGAGTTTCGTCAAGCTGACGATCACACAAGGACGGGATCTGAAAAAACTGATGATCTTTACTCACAATGAGAGCAAGATCTTCAGAACTCAAGTTCATTTTCATCTTTTCAATTTCCGGAAGATCTTTTTCTACATCCATTAGCTCGATAATCTCGGCTTGTGTTTCGCGTCGAGCTTGATGGTCAAATTTTTCAGTAACGTAAGACATCCAAAGCGGCATCAGTGGCGATCGAGCAGGTCCTGACAATCCGTAACCAATCAGGTGAATCAATTTGTTATAGCTTGAGATCTTGGTCAACGAACGGATACGGCGTGCAGTTTCTACCCGCCCAAGCCTCAGCGCTGCGGTGACATGAGTTTCAACAAGGCTCTTTCCAAGCGCCTCATCTAAATGAAGAGATAAATCGTTGTATGCACGAATCAGATGTTTTCGTTCTAAGAATTCGGCGGGTATCCCTTCGTTCCACGCCATCATACCGGTCATGAGGCCACCACTGATCACAAAATCAGCTTCCCGGATAGCATGTTGAAATTCCTTGAATGTTTTCCATTGATACAAGCTTTTGTTTTCAATGAACTCCAGACTTTTTGGACTGCCAGCCTTTATATATGCATCTACTATTTTTTTGTAGAGTTCAGAACTGGTCGTTTGAAGTTCAACTTTTTGGCCTTTTTTTGCGTTCAAAAAGAGACTATCCACTATGTCTTTAGCTGGCTCGGGGTTGTCAGAAAATTTACCTGGTGGATGGATGAGTACTCGCAATAGGTCCGACGGACGGTTAACGATTTCTTTACCATCAAAGACAGATCGATTCTGAAAATTAGCTCGCGGCACCAAATAGTGACCTGCTGAATCCATTGGACCCACTGATTCTCCATATCCCGTTGTAAATACAACTCCGGAGCTTGAGCCTCCTACTGTAAAAGGATGGAAATCGTTCCACTGATGCACTCGATTAGTTTCAACTCGACGATTGCCATAGTCTTCACTGCCCACTAAATTGGTGACGAGTTGGGACATGACCTTTCGATACTCGATATTTTTTCCGCTAATGTCATCAGTTTGTGGAAAGAGCGATTGGACTACGCCAATTTCAGCCACCGCTCCCTGTTTCAAAGCTTGATCAGCGGTCATCCAGTTAATTTGTCGGCCCCCCAACTCGAGCGTTCCTTCTTTTCCTGATAGTCCATAGAACTGCAGTGATCGTTCGTAGAGGTCATCCCTACTGATTGACGGCGACGGTCTTCCAGTTTTGCTGGAAGTTCTTAAAACGTACTCACTCGGATCTTCATGGGTAATAATCAGTGCGACTTTTGCGGACTCAGGTACCACACCGCTTCGGAGGAGTACTTCTGAAAAATAGTAATTTGCGCCGAGATCGCCGCTGCCATCGTGAAGGGCATTTCCGCTAAAGAAGAATAGGTCGTATTGGATGGAGCCAGCCCAACCATAGGAAGAAATAAGAGTGAGAAATGCTAAGGTGAAAAGTCGAAACATTATAGAGGTCTCTAGTCTCTTTTCGGTTAGCTTACAGGGGTTCATAAGTTCAATTTGAGTGTCTAATCTTTAGACACTCTCCGGTAAGTTTGTAAGGGCACGATTGCCCTAGGTCATTCTAACCCTTTGTAATCATGAGCTTGTTACATGGCAGGGGGCTTGCTTTATAGAAGGTACCTGGAGACAGCAAATATGAGAAAACTTACTATCGTCGGATCTTTGGTTGTTATGATTGTCACTCTTGCTTCAGAGCTCTTGGTCAGTGCAGATACCGGCGTAGCTGAAGGCCAAACCTACATTCAAGTCGATACTCAGTCTGAATAATCTTTGTCTTAAAACAGGTACTCAGGCTTTAAATCTGCCCAGTATCGCTCCTGCATCCTCTGACAATAGGGAACGAGATTTTTCATTTCAATAGCCTGTTGTTTCATTGGACTATCCCAAGGCACCCAAATCAATTGAATCAAAAAGCCGTAAAGTAACGCATCGGTCTCAGTAGGTTCATTGCCAAAGAAATAGGGTTTTTCACCTAAATACTTTGAGATCGCGGCAATCGCTTCCTTAGACAGTTCGTAAATATCTTCTTTGCTGTTTTCAGTAACTAATGGGATTGAAAAATCTTCTAAAAAAGTCTTTCTGATGCGACTTAGAATTATTCCCCCAACAACCGGCGGCATGAACGGTTGAAAAATTTTCTTCACATGCTTCCACGACTCTTCTTCTTTCCATCGCAGATAGCCCATCATGTAGTAGAGACGATCTTCTAATAATGATCGAAATGCTAGGTGAACGGCTTTTTGCTCCTGAGTCAAAGATGCATTAAGCACATCACCATTTCGCTTTTTTAGCTCTGCAATGATTGCATTTGTATCGCCAAGTTTTTCACCATTCTCAAACTTGATATAGGGAATACGTCCCTTAGGGCCTGAAGCTGGCAGGCCTCCCTTGAGCTTGTACTCGATCTTAGCCATACGAAGATATGTCTCAAGCTTCGCACAAAATGGACTCATATTGGGCAAGCCCCAGACACGCGACGGTTGGCAGAGTGTAATCATTTCAAAAAGCTATTCGATTTTCGGCTAAATACAAGTTTGATCTACGTCCTATGGTCGAGGAGGGGGCTAGTATGTTAAATATTGCGGCATATAACTTAAGTTATATGTCCGGATTACACACTGCCTCCCGGACCATGAAAGGAATTATGGATTACATTACGACTCATCAGAGCTACGCTTCGTTAGGCAAAAGGGTATTAGCCCTTTGGCTCGATACCATAATCCTATTCATTCCTTGCGCAGTCGTCGGACAAGTCCTTCCCTTTGTTGGTGGTCTCGTAATCTGGTTTTTTTATGCTCCAATTTTAGAGGCCTCTCCTATCCGGGCAACTTTGGGAAAATACGCGCTCAGCATACAAGTGACCGACGTATCGGGTCAACAGCTGTCCCTTAAGGCAGCCACCCTACGCAATCTTCTTAAAATTGTTTCGACCGTAATTTTGTTTATTGGATTTATCTTTGCTCTATTTAATAAAAACAAACAAACTCTGCATGATTTAGTGGCCCACTCGGTCGTGATCGATGGAAAGAGTAGTTTGCCCATAGTCGACACATGGCTTGCGTCGGTGAAAGAGCTCTTTCAAGGTGCATCGACCCGACTCGACCTAGGCAGTGGATCTTCCATCGCAAAGCTTGAGCGTCTCCAAGCACTTCGGGAAAAAGGCGCGCTGACCGAAGAAGAGTTTTTGGAACAAAAAAGAAAAATACTAACGCAGGACAGTTAATTCGAATGGATTGGTGCGCACTTTGAAAGGTCCCCTGACTGGAGATATTTATGAAACGTACACTTGCCCTAAATTTAGCCGCCTCAGCATTCTTATTTTGCTCCAACTATAGCTTTTCGGCCGATAAATCTTTGAACGTAGATCTCAAGGACCCGAGCGGCAATAAAGTAGGTACTGCCAATCTTACCGAGAGCAAAGGTGGAGTCCGAGTTAAGGCTGACGTCAAAGGTCTTCCTCCAGGGCTCAAGGGTATCCACGTTCATGAAAAAGGACTGTGCGAAGGGCCAAAGTTTGAAACTGCCGGAAGTCATTATAATCCGACCAACACCCAACATGGCGCTCTAAATTCAGACGGATCACATCTCGGAGATTTACCCAACTTGGAAGTCAAAGCGGATGGCCAAGGAAAGTTAGATCATGTCTTAAAAGGGGCAACTCTTGCTACGGGGGAAAAATCTCTCCGAAAGCCTGGCGGTACCGCGATTGTCATTCATGCCGGCCCGGATGATTTAGCGACCAATCCATCTGGAAAATCGGGTGATCGCATCGCGTGTGGAATCATTCCTGAGACAAAATAACCGCGTCCGCTTCGATTTCGATGAGCATATTCGAGTCGATCAGGCTTTTCACTTCGACCATCGTTGTCGCTGGGGGATGATCCGAAAAAAATTCGCCGTGAGCTCGGCCAAACTCTTCCCATCGACTGATGTCAGTGACAAACATCCGGGTCCGAATGATGTTGCTACGATCGGCTCCTAAATCTTTGATCGCCTTTTCAATAATCTCAAGGCATCGCCGCGCCTGCTTGTAAGCATCTCCATGGGCAAATACTTGCCCTTGCTCATCGAGCGAAGTAGTGCCGGTCACAGCAATCGTATTTCCTATTCGGATTGCACGACAGTAGCCAACTCTTTTTTCCCATGGCGCTCCTGAGAAGGTGCGCTTAATTTCTGATGTGTTCATAGGGATGCAATATCTCATCTTGTTGGTTAGTAAACGGATAATTTATAAGTGCTTAACGCCCCAGTCGTGCATAGCGCGAATCACAGGTAGAAAACTTTGTCCCGAGGCTGTCAGTGAATATTCGACCTTCGGTGGTACCGTCTTATAGTCATGCCTACGAAGCAGACCGTACTCACAAAGTTGCTTCAGTTCTCGACTAAGAACCCGAGCAGCGACTTCTTCGGTGCCCTCAGCGCCACTGAGTAAGCCTCTTCTGAGTTCATTGTATCGCAACGGACCTTCGCTTAGATTCCATACAATCCGTATCTTATGCTTTCCGCTAATGAGCTTCTGAAAGGCATGAACTGGGCAGTTCTTTTTTCGTGGGGTGCGACTCATCTAAAATACTCCAAGGGGCTCAAAACAAAGAAATTCTATAGGGACATTTTTGTCCATATAAACAATTTTGAATTATCATGACAAGATAGTCTTTTAACACCCGAGGAACTCGTGAAATCAATACGATCAAAAGATGGAACAACATTGGCTTATGATGTCTATGGTAACGGACCAGCTCTGATTTATATCACTGGGGCCATCTGTTTTCGCAATTTTAAGCCTGTCCTTGACGACGCGAAAATATTTGCACGTGAGTTCACAATGTACAATTACGATCGTAGGGGGCGAGGTGATAGCAGCGATACCCTTCCTTATTCGATCGATCGTGAGATTGAAGATATTGAAGCAATGATCGACGCCGCGGGAGGTTCTGCCTTTCTTTACGGTCACTCATCAGGAGCCGTGCTTGCTCTTGAAGCAGCCAGACGCATCCCGAGTAAAATCTCAAAAGTATCGATCTATGACGCCTCTTACGTTCATGATGAGCGTGAAAAGAGTGAGTACGCTGTATTGTGTACGAAGGTCAGCGAACTCGTTCGCCAGAACAAGAACGCGCAAGCACTGCGTACTTTTTTAATCGGTATCGGAATGCCAAAATTCTTCGTTTATCTTTTACCTTTAATGCCAGGTTGGAAGATCATGAAGGCGCTTGCTCCTACACTTGAGTACGACATGTTACTCACTCGTGAATTACCACCCACAGTTCAGGCATCTGAGATTAAAGTTCCGATGCAAATTATCTATGGCGAAAAGAGTCCAGCTGGCATCCATAGTGTCGCTCACCAATTGGCTCAGGCGATTCCGGGTGCACAATTGAAACAGCTCGATGGACAAGATCATATGGCCAGTGCCAAGGCGCTCTTGCCGGTGATTGCTGAGTTTTTAAAAGGCTGAGTTACTTTACGCGTACCGCGTGGTTTCGACGCCGAAAGTACGTAGCCCACGCGCATCCCGACCTCTCCGCCATTTGCTCTACACAACAAAGACAAACTCCGGTCCTGCTCTGGTCTAAGTAAATACTTTACGAGCTTCCCGAAGCACGTCCAGGAGGGACAAGTGCGAGGGTAGACTGGACACGGATGTCCGCGAGCTAAAGTATTTACTTAGACCAGAGCGAGATTTGATTTTGAGATTGTTTTGTAGAGCAAATGGCGGAGAGGGTGAGATTCGAACTCACGGACC
>DBAE01000284.1:14526-20972 GCA_002291495.1 Bacteriovoracaceae bacterium UBA1018 | reverse complement strand
ATGCAGATCTGAGCACCAGTGGCTCAACAGACATGAACACGGCACAGTAATCTACTAGAACGGATATAAGCGGAGGACTCGTCGCCTCCGCTTACATCTGCTATAACTAGGAAGTGAACACTCAAAAACCGCAAGTTACAAAAAAGCAGATCGTTGACCTTCTTGACGAAATTCACCATTTGATGACCCTGAGAGGCGAGAATCCGTTTAAACTCCGAGCTTTTGAGAAAGCTTCTCAGTTTTTCAACGATCCCAAATCATCTCTCTCCGACTCAGAGCTCCTGACTCGGGCTGAAGCAAAAACTCTCACTGACCTGCCCGGAATTGGGAAAGGAATTTCTGAAGTTCTTACGGAGTTTATTCTAAGCGGCGAAAGTTCCATTTTGAGTGAGCTCAAAAAATCTTTGCCCCACGGGCTTTTGGAGCTCACCGAGATTCCTGGCCTTGGTCCAAAAAGGGCGATGCAACTCATAGAAACGCTCGAAGTACACTCCGTCGCTGAGCTCGAATATGCATGTCGAGAAAATCGACTTCTTAAAATCAAAGGTTTCGGCGAAAAGGCTCAGAATAAGATCATCGAAGGGATTCAGTTGCTGAAGGCTCATGCTGGACAAATCCGGATATCAGATGCAATCCCGGCTGCGGAGAAAGTGAAAAAGCTCATTCTCGCGGGGCTGCAAAATCATGTCAAAGACGGCAACTGTCGAGTTTCAGAAGTAGGGGCTGTNNTGTTCGTCGAAGAATGGAAGTGGTGAATGGTCTTGAGTTTTTAATCGAACTTCCGAAGAAAAATGCTGAAACAATTAAAGCGGACTTAGAACAAGCTGCAGAAAATCTCCAAAAGGCCGAGAAGCTTCAAGTTCCTATTCGACTTCATTTTTCTACGGCCGAAAATTACGGATATAACTTAGCGCATCTGACTGCATCTCCCGAGCACTGGCAGCTGCTTCCTCGAGTTGAATCTGGACGCAATTCACAGACTGAAGAAGAGTTTTATGAAAAACTCGGACTTCCGTGGATTTCGCCTGAAATGCGGGAGACGGGTGAAGAGATTGAACTTGCTCAAAAAGGAAAGCTTTCTGACGTTCTTTCTTGGCAAGGGATACAGGGTGTATTTCATAACCATACAACAAGATCTGACGGAAGTGCGAGTCTCGAAGAGATGGTAGTTGCAGCAAGAGATCTTGGATATAAATACATTGGTATTTCAGATCATAGCCAGTCTGCATTCTATGCTCAGGGTTTAAAGGGCGAGGATCTTTTGACTCAGGAGCGAGAGATCCATGAAGTACAAGAGAAGTATCCAGATATTAAGATTTTCTGGGGTATTGAAAGTGATATCTTGGCAGATGGCTCACTGGACTATGATGAGAAGATCTTGAAGCGTTTTGATTTTGTAATTGCATCTATCCATTCTCGCTTTCAAATGGATAAAGAAGCGATGACAGATCGAATCCTTGAAGCGATTCGAAATCCTTATACTCGTTTTTTAGGGCATGCGACTGGACGATTGCTCCTGGGTCGTAAAGGATACGATATGCATATGGAACGGATTATTGAAGAAGCTGCTAAAAGGGATGTGGCGATAGAAATTAATTCAAATCCAGCTCGGCTTGATATCGATTGGAGATGGGGCGCAAAGCTCCGCGAATATCAAACGGTTGTCTCAGTTAATCCGGACGCACATGATACAGACGGACTCAAAGATGTGCATTTTGGTGTAGCGGTAGCGCGCAAGGCGTTATTGAGCCAGGGATTGGTCGTTAATGCACGAAGCGTCAATGACGTCGAAAAATGGTTAAAACGTGCTTGATTGATTTCAAGCTGCACGGCGTTTGCAGTATGCTATCTTCATGTGGGGAACAAAATCGTTACTATTAACCGTAGCCTTAACTTGTATCGGTCTAAGCACGGGGAGCAAGAGAACCCATGCATCAGTAAGTGCTTCGACTTCAGAAAACGAAAAACTTCAGACCTTTAAAATCGAGTATTTGGGATACTTAGACGGTGTCGAATGCCAGGGGCTTGAACGAATTATTCGACTCGATGCGCGCGAAGCTTTCCCAACTGACGGAAGAGTCAAAGTAAGAGCGCAATGTTTAGGGAGTTTGGAAGTTACAGTCGAGTACACTGAAGCTGCCTTAGATAACGGTGTTCTCGAGCTTGAGATCCCAGACGGTCTCGCTCGGAGTCATCGTAGAACCCGAGGTGGTTCACGTTATCGCTTTGACTGCACGCGTGCTTCCTACCTTCTCAATAGTGCGACGACTGATGACGGTCTTGTAAATGCTTATTGTTGGGGCCGAAATGGTCTCCGGATAGACCTCAGTCCAAATTAAATGTAGCGATCTTGTAGCCATAGTCATGAAGTAAGACTGTTTTCATGGAGTCAAAATAGGTCAGTGCAACGACCGCGAGCATTTGATCCGTGAGGAGATTATCTGCAAAACCTTTTTCGAGATTTTTAGCCATGGTCTGGCTCTGATTTCTTAATCCGTCCGCTGCAAACGGAAAGTAGGTTTTAAACCAAGGCTCCGCGCCTCGTTGAGTTTGATAGTAAGCTTTGGCTCCGATGTAGGTAAAATTACTCAGTACAAAGATTCCTAATAAATGAGATGTCAAATCGGGCTGTGATCCGTGGAGTTCTGTGAGCCCGTCGAGAAGTTGTTTTTGAAACATTGCACCCATCGTGAAAGGAAGTTGCGCATCGTCTATACGTTCACTGAACGACTTTTTATGTCCATGGTTCAATGTAAACTGTACGACGTTTGAGTGTTCCAAGATTGATCCAGGGTCTTCATCTTGGTAGCCTTGGAGAGAAAAGTGCTGCGCTAAATTTTTTCCGACTTGGCTCGGTTCGAATGGTGGGTGTTCGCCTGCTAGAACGAGTAAGTGTTTGCGCCCGTTTATTTCTTTGGTCAAGATCTCAATTTCGTATCTGGATTCAGCTTCGTGAAGAGCAATCAAAAGTNNTTTGAAACAGGAATGCCGTCGAGCAGATAAGGGCATGTATTTGCATCGGCAGCACTCGTTTTAATTTGCAAAAGTGAAACTGAAATAATCAGTAAAAGATTAACCCCGAGCGTCCAAATCCGAGACCAGAAGTGTTTCCCCATCCTATGCTTCCCCCAAAGCTGTCTGGGGACGTTGCTACCATGCCTAGAATTAAGCCGCAAATGGAGAGGATGAGATTTTTACGGGGGCGAGAGTAGCTTTTTGTCCGAACACTACTTCCATCACTTCTTCGAGTGTTTCCACGAACTTGAACTCGAGTGAAGTTTTGACCTCAGCAGGCACATCTTCGATGTCAGCTTGATTTTTCTTAGACATGATCAGTGTCGTGAGCCCTGCCCGATGGGCGGCAATGACTTTTTCTTTTATGCCTCCTACGGGCAAAACTACGCCACGTAAAGTGATCTCACCTGTCATCCCCAGGCTCGAGGGAAGGGGAGTTTCGAGCATCAACGAAACGAGTGCCGAAAAGATGGTGATCCCGGCCGAAGGGCCATCTTTTGGAATTGCCCCAGCGGGTACGTGAATATGTACATCTTGATTAGAAACATCTAGACGAATGTTTTTACCACTGAGACTGAGTGATCTGGCCAAGCTGAGAGCAATTTGAGCTGACTCTTTCATGACTTCGCCGAGTTGCCCTGTTAAGATGAGAGAACCCTTGCCTGGCATTTTTGTACCTTCAATAAAGATGAGATCTCCACCTTGGGGAGTCCAAGCAAGTCCAGTCGCGACGCCAGGTTTCATGAGGCGTTCCGCTTTTTCAGGGAAATATTTTTCAGGACCTAAGAAACTTTTGAGCTCAGGGAGAGTTACTTTCTTTTGGTATTCTTCCGGTACTTCGTCCATGGTGCTTACAATTTGTTCTGCAACGCCCCTTAGGAGTGCAGCAATTTTTCGTTCGAGCTCCCGTACACCGGCTTCCCGCGTGTAGTGGGTGATCACTTGTATGAGGGCCTCGTCTTCAAACTGAACTTGATGCGGTTTAAACCCGTGTTCTCTGAGTTCTTTAGGGATAAGGTGATTTTTCGCAATCGCGAGCTTTTCTTGAATCGTGTAGCCGTGAACTTCGATGATCTCCATACGATCGCGAAGGGGACCAGGTATAGTGTCTACTATATTCGCAGTTGCCACAAAGAACACATCGCTCAAATCAAAAGGTACGTCTAAGTAGTGATCTGTGAAAGATTTGTTTTGCTCGGGATCCAAAACTTCAAGCATTGCGGCAGATGGATCACCATGAAAATCGGAACGAAGTTTATCGATTTCATCGAGCATCATGAGAGGATTGCGGCTTCCTGCGCGTTTAATGCTTTGGATGATTCTGCCGGGCATTGCTCCAACATAAGTTCGACGATGACCGCGTATTTCAGCCTCATCTCTGACACCGCCAAGTGATGTGCGAATAAACTTTCGTCCCAAGGCGCGAGCGATACTTTGACCGAGTGAAGTTTTTCCAACCCCTGGAGGCCCGACTAAGCAGAGAATAGGTCCATGAAGGTCATGCTTGAGCTTCGCCACTGCTAGGTATTGTAAAATTCTTTTTTTGACTTGTTCCAATCCGTAGTGGTCTTCATCTAAGATTTGTCGAGCCCGTTTGAGATCAATATTATCCTTTGTCGAAATAGACCACGGCAGGGATGCGATCAGTTCAAGGTAAGTGCGGATCACATGATATTCGGCCGAAGCAGCTGGAAGCGAGTTCAGTTTTTTCAGTTCTTCTTTTGCTTGTTTAGCTGCGTCTTCAGAAAGTTTGGCATCCTTGAGGCGTTGCTCTATCTCTTCATTAGCTTCGCCGCCTTCTTCTTCGCCGAGTTCAGTTCTGATAGTCCTGAGTTGCTCTCTGAGTAAAGCCTCACGCTGGGACTTGTTGAGGCGCTCAGACAACTTATCTCGGATTTCATGCTGGACGTTGAGAACATCTCGTTCTTTACGCATGGCCTCGAGTAAAGACTCAATGCGAGACTCGATCGATGTGTTTTCGAGCAGAGCTTGTTTCTCGGCAAGACTTAAATTGAGATAAGCAGCACAGATGTTACTGAGATAACCTGCATCGTCCACACGATTGATGAGCTTGATCAGTGGCTCGGTGCTACCAGGTAGGAGTTCTAAAATCTCTCTGGCCAAGGTTTTGAGGTTATTGAGAAGTGCCAAGACTCGAACTTCGTCTTGTGAGGCCACGTCTGCGACGATCTCCCCTCGGGCACTCAGATAATTGCTAAACTCGTCAGGTTGCATGTACTCCGCAACTTGATAGCGGGCTATCCCAGTGACCACAATCTGTCGGCTTTCAGTGTCCGTATTGGTAACAGACTCAATTTTACAAAGAGTCCCGACCGTGTAGAGATCCTCCGGCAGGGGGTCTCGGGTGGTGATGGCCTTTTGAGTCACTACGAGCAGTAGATTGCCGAAAAGTTCAGCACCCTCGAGAGCTTTTAGGCTCCTTTGTCGTCCGACCATGAGCGGCATAGATACCGAGGGAAAGATGACCGAATTGCGGATGGGAAGCACGGGGAGTATCGAGGGGAGTTGGTCCATGGCCTGATCGAAAGCAATTCGTGCGCCTAGGCGCTAAGCTGAGTTTAAAACCCGTTTATATTCGAGATAAGAGGGGTTGTGTCATTTTGGCGTTAAATTCGAGGAGCGATCATGCTATGCCCGATCTAAATAGAAAGGATAAAGTATGACGCCCGATCAGCTAAAAGCACGAATTGAGACGATTGCTCCAGGTACTAACGTGGAGGTGATGGATTTGACTGGAACTCAGGATCACTACCAAGCCGTTGTAGTTTCTCCAGCCTTCCAAGGCAAGATGATGATCGAGCAGCATCGATTGGTTTTTGGTGTTCTTCAATCCGAGATTGACTCAGGTGAAGTACACGCATTAACTCTAAAGACCTTTACACCGGATCAATATAAAAAGTTTATTGGTGAATAAATTAGGAGATATTTTATGGCACACCCACTTAGATCAAAAGTAGAAGAGAAAGTTAAATCGGCCCCAGTCGTTATTTTCATGAAGGGCACTCCACAGTTTCCTCAATGTGGTTTTTCTAACCGAGCTTGCCAAGTGCTTAAAGCAGCAGGAGCTAACGAGCTCGTCGGTATCGACGTATTATCCGATGATCCACTTTGGGATGCCCTTGAGGATTACACTCAATGGCCAACTGTTCCTCAAATCTTCATTCACGGAAAGTTTGTTGGCGGCTGCGACATCGTTACTGAAATGTTTGAGCGTGGCGAATTGCAAGAAGCTTTGAACCAGAAAGCTTAAGTTCTCACGACGATCAGTTTCTTTTTAAAGACCTGTTCAAAAAAGTCCTTTTTCTGCTCGATTCTAAGCAACTCAAGTTCGGTGATACTTCTCGCCAAGACAAAAAGTTGAACGGAATTGGGTCGAATTTGGACTTTTTTTATTTTTATCGCGGCATTAC
>DBAE01000284.1:0-14477 GCA_002291495.1 Bacteriovoracaceae bacterium UBA1018 | reverse complement strand
AGGCAAAGTTGAGCAATAAATTCTGTCTCCCACTTTTCCATCATCGGAAAATCAGCGTTTTTGACGATGTAGTAGGAATGGAGTTCGTAATGAGCAGGGGAGACGATCTCACCCACATCATGAAGGAGTCCTGATGCAATCAAATAAGGCTTCCATGTTGTCGCTAATTTATGAACGGACTGAAGTCTCTCAAACAAAGTCGTGNNGCCTTTGCTCGAACATCCTTCAGATGAAATGCAACTGCAGATGCTTTTTGATTTAAGTACAATTGCACCTGTTCTTCTAAGATCCCATCTCGCAACGAATACTCAGTCGCGAAAACTTTTTTCGCTCCTACGGCTTCCATACATTCTTCGAGGAGTATGGCCCCGGCCAAGATCATATCGACCCGTTTTGCTTCCATGCCTGGAAGCCCCATCAGCTGTGTAGTGGTCATCGAGCTCATCAGTTTGACCAGTTTTTTGAGGTCACTGCGATCAATTGTCTTTCCACCGCCTGTTTTCTTTACGATTTTGGCTAGAGCTCTTACAGTGCCGCTTGAGCCGATGAGTCGATCTACTTTGGGCCACTTTTCCGCCACCATTTGAGGAAGCAAGATGCTCTTGATGTATCGTCTGAGCTGGTCAATCGACTCGGGGGTGGGCGGACTACTTTTTAAGAAAACCTGCTGAAGGCGGGCAGTCCCGAGAGGGAAGCTTTGGCTTTTTCCAATCTTTGTGGCGCCCTTTCCGGCACGACAGGTGGAGATCTCAGTACTTCCCCCTCCGATATCGATGAGCCCAAAGGCCCCCTTGGGCAATTTTTCGTGTACCAGTACCCCAATTGCGATGAGGCGAGCTTCTTCAGTGCCTGGAATGACTCGGATATCTATTTGAGTACGGGATTGAATCAGATTGAGCAATCGGTCGCTATCGGACGCCTCACGGAGAGCGCTTGTTCCGAATGCAATAATCTTATCAGCGCGAAGTCGTTGAGCAGTCTGTTGGAAGCTTTGAAACGCGTGAAGGGTGCGCCGAATGGCTTCTTTATCGAGCTTTCCCTCGAGAAATACACCTTGTCCGAGCCTCACCATCAACTTTTCACGGTGAAGTTGTCGAATTTGTGCCTTCGGACCAATCTGGTGGACGTCGAAACGGACAGAATTAGTGCCCAAATCTATAATCGCCACTCTCACTGGGTTAGTACGCTCCTTTAGGTGGTACTGCGTGCTTAAATGGAAAAATCCTGAAACACTAGCGGTTTAGACCGTAGCGCTCCAGGTTTCCGTAATTTCTTGTCTGAACGTAAGCGATCGACTGGGTCAGAAGGTCAGCAGCCCAAGTTCCGGGCGATGCTGGCCATTAAGCCATCGGGTAAGCTTTTTTCTTCAGAGCTTTTTTGCTGCGCTCAACGGCTACTTTGTGAGCTTTTGGAGCTGTGCCATTTGCGTATGCGGTTGCTTTATCGTGACGACGTTTTCTGTGTTTTACACTTAATCTTTTTGCCATTCCTCGCGAATAACACGGTGTTTATTGGGAGTCATCCCATTTTTGGGGGTCAAAGTTGATAAAACTGATTAACCGGGTGAGGAGCGACTTTTTCGTGCGCTGCAGGTCGTAGTGGGAGGTGTGATGAATTGACGCCGTATACTCCGATAGTCTATGTTCCGATCCCCGATACACCGATTCTCGCGTTTCGAGTCATCACCTTGCCTGAGTTTGGTCTACCCCGCATACCTCCTCATCTTTCTCTCCCCGTACCTTTGTATTGCCCTGAGCTGATTATGGGCTGGGCAAAGAAGCTCCAGGTTCTCTGGAGAACTTGAGCCTCCTTGCGCGTAGGGATGGATGTGCTCGATTTGTAGGGAGAACTGGGACATGCAGCGTCTTTTGGTTTTGGGGTCGGTGTAGTGGCAGCGGGGTTTTTGATGAAAAAGCGCTCGCTTGGTGGATCGGGGGATATACCTCGAATGAGCTGTAGGCCATTCAGGTGATTGAGGTTGGGGTGGAGTAGCTTTAGATGGAGCAACAAGCTTCTCCGGAGAACCTGCTTTCTGAGGAGGCGCTGTGATTCCTTTTTTCTTTTTTAAGGCTTGAAGAGCAAGCTCGCTCATCTTGGTCATAAGTTCAGTTAGTGAAGAAGGATCTTTGAGTTCAAACCCAAGCAGGTTTTTGAGTTCTTCTAAGTTTTTTGTGAATTCTTCATTGCCTGTGAATTGATAATAAGTTGCTTGCCTAGTGAGTGGTTCTACTTTTTCAGGGATCAGAGGTAGAGGAATGGTTCTTTGTTCATTTAAAAAGATCTCAAGCTCTCGTTTACTCTTTTGCTGCACGCTCATGAGAAGGGCTTGTTTCTTTTCTTGGGAGAATTCTTTTTGATGAAGCTTTTTTTCTTTTTCAAAAAACACCTGCACTAAAGCCGCTTGAGTGAGATTCAAATTTCCTTTCTCCAGGTCCTCTTTGATTTCTGGCACTGCCTTCATGAGTCTCATGGATTTGATTCTTCGATGAGCGGCTCCTTCGCTATAGCCTAGGACCTTCACCGTAAATTCAAATAAAGAACTATACCCTCGCTTGGAATAAAGACGTCTTAGGTCACATTCTTTTAAGTACTCCAAGATCTCCGTCATTTTCAGGCGCTCCTGAAGAGCGGCTTTTTTTGTGAAGTGCTCAAGCACTGAATCAGATAATAATCTTAGATTTAAATCTCTCGGACTGTTTCTCATAAAGAGATCTATACACCCGAAAAATCACCCTTCTAAAACGAACGAGAATGAGCAAGGAGCCACGCAAAATGAGAAATCGATTTAAAAAGGTGATTTTGAGCTCTAGCTCGTTCCCAGACCAAATAAAGCCGTTTTAGGCCTATTTTACGAGCATTTTCACAAACAAAACGAAACTCACCAAAAATCCTGTCAAAGAATTTCTCACCCACACTGAAAGATTTTTTCTAAAACGTCCGGAAATCGGACCGCCCCATTCAGAGCGCCACGAAAAAAGGTTCTCTGGAGAAGTGGCGCGGGGTCCAATCAAGGTTCTCCAGAGAACCCCAAACTCCCGACAACGCCCACACAAACCCGAGGTTATCTGTGGAGAAGTAAGTTCCAAGTTCTGCGAGAACCTCGCAGATCGGTGGTTTTCAGCGAGTGCCACTAGTTCTAAAGCGCAGGGACCAAAAACTAACGCCTAACCACTGAATGCAGAAATCTTGACCATGGGTTGCAGTCGGACAATCTCCTCCGGGCGGGCCAAGGAGGTCCCAACGACCTCAGCCGTGGCGGCACCTGCAGCAAGACCCCACTTTAATGCGTCTTCAATTTCGGAAGGCAACGAAGACCCTCCACCGTCTCGGCGTTCAAAACACTCTTCAACATGCTCCGGTAGCCAGACGCCGCGAGAGGCCAAAGAAAACGTCGTTGCACCTACCATCGAGTCACCAGCTCCAACGGTACCTCGCGCTTCGATCTTAGGGGCTTGAGCAAACCAAGTGCGATGACCCACGGTGATCATTGCTCCTCGCTCAGCGAGCGACGTGCAGACGATTTTTGAGTATCGAGTCAGCTTCTGGGATGCTTCGGCTAGTGCTTGGTCGCTTGTTAATTTATGTCCGACCCATTCCTCGAGTTCCGTTTGATTGGGTTTGATCATCAGAAGGGGGGACTTCAAGGATTCTAAAAGTGACTTCAGGTATTTGGATGGAACATCGACGATGACGCCAAGGTTTTGACGTTGAGCGAGACGTGTGACTTGAATATGAAAATCGTCGGGGCAGCCTTCCGGTAAGCTTCCACCCAGCAGAAAGATACCAGGGCCTCTAAATCTCCGGATTTGGGCAAAGACCGATTTGATTTCGGTACTCGAAACTCTTGGACCGGGAAACGTTAAACGTGTCTGAAGTCCTGAACAGTCTTCAGTTACGGTAATATTGGTCCGCGTAAATCCACGTATGGAAACAAAGCGTGCCTTGATCTTCTCATTCTTTAATAGTTGTTTAATTTCGTCTCCGGCTTGTCCTCCGAGAGGCCCGGTAGCGAGAATCTCCACAGAGTGCTTTCTGGATGACTTAGGAAAGGATTTACAGGCGTTTAAGCGAGTAGCAATACGTGCTGAATTAATTCCATTTCCTCCTGGATCGCGGCGTTCATCTCGAACATAATTTTTCTCGTTAGGAACGAGCTCGGATACATGCCCAGACACATCGAGGGCAGGATTAGGTGTCAATGTAATGATCTTAATCATGGATGAGAACCTAGTTTACTATCGTTAGAAGAGCCAATATCATTTCATACGGGCTCATACGTTGCACAAGGAAGGCATCGCGTTGAAAATTTCAGAAGCTAAAGCATTCATTGGCGTTTCACTTAGTCTTTTAACCACATTGGCGGTATCTGCAAGCCCAATTCCGGCTGCAGAAGGGGATAAGTCTACGTCCGATCAGTCTGTGGTCTCTCCTACTGTGGTCTCTCCTGCGAGTGATGTGACTGCGACAACACCTTCTGAAGAATCTGCTCTGAAAGCAGATGGATCTAACCCAGAAGTTCCTGTCTCAGCAGAAATAGTTCCTGTCATGACTCCCACTGAAGCAGAAAATGCTGCGACCAAAACAAGCCAAACAGAGGGTGAATCCACTTCTGCTCCTGTAGATCCAACTATTCTTTTAATGCCCGTACCTCCGGGGCAATCGGCAAAACCAGTCATCACTGCGCAGCCAGAAGGTCCTCGTCCGAGCGTCCCAANNCTCGAAGGCTCCTGGCCCAAGCTAGAAAAAGATGCCAAGGAGTACATTGAGTTTCGAAAAAAACAGTCCAGATCACGCAATCGCACGACTTGGCTCAACTGGTGCCAAGGCCGGCAAGAAAAAAACTTTTACTGTGAGCTAGCTATGAAACGCGGCTCAGAAAAATTAGCACAAGCATTGTCTGCTGCGGACGCCGATCCCACAAACAGCGAAGAGTTTGATCCACCCAGTCGATCACAGATTCCTGGCATGATCCAAAAAGGGGACCTTTCTGGATTACGGGGAGCGACGCGCGCGCATATCTATGGAGCGCTTCGTCGTTTTAAATCATGGGAACCACTCGAAAAATTAGTCACGAAAGCACTCGACTCAAACGCGTGTAAAAATATTCCGATCCTCACGGCACTTGGTCAAAAAGCGGAAGAGTTTTTTCCCGAGCCGCGCTTTAAGGCATTATCACTATCGCTCTACGAAAAAGCGATTTCCTGCCAAGACCCAGAATCTGATTCGATTCATCAGGCTCGGTATCGCTACAGCTTAATGAAGATTTGGGCTGGTCAATGTGAAAGCGTAGATCCAATCTTAGAACAACTTTCTTCCGTTCGCAGCGGCGAGTTTGCTTCTCGTTCCCTTTATTGGCGAGCATACTGCGCAAAAGAATCTGGAAAAAAACTGCGCTATACGGCTTTTCGATCTCGTCTGATCAAAGATTTCCCATTGAGTTTTCATGCGTTATTAATTACCGGGCGTAATCCAGAATCTTTTCGCGTGTTAGGGAATGAAGAACCTCTCGTTCTTTTTCGTTCCGACAAAGTGCCAGCGACAACTCCGATAGTCCGCGCAGTTGAAGTCTTGCAGTCATTGGGTGCTAACGATTTAGCCAGAAGTTTTCTCTATCAACTGGAAGAGACCATGCAGGAGTCTGAACCAGCGTTTCGCCTTTATGTCGGAGTTTTGATGCATCGATCTGGCGAATCAATTGGGCAGTTTCGACTTTTGTCCGGGGTGTTCAGGGATGCTCCTTGGCTGATCTCTCAAGCGACGCTTAAGCTTTTTTATCCGCTTCGGCAGTTTGATGTCCTACAAAAGTACGGACAAAGATTGGACTCCTACTTCGTAGCAGCTCTGATCCGCCAGGAAAGTGGGTTTAATGAAAGAGCGCGATCTCGCGCAGGCGCGATGGGATTGATGCAGCTAATGCCGGGAACTGCCCGACGCATGGAGCGAGGTTCAGTATCTAAGCTTTATAATCCTCAAACCAACGTGCGTTTAGGTGTCCGCTTTTTCCAAAATCTGGTCGACCGCTACTCATCGGACGCAGAGTTGGCACTAGCAGCTTATAACGCAGGCCCTGAACGAGTGGACGAATGGAAACGACGCTATCCAACTGACAATCGAGTCTTGTTCTTCGACTTGATCCCGTTCAAAGAAACTCGTGACTACGTGGCTCTCATTTCACGAAATTACTATTGGTACCTCAGTTTATATGGCGAGGGCCCTCGACGCAGCTTGGCATCAAAACCACAGTCCTTGATTTTTACTCTCTTCCAGTAGAAGGTGACTTCACACACGGGGTTACTGACACTCGAGGAGGGGATATGTCGACGACAGTACTTCATCGTCTTTCGCAATGGGCAAAAGAAGCGCCTTCAGCAGCGGCGCATCGTTATTATTCAAACACGACTGGTACGTGGAAAACGTTAACGGCCAAAGAAGTAGCAGAACGTGTTTATTTCTTGGCTCTCTTTTTAGAATCCAAGGGAATTACATCTGCGGATACGGGAGCAATTCTTTCTTATAATTGCATGGAGTGGATCCATCAGGATCTAGCGATGTTGCTGCTTGGTTCGAAATCAGCGGGGCTCTACCCAAACGCTGTGACAAAAGAAATTCAGTATATCCTTGGTCACAATAAAGCCTCGGTGCTCGCAGTCCAGAACAAAGACTACTTCAAAAAGATCGTGGAAGAGCGCGGAGAAGCAGGACTTCCTGAATCCGTAAAACTCATTATCACTTTTGATGGTGACGTGAGTATTTCTCCAAAAGCAGTGGCCTACAAAACGGCAATATCAGAAGGCAGAAAACTATCTGCGGAGAAAGGGGTAAAAACCTTCGAGCAGTTTTTAGAAAAACTCGATCCTCATGCTGCTGCTTTCATGATTTATACTTCCGGCACTACTGGAAATCCAAAAGGCGCCTTGCTCTCGCATGACAATATTGTTTTTGCTTCAGATACCGTCATTCGAACCTGGAAATTGCCGCAAACGGGTTCCATGTTCTCGTTTCTACCGCTCTGCCATATTGCTGAAAAAATGCAGAGCATTGGCGTTGCGATCAGTCGCCGCTACTTAGTTTCGTTTGCCACCAAATTTGACAATGTGTCGAAGGAACTTCCAATTGTTGAGCCGACTCTGCTTCTATGCGTTCCTCGTCTTTGGGAAAAGATGATGGAAGGTGTCATGACAAAAGTATCTGAAGCCCCAAAGGCGAAGAAAGCTTTGACCGAATGGGCGATTGCAGTTGGAAATCGAGTTGCCGAAGCAAAATTTTCAGGAAAACTTCCAAACCCAGTGGACATGATCCAGTTTCAGATCGCTGAGCGTCTAGTGTTGGGTAAGGTTCGAAAACTCTTAGGTCTTGGAAAAACTCAAATCGCCGCATCAGGTGCTGCGCCTCTTCCGCCCCATGTCGCGCGTTGGTTCCGAATTTTTGGTGTGGAGATCTACGAATGTTACGGCATGACCGAATCGACGGCAGTTCTTTGCTTAACCGAGCCAGGCGTCGAAAGTGCCGGCACGGTCGGCAAGCCTATCGCTGGGCAGGAGTTTAAATTGGCTGAAGATGGTGAGATCCTTGCGCGTGGTCGTAACGTCTTTGTAGGCTACCTGAACGATGATGTGGCCACGGCTGGCACTATCAAAGATCAGTGGCTCCATACGGGGGACCTAGGTGAGTGGACTCCAACTGGGCTGATCCGAATCAAGGGACGCAAAAAAGAAGTTCTAAAAAGCTCGGGTGGAAAGATGGTTGCGCCTTCACCCATTGAAGAACGCCTCAAAGAAGTTCCCGTGATCAGCCAAGTTTGTATGGTCGGTGATAATCGCAAATATTTTTCGGCTTTGATTACTCTGAATGAATCAGCACTGAAAAAAATTGCAACTTCAAACTTTAAGAATGGACTTTGTACTGAAGAGGAGCTCGTTCGAGAGATTGGGCTACACGTGGAAAATCTCAACAAATCTCTCGCAAGTTTTGAACAGATCAAAAAGTTCGCGATTTTAGACCGGGAGTTTTCGATCATCGAAGGTGAGATGACTCCGACGCTTAAAATGAAGAGAAACGTCATTGAGTCTAAGTTTAAAGGCGTAATCGATCAACTTTACGCATGAACTCTTACGAATCTGGAACTCAAAAAGTGATTCCCGCTGTACTCGTTTACGTGAAGTCACAAGGACAGGTACTCATGCTTCATCGTAAGGATGGCATCTGGAATGGCCTCGGCGGGAAGTGCGATTTGAATGAGTCCATCTACGATACTGCTCAACGAGAAGTCCTCGAAGAATCGGGCTTGAAGATTGACGTCAACGCATTTCGTTTTTTAGGGTTTTTGCAGTTCCCCAACTTCAAAGCGCAACAGAATGAAGACTGGCTTGTTAGCGTATTTATCGCTCATCCCGACGCAAAAGCGCTAAAGGACCTGAAAATGAGCGGAGGTCCCGAGGGGGATCTGAGATGGGTACCTGCCCCTGAAATCTCAAAGCTAAAAACTTGGCCTGGAGATCGACTGTTCTTAGATTACATCGAAAAAGAGGTACCATTTGCGGGGACCATCTGGTACCAGGATGGCCAAGTAGTGCGTCATAGGGTTGCTAAAATTTGAAACCTCTTCTACGATGGGTGTGTATGAAAAAAATGATTAGCCTCGTTCAATCTGTAGGACTATTTGTAGGAATGATGACTCTAGTTTTGGGGACTTCTGCAATTGCAGCTGAGTCGAAATCCAAAAAGACTGCAGCCTCAAATAGCGTCTCACGTACTTCTGAAATCCAAGATGAGCTTGAGTCTGAAGACCTGATCACTGATTNNCAGGCGGCTCCGGATCGAAGAAGCGATGAAAACGCTGAGATTGAAAACTTTGAAAATCCGCAGCCAGAACCACAGGTATCTGAGTAATCCTAGATTACTGAGTCAAGAGCGAACGAAGTGCTGATATCTGCTCTTTCCATCTTGGGTCATTAGGAACGATCGGGCCAAAACGCAACTCTTCGTAGACGGCTTTCCATTGGGGTTGTTCTAAAACGCCCTTTTTATGAGCTTTATGCCAAAGGCGAGAGAGCTCTCGATTGTCCAACTTTGAAAGTAGTCCTACTGTCGGCTTTCGGTTGCGACGTTTTACAAAGCTTAGAATCACAGACGCTAACACTAATACAAAGAGTACAACTCCGATCATGGTTTTCATACCATCGCCGGACTTGAGCCAATCGAGAGTGGCACTTCGACTTACGCTGGCGAGCTTTTTTTGAGAAGTTTCATCAGATCCTTCTTCCTCAAACCCAACGACATACCGATACCAGTAAGCTCCTACAAAATCGCGCATGCTTCGAAGCCACTTCATCTGAAAAATGGTATTGCGGCGATAAGTAGGCGTCGGGTCAAGCGGGATCCATCCATTTTTTTCGTCCCAAACTTCAACCCAAGCGTGTGCGTCCTCTTGGCGAATAGTGAGAGTTTGAGCTGTAGGCGAGGATGCGATCCTAAAGCCCGAAATCACACGAGCTGGAATATTGGCGGATCGAAAGAGGAGGGCGGCAGCGGACGAAAATAGTTCACAGTGACCTTCGCGATCAACGAACAGAAAGGTTTCAATATTTTGAACTGCGGAGGCTTGGGTGTCCTGACGTGCTTCGAGGAGTTTAGCTTTGAAGCGCTTATCCTTAAAAAAACTCTCGAGCGATCGTATCTTCTGAAAGATGGACTGATTAGGTTGAAAGAGTTGCTGAGTGAGGTTTTTCCACTTTTTCTTTTGTTTTTCGGGCATGTCCGGAAAACGCGTGTCTGAAACTGTAGGCTCTTGTTTCTTATTGGCTTCAGGAGTGTTGAGCAAGATCTCGTAGGATAGTCTCTTCTTAGCGCCTTCCGGTACATACCATTCGCCTTGACTCGAAAGCTTAATGCCGCCTAGCTCGTCATAACCGACATGAATGAGTTGCGATCCATAAGGAATCGGAAGGAGTTGTGACTTGATCGGCTCTCGGATGGCTTGAATGAGTTTAGTATTAGGAGATTTCGGCAGGTTTAAGATTGGGGTAGATGTCATAGGACGTCCATACCAAGTGTGCCCATCAAATTGACTGAGCACCCGCGCTCGGACAAGAAGCTTCGGAAAAAGGAGTTGAAGTTCTGCTTCACCCACATCTGGAAGATAGAAGCGGATCACTGGAGTTTGATTTGAACCTGCTCCAAATCCGATGCCGCCTGTTAAATCAATTTTCTCAGTATAACCTGTTNNGGCTTAGGTCGAGGAAGAATTGGAAAGATGACGAGACTCAGGACGAAGACGATGAGCGAAAGCCCAGCCGCTTGGCCGATGATCCGGCCAGGGAGATTGCGATTGAGGAGATGACTCGCATGTTTCTCAAACTCGCTTTCGAGATAGTGACAGATCAAGAGTACTGCACCTAGGACCACAAATGCTGTGATGATCGCAGCAAGATAAAGTTCAGGGGTTAGTGAAGCTGCTAAGATTAAGCAAACAAAAGATAAGCTCAGCCGAAGCGTCCTATTGGCGCGTGAAGGAGCAAGTAGCCAGGTTAACGTAAGTAGGGCTAATGCTAAATAGGATGAAGCGATGAGAGCTGGCATGCGAGCTACAAGTGNNACCCATGGCTGTGATGGTCAAGAGCAGGACATAACGAGTTGGAATTAGGTTCGAAGGACCTGTCTTGAGGCGGCGTTGGTGAAGGAAAAATGTCATGGCTCCAATGCCGACGGTAACGACAAAGGCATTGGATTGGATCTCAGTACTGCCGAGTAAGGCCAAGAGAGTAAGAGCCTCGAGAGCACGAATACTCCAGATCGATATCTGTGCCAGCTTCATGAGCTCATTCCTTTTGCTCGTTCGACCGTCGAAAGAAAATCTAATATCCTTGAACGCCCGTGAACAAACTTCTTGCCTAACGTAGATCTCACTTCGAGTGTGGCGTCCTGAATCTCATGGGATGATTTAAAGAGTTCGGTCGCGATCTCACTAATGGATTTTTCAAAAGCCTCATCGGAGTTTTCATCTAGGTTAATGATCGGTTTATAGACGGACTTTTTGCTGCTTCTGTGTCGTGCTACGGGTTGTCCGGTCTTAAGAGTCAGTGTCCATACGATGTCTCGAAAATCTTCTTCGGGCTGAACGCTTCGAATTTCACCATCCAGAAACTCTGCAGTACCACGAGACGTTTTTCCATGATCTGGATGACTCTTGCGTGATCCTTTGATCCGAGAGGGCCATACCAACCTCTGGCCGGGCTGATCGAGCCATTTGAGTTTCGTTGCAAAACCAAAAGGAAAGCTCGTCTGCACGGCTAATCCTTGCCACTCGATCCTACCTCGCTTGGTAAAGCTACGGGTAGGACTCACGGTCTGAGATGCTCCTGACTCGAGGAGAGGGATAAAAGCACAAGGAACAAATTGCCCATTCTGCCATTCGCCCGCTTCGACACAGAAGAGGGTAAACTTTCCACTATTAGTAAGCACGATTTCATCCAGTGTCACTTCTTCAGCCACAGCCTGAGTGCGACGCCAGTGAATTTTCAAAGAAGAAACGGCGTACTCGGAGAGTACTCCTGACAAAATGAGGCCGCCCAAGAGAAAACTCTCGAGAAGGTACAAAATATTATTTCCCGAACTGAGCGCTGCAACTCCTAAAGCGATCGTCAGCCCTATGTACCAACGACCCGAAGTCTGAATGGAGAGGCGTCGATAACCATTTCGAAGAAGCTTTTCTTCGATGCGTTTAGCGAGGTGCTGGAGCTTGAGATAATATTTGTTCGATAATACGACGTTTTCCGACAAAACCAGCTCCTTCTTGGACGAGACTAACTCGATGAGCTAAGACTGGAACAGCTAGGTCACGCAAGTCTTGAGGTGTAACAAATGTTCGACCGCGTAGTAACGCCATGGAGCGAGCTGCTGCGAGATAGAGGAGGGCACCTCTAACTGAGGCACCAGAAGCAATCTCAGCGTGGTTTCGAGTTTGTTTCACAATTTCATAGAAATAATTAAACACGCTTTGTTCAACTGTAACTTGATTAACGCTTTCTTGGAGCTGACTCAAGAGGTTGAGATTAAGTGCGTCGACTTTTAGATCAGAAATTGTATTTTTTGCGCCGGCTAATTGCCTGAGATAGATGGCCGTTTCCTGCTCTGCGCTCGGGAGACCCATCTCAATGAGCATCGTGAAGCGGTCAAGCTCACTATCGGCAAGTGGAAATACCCCGTGGGACTCGACTGGGTTTTGAGTAGCGATAACAAAGAACGGCTTAGGCAGAGCATGTTTTTTGCCGTCAATTGTGACATGAGATTCAGCCATTGCCTCAAGCAGAGCAGACTGGGTCTTTGGCGACGAACGATTCAGCTCATCTGCTAAGAGAAAATTACAAAAAATAGGGCCTTTTCTAAATTCGAGCTCACGTCCTTCAGAAGCCGGTCTTAAAAAGCCAAGAATGTCGCTTGGTAATAGATCACTCGTCATTTGAATGCGACTAAACTCACCTTGAAAAACTTCAGCGATGCCACGGGCTAAAGTGGTCTTGCCAACACCGGGGGGGCCTTCCAGAAGTAAGTGACCACCTGCGAGCACAGATGCCAGACAAAGTTCAACGACTTGTGACTGGCCTGAAACCCGCTCGTCGAGATAAGAGACAATGTTTTTGAGTTGTTGTGCGTGAGATGATGTCGACATTTATAGATAAGAATACCAAGAAATCATTTTCATTTCCTGGATATCTCATGACCAAGCGCCAATAATTGTGGTCGCGCGGTCAAGTGTCAACTCATTGGCGCTAAAAGTAAAATCTCACGCCCGCACTAAACGCATTATAGAACTTATCGATGTTGAGAACGAGCTCAGTGTAGAGTCGCGCGTTCTTAGCGACAAAGAAAGATACGCCCGGTACAAATCCTACACGGAGGAATGAATCACCCTCATCAAACGCGAGCTGAAATGTAGGAGCAAAGTAGATTTCAAAACTTGGAAAGGTGTGGCTCATGATGAGAGCACTGTCGAGATTGAAGCTATCCTGCGTATGAAAACCCGCCCAAAGTGACATCGACAAGATGCTGTGATTGAGAAAGAGATACTTTCCAAACGCACCGAAGTAGACTGGCTCACTTCCAAGGCCCAAACGGAGCTCTCCTTGAAAGTTGGACTGGAATGCGTAGATGCCTTGAACAAATCCCATGAACTCACTTGGATCAAAATACAACTGACCCGCAGTCAAAAGTGACGCGTGTTTTGCCTTTTGCATATGAGCGCCTTGCCAGAGTTCGGCGTGGGCGGAAGATAGAGTGAGGATGGAAGCCAGGAGAGCAAATAAAAGTTTCCGTTTCATGATGATGGAGAGATTAGCCCTGAATGAATAGGAGATCAAATTTAAGGAATGATGCCCTTGAGTGAGAGGCCTGGGCAGCGCAGCATTCAGTACGAATCCACAATCCAGATCTTTCCGTCACGCGAAAGTACAAGATTATCTGCGTGAAGCCAGATCGTGTAATATTGTAGAACTCCGCCCTCATCCTTTAGGCGATATTTAATTTTGAGAGAGGGAAGCCCCTGGTAAGTCCCCAAGGATTCAGGAACATGTGCACGTCCTCGGCTATCGGCGAGGAGCCTTTCGTTGTAGGCCAACATACTCTGTCGAATGTATTCGAAAATCTCGATCAAATTGTCGACAAAGTCTTTTCTCTGTTTCGGATCGGTGAGTTCTTCATAGATTCGGAGGGTGCTTCTTCCTCGGATATCGCTCATGCGCATAGAAAGGTTAGTCTCGTCTAGCGTAAAGGGCACCACGCGGACTGAGCTATCCATCTCTTCACTTCGATGCATCGCTTCAGTCAAGACAGAAAGCCCTACGCCGTCGTGTCTCAGGCGAGTCAATTCTACGTAAAGTTTATTTATATAACTGGGTGATCCTATCTTAGAGAAGTATCGGAGAACTTTTAAGTTTTTCTCGCCACCTAAACTATACGCAGTTTCAAACTCATTCGAATCTTCGCGGGACTCTATTCCCTCATGGACTTGAATTGTTGATGGATCTAGTGCCCAGAAACAGGAGCTTTTGTAAGAAAGGTAATCGGCTCGAACGACAGACTGGTACGAATAAAGAGTAAAGAACCCGACTAAAAGTAGTCGCAAAAAATGAGCTCTCTGAAGTCCGAATTGAGTAATCTTCATTTAAATTAGATAATGAGAAGATCCAAAGACCAAATAAATGTCAAGTTTTGCGCAATAATCGTCGTCTGCAGGTTGACACTTTGCCGGGCATGATTGATACAGAAAGAGTCAGACCGGGGGGTTTGGAGNNGTTACTTAAGTGTGTTCTATCGTTTCTAATTTCTATTTTGTTTCTGTCCTTTCCAACTGAATACGTTTTTGCGTCGACTCACACGGATGGGCTGTATCTGCCCGACCGGGATAATCCACCGCAGGTTTGTAAGCTTGAGCGATACTATTCAGACTCGGATAATTTTGAGCAACTTCAGAGCGTATGCAG
>DBAE01000054.1 GCA_002291495.1 Bacteriovoracaceae bacterium UBA1018 | reverse complement strand
ACGCCGATCCTCAAGGTAAGGGAGCCGTTACTATTCGGGATCTGATCCGTTCTGCGCTCAGGTTGCGCCCTGACCGAATCGTAGTCGGAGAAGTTCGAGGTGAGGAAGCTCTTGATCTGATCACGGCGATGAATACTGGACACGGCGGCTCAATGGGAACTACCCATGCCAATACCCCTTACGATGCACTCGTCCGCCTTGAAACACTTTCAATGATGGGTGGGACCCAGGTGCCTGCAACGGCTATCCGCCGACAAATTGCTGCGGCTATTCACCTAGTCGTGCAAATCAAACGTTTGAATGATGGATCTCGTAAAGTCACTCATATTTCAGAAGTGCTTCCTGAGGTAGATGAGTTTGGAAAATACGTAATTCGTGATATTTTTAAATTTGTACAACGAGGCAAAACTCAAGACGGAAAAATTGTGGGTGAGATGATCCCGACTGGTTATTTGCCAAGTTTTATGTCAGAAATTGAACTCAATCGTTTGCCATATACTCGTGAGAAGTTTGCTCCTCCCGCTTGGTATGTCGAAATGATGAGTAAAACGAAAACAGAAGACGCTGCTTAAATAAAATGCTGAACACCGGAAAAATATTCGATCTCATCGTCATTGGCTCAGGCCCCGCGGGACAGCGGGCTGCACTGCAGGGCGCAAAAGCTGGCAAGAAAGTAGCCATTGTCGAAGAGTATCCCAAGGTCGGCGGGGGATGTATTCATTTTGGTACCATCCCTTCTAAATCGTTTCGAGAATCAGTCTATCGTTACTCTTTGAGTGCCCGAGGAAAACTTGGACAAGAGCACGATCCCGAACTGGATAAATCAACTGGAGTAAAGAAACATCAGCTTCCAGAAATGCTTAGGCTCCTTAAGCGACGTGATCGGGTAATCGAAGGAGAAGCTCAGGTCATCTACGATCAGCTCGAGCGAAATAACGTTACCGTTTATCACGGTCGGGCTCGCTTTCTGACGTCCAATGATGTTGAGGTTATTTCCGAAAAAGACGGTCAGACTGTCCATGAGACCCTCACAAGTACTTTTATTTTTATAGCGACAGGTGCTCGTCCAGTTGCTCCATCTCATATTAACGTTGACGGAAAATCAGTTCTCGATAGCAACAGCATTTTAAACTTGAAGCGAGTGCCTAATTCGATGGTCGTATTGGGTGCTGGTATTATCGGCTGTGAATACGCGAGCATGTTCTCCATGGCGGGAACGCAAGTTTACTTAGTGGATCGCAGACAAGAGATCCTTGCATCGGTTGATCGAGAGATTGTTAGCCATCTCGTTGGCCGCTTCACATCTGAAGGAACTGAGATTCTGTTGGGATGTGAAGCTGAAAAAATCGAAACCACTAAAAAGGGCGTCATTGTTCATCTCTCAAACGGTCGTAAGATTGAAAGTGATGTAGCTCTCGTCTCCCAGGGACGCTCCGGAAACACGGTAGGTCTGGGCTTGGATCAAATTGGTGTCGTTTGTGATGATCGTGGACTTGTGAAGGTCGATAAAAATTTTAGAAGCAGTATTCCTCATATCTATGCGGTAGGAGATGTAATTGGCGCTCCTGCGTTAGCTTCAACGAGTATGGAACAAGGACGTATTGCTTGTTGCCACGCTTTTCAAATTAAGACAGCGACAGGCGGGGGAGTTGAAGCTTTAGATCAGTTTGCGATGCCTGTTTTATTTCCTTACGGCATTTATACGATCCCAGAAATCTCGATGTTAGGACGTACCGAAGAAGAATTAAAGGCCGAGAAAGTAGATTTTGTCTCAGGCCGAGCTCAATATAAAGAACTTGCTCGCGGCCAAATTGTGGGTGATCGCTGGGGCATGCTCAAGCTACTCGTAGACCGTAAAACGTTTAAACTCCTTGGGGTGCACATCATCGGAGACAATGCGGCTGACTTGATTCACATTGGTCAGGCCGTCATGGCTTTTAACGGTGATGTTAATTATTTTATTCACAGCGTGTTTAATTATCCGACGCTTGCTGAGGCCTATAAGACGGCCGCCTTTAATGCCGTCAATCAGATCCAAGGTACGGTTTCTAAAAAGATAAAATAAGAAAGCCAGGCCACATCGGTAGCCTGGCTTTTGTTTAAATCTAAAAACTACCCTTTACTTAATTTCAATCTTCTTAATCTTGATAGGCTCCGTTGGTAGATCGTTCATACCAGTTGGCGCATTGACAATTTTATTCACCACATCCATTCCTGCCGTCACTTCGCCAAAGATAGTATGTCGTCCTGCGAGGTGAGGAGTAGGTGCGACGGTGATAAAAAATTGTGAGCCATTGGTTCCTGGTCCTGCATTGGCCATGGCTAAGATGCCTGGCTTATCGAAGCTGTCCGTAGGTTTAAATTCATCCTCGAAAGTATACCCTGGTCCACCTGTTCCGTTACCTCGTGGGTCACCGCCTTGAATCATAAATCCTGGAATGACTCGATGAAAGATAGTGCCTTCGTAGAGTGACTTGCCTTTGATTTTTTTGCCAGACTTTGGATCCATCCATTCTTTTTTGCCGGTAGCGAGGCCGACAAAATTGTCCACGGTTTTAGGGGCTTTCTCACCAAAGAGCTTAACGGTGATATCACCTGAGGTCGTTTTAATGACAGCAACTCGATCTTTTCCTGTCGCTGCTTTGTCTTTCTTATCGTCTTTTTTCTTGTCAGATTTTTTATCTGACTTTGCTTTTGCTTCTGGAGTCGCGCTTGGAGCTGAAGCTGCTGTAGCACTTGGTGCTGCGGCTGGCGAACTATCTTGAGCAAAGCCAAGTGGAGTTGTGCTGAGCGACGTGAAACCGAAGAGGGTCAATGCCAATGCAAGGTTTAATGTGAGTTTAGATTTTTTCATAAACCGAGATTACCTAAAGTTTCACGGCTTGAAAAATTAATTTGTCTGTTTCATTTCTCTGTCGCGCGACAGATCCTCGGAGCGGTGCGTTTTTATGCAACAATCGCTAGGGATTCTGTGCGGCTTAAGGATAATCCGGATGCATCACTCAGTTCTTTGTGCAGCTGAGTTATGCAATCGTCCCAGTTTGAGATCTTCCTCAAGCGTCTGTCGGATATAAGCATACTCTTTAGCGAGATAATCCAGACGATTTGATTATTGTCGAGTTCTGGTAACAGCTGGCTCACATAGTTCTCTTGTGCGGAATGAAAATGAGAGCTCCCATTCAAATCATCTTGGATGATCAATGGCGATGCGTTGAGATTTCGAAGTGTATCTGCAAGATCCCAGGCCGATACCGCAGTGCCTAAATAGTGAGTTTTGATGTGCATGCTTTCGGCGATAATCCCCGCGCAAAAAGCAGTGAGCTCGGAACCTTGAGTGATAGTTGCAATCGCAATTGAAAGAGACGAGATGGGTGCTGATCGTTTTTCGCAGAGTCCAAAATAAAGTAGGCCGAGATGTTCTCTTGCTACGGACGTAAATCCAATTTTTTCAGCTTTGTTGATAGAGCCTCTGTCAACTCGAGCTTCAAGCTCAATGAGAAAGGGTGAAATGATTTCAAGAATAAAGGTTCTTGGATTGAGGTTCTTTCGCGCCTCTCCCAGCGTAGAACTTGCTAGGGTGATGTCTTTGGTGGCGAGAGTGTGAATTAATCTCTCTGCGGCCTGAGTTGGATCGAAAATCAGGTTTGCAGCGCGATCTGTCGCTTCAGTGGTGGCATCTGACTTCCCGATCAGGCTCTTGAGTTGGGCGTCCTCTAAGCGTGCAATGTTTCCAATGGAATGACCTTTTCTAACCAAGTAGCGGAGAAGACTCAGGCGTTCAGTGTCGCGAATGGAGTAGACTCGTCGACCTGTCTTGGTTCGAGACGGTTCAACTGCTTGGTATCGACGTTCCCAGGCACGAAGAGTATGAGGGCTTACGCCAGAAAGTTTGGAAGCAGTTTTAACGCTAAGTCCAACCATAATGATGTCCTTTCGCTCATTGTTTGGAGGTGGACAATGAGTTTAAGACATTGTAAACTAGATCGCAAAGGATGACAAGATGAACTCAAAACGCTCGCTTAATTTTGATCCAAAAAATTGTCAGATNNGGATAGGTCGACCCGTCGACGAAGTTTTCACTTTCTTTAGTGAAGCAAAAAATCTTGAACGAATCACGCCGAAATTTTTAGAGTTTAAGGTAGTGAAAACCTCTACCAAGCAAATACAGGATCAGACTTTGATCGAATATCGGCTTAAGATCCACGGAATTCCTGTAAAATGGAAAACACGGATCGAGGAGTGGAGTCCGGGGCGTTCGTTTGTCGATACTCAGCTGAAAGGACCATATGCCGTCTGGCATCATACCCATACTTTTGAAGCGCGTGATGGGGGTACGCTGATGAGAGATCGTGTTTATTACAGACTTCCGCTTGGCTGGATGGGTCAGCTGGTTGCCGGAAGTTTTGTAAGAAAAGATGTTCAAAAGATCTTTAACTATCGACGTGGTGTCATAGCCCAAACTTTTCCGGATAGCCCCCGGAGCTGATGGTGCGACGCATAAAACTACTGCCTTGCTTGCCGATGCCGACTGTGAAAAAGTCCGAGCCAATATGGCAACAACATTAAAAATTAGAAAAATTTGGGCACGTGAAGTTTTAGATTCTCGAGGTTTTCCGACAGTTGAAGTAGAGCTGTCCGTGAACGATCCGAAACGAAATGGCGAACTCGTCGTAGGTCGCGCGATGGTTCCGTCTGGAGCGTCTACTGGCGAAGGTGAAGCCCTCGAGCTTCGCGATGGCGACAAAAAGCGTTTCAAAGGTAAGGGTGTATTAAAAGCGGTTGGTAACGTCAATGATACCATCGCTCCTGCATTGACCGAGCAATCATTTTCTAGCCAAGTCGAGCTCGATGAAAAGCTGATCGCGTTGGATGGGACTCCTTCCAAATCCAAATTTGGCGCAAATGCTATTCTCGGCGTAAGTATGGCCTTTGCTCGAGCTCAAGCTCAAGCTGAAGGTGTGCCAAGCTTTCGCTCTTTGGCCGAAAAATTTGGTTCCAAAGGCGTAACGCTTCCGGTCCCAATGATGAATATCATCAACGGCGGAAAGCATGCCGATAATGGCCTTTCGGTACAAGAGTTCATGATTGTTCCAGTTGGATTCAACAAATTTTCTGATGCTCTTCGTGCTGGCTGTGAAGTTTTTCACACCTTGAAGAGTATTCTTCACTCCAAGGGACTATCTACAGGAGTAGGCGACGAGGGTGGATTTGCTCCTACAATCCCGGGTGAAAATGCACATGAAACAGTCATCGAGACTATTCTTACTGCAATCAAAGAAGCGGGATACACTCCAGGACGCGACATCTATTTGGCACTTGATGCGGCTGCGAGCGAGTTTTCGACCAAAGATTTAGTCTATAGCATTGATGGAAAAAAACTTTCTTCTGATGAGATGGTTAATCTCTATAGTCAATGGGTACAAAAGTATCCTATCATATCTATTGAAGACGGATTGTCTGAGCACGATTGGGCTGGATGGGCAAAACTCACTCAAGCCATTGGTAATAAATGTCAGCTCGTAGGAGATGACCTGTTTGTTACCAATCCTCTTTTCCTTAAAAAGGGAATCGAAGCCAAGACTGCAAACTCCATTTTGATTAAACTCAATCAAATCGGAACCGTTACAGAAACTTTGAGAACCATGAAGATGGCGACTGAGGCAGGCTACACCCAAATTACTTCTCATCGAAGCGGCGAGACTGAAGATACATTCATCGCNNGTCAAATCAAGACCGGTTCGGCTTCACGTACCGATCGAATCGCCAAATACAATCAACTCTTGCGAATCGAAGAGCAACTAGGCGCCAGTGCTAAGTTTGCTGGACGCTCCGCATTTAAGGGACTTTCATAACGATGAAGAAGCGGGCCATTTCACCACACAAGATCTGGCTCGCTTTTTTCGCACTTTGGGCTTTATTCCTTTCTGGAGTCTTCAATAGTTTTTTTGGACCTCCCGGGGCGATTCAGGCCTTCCGACTGTCCCGACTTCTGAACTCGAAGCAAGTGCGCCTGGCCGTGTTGGAAGAGGACCAAGTCAAAATCGAAGAAGAAAGCCTGCGCTTAGAGAAAAGCCGCTTGGCTCAGGAGCGCGAAATCCGCAAAACCCTTGGCTACGCTGGCAAGGACGAGATTATATTTGATTTTACTTCGACCCATCAATCCGCACCCAGACGCTAAAGCGAGACGTTAGGTCGAAGTGTCAATTCGTCAACGTTCGGGATCATCTTAAAAAATATCGTCAAATGTTCATCGGCTTTTGACAGGTTCAGAAAATCCAGTCAGACTAGTTTTAGGGGCAAGCATGGATGAATGAAGCTTGCACTTACTCTGAAGTAGGTTTGTCAGGAGGACCTGAATTCATGGCCGTTGGTAAGGTAAAGTGGTTCAATGATTCCAAGGGTTTTGGGTTTATCGAAAGAAGCGACGGAAGTGATATCTTTGTTCATTTCACCGCCATTCATAAAGAGGGTTATAAGACCCTCGCAGATGGGCAAGAAGTAGAGTTTGATGTCTACGAAGGACCAAAAGGGCCTCAAGCGCAGAACGTTAAACAACGCGACGCATAGATCTCATCAAAATCGATCTCGTAAAAACCGCGCGCGTAAAGCTGCTCGTTTTCCAAAGTTTAATTGTTTTTTGGGTGTCGACCAGACAGGGTCGGTTTTGTCTCAGGGCCGTCGTGCGCGACCCCTTCAAGCTGCGCTCTTAACTCAGAGCCCACGGGGTTGGCAGCTAAAATACGTCTCCTTAAGTTCGCTCAATCAAAGTGAGGCAGCTGCAGCGCTCCATCTGCACGCAGGTCATCTCGCGCGACCTAAACTCGCTCTAGCAGTGGACTGTGTTTATGGTTTTGCAAAAGGGATCACCGCTCAACCGATGTGGCAGGTGCTTTGTGAAGCTTCGACTCATGGAAAGGGTCTTTTTGGTCGCGGCGCAGCTGAAGAGTTTTTTGCAAAGATCTGGTCATTAGGTTCTCACTCAAGCTCTGAGGAAATAGAACTTCCTCGCCGAACCTGTGAAGTTTTGTCTCGAGCTAACTCAGTTTTTTTAACTCGTCCTTTTCAGAAAAATATTCAGACTGGAACTTATCGAATTTGGAAGGACCTTGCTCAAGATAAAGTAGACGGGAAATCATGGCTCAATTTTTGGCCTATGGATGCGATTCGACTTCGGGAGGGGAATCTTTCTATAAAAGAGATAGATCGTCCTTTCTTCTTCGAGGCATATCCGAGTTTAGTCTGGCGAGAGATTTTAGGCTCGCGCACCCGTCAGCCAGAGCGTCTCAAAGTGCTTTCGACCAGGGCACTGGCGCAGATAGGTCTAGAGGTCAATTCTCGCGATTGGGCAATCTTTCATCGCAATCCAGATGCTGCAGATGCGGCTACAATTGCCCTAGGTGCGCTCTACCTCCAGGAAATGAATGAGCTTTTTGAGCCCTTCGAGAATTTTTTCGATGAACCCAATTTGAGTGAAGAAGGCTGGATCATGGGCCTAAAACGTTGATTCTGCTTTGATCGCTGCGGGGCAGAATAAATTTTGATTAAATCCGTGACCGATTATATAGCTGGTGGAGGGGAAGGAACCTTTTCATGCGCTATTTCGCTCTGGCTATTTCAGTTCTGTTTTTTCGTCTGAGCTACGCAGGTGATCCTGCACTCGTCTACATGAACTTGACACAAGAAATCTCCATTCAAAATGAGTTTCGCAAAGAGCGAGCGGGACGCAAGACGCCTAAGCTCTTTATTCAGGATGGGATGGTTAAACCGAAAAATCTGATCGACCCGGCCAAAACCCACTGCTCTTTTGAAATCACCTATGGAAAAGAAACAGAAAAATTAGCTGAAGGTCAGGCGTGTTACCCCGATCTTATTTTTCCAATAGGAAAGTTTAAACTCTACTTGCGAGCGGTTGGCTTTGAAGGAAATAGTCCTGACGGCCCTGCTGTCTGGATGGAATTCTTCGTTAATCCTTACTTCGAAAAAAATCCCAGAACCGGTTTGTCTGAGAGAAAATCTCGCGGCGTGAGACTACAAAATGCATTAGGTGTTTATACNNTTTCGATGCGATGGATTTGATCTTGCTTTAGAGGATGGCAAGTCGACCTTGGCTCCATTGTTTGAATAAGTGGAGGTCTCCATGCTTCAGAAGTTAAGACTGACTTTAAGCGGGATATTTTTGTTCTGTGTTTCTTTTGTAAGTTATAACGTCGATGCAAAGGCTTCGAGTACCTGTCCAGAGTCTTATGTACCTAGTCATCTCGCTGAAGTAATCATGACTGCGCCAGTAGTGATGATGACCAATATCGCGCAGGACATCGTGGTAGGTTTTGGTTTGGGAGAAGAACCCAAAGCCACGCCTTTGCACTGTGTGAAGCAAACCCATCGCGTCGAATCGGCACATGTGAAAGTACTGCGTATTTATACGGCCGACATAATCTCGGATGACATCGTAGTGAAGATCTCAAATGAGGCAAGTCTATCAATCGATTATTATGTGCAGGGGAGTAACGACTCTGATCTTAGTGCATTTACAAGACTGACATCGAGTCAAGAAAGCGACTTTGGTATTCACGAGATTAAAATTGGAGACCTCAAGGCCCGATGTACGACTCATCAACGAAGTCTTCAGCAGATAGGCGTAGAGGGTGTGTGTATCCGAGGATTAGTCATCCACGTCCCGTCCAAAGACTATCCTGTGTTGATCAACGGACTCGCCTTATTTAAGGATCGGGTGCTCAGATTTGCAGACGTTAAGCGATCCCTGATTGATCTACGGTATGATCCATCTCTCGAGCTAAAAAAACGAGTGATGGATTCATTTGCTGAAACTATGGATGAGGCGATCACTGTGCAACAATTGGCCGAATTAGTTTCTGCCTATGACGGCTCGGGTGGCCCCGATGGGATGTATGTCGTGGAGA
>DBAE01000280.1:12527-14609 GCA_002291495.1 Bacteriovoracaceae bacterium UBA1018 | reverse complement strand
GTTATGCGTCGACTCACTTTACTGGTACGCGGCCCCTGGATTTTTCCAAAGTCACTTACGATTGTAAAAATGCTCCGGTAACAGAAAAAGAAGTCCGCACCTTTGTAGAAAGCACACTGACTGAGGCAATTGACGCTCTTCACTCTCTCAATCCCGCCCTGTACATCCAGGCGAGAAGGGGGCTTAGAATTAAGCCTGTGCTCTTTAGTTGTGCTCCTGGAAAAATTCCAAATTCCTTTGGTGAACATCAACCCGATCCTCATAGGTGCACGATCTTCTTTGGAAACTCCGTTGCCAAGTTGAGTATTATCGGTCCGGAGTATAAGCGGAGGAATGGCGACGAGATCTTTTTCTTAGAACTCAAGAATATGATCTTTCACGAGTTTCTTCATCACTTTGGTTTTTTGAATCGGCCTTTGGTTCAGCACAATGATTTTCAGATCGATAAAGAAGATGATCTGATTTATATGTGCGCCTTTGCGGTTTTTCCACATTACTTGCAGACAAATTTTGAACAGGGGAGAGCTAGAGATTTTTGTTCGAAACACTTTCCGCACAAAAGACAGCCTGAATAACAGAAGGAGATATAGGACAATGAGCAAAAACTGGAAGCCCGAAGGATATAACTCCGTTTCACCCTATCTCCTCGTGAAAAACGCTAAGGACGTCATAGAGTTTCTCAAAGCAACTTTTGGTGCAACCGAGCTTAGGAAGCATGAACGTCCCGATGGCTCTGTCATGCATGTCGAAGTTCGAATTGATGATACCGTGGTGATGATGGGAGAAGCGGGTGCGGACTGGCCAATCCAACCGACGCATATTCATGTCTACGTGAATGATGTGGACGCCATCTACAAAAGAGCACTTACTGCCGGCGGAGTTTCTGTACAAGCTCCTGTGCAAAAAGAGGATCCAGATAAACGTGGGGCGGTAAATGACCCCAGTGGACATACTTGGTGGATTGCGTCTCAGGTTGGCTGAGCGAGAAAGAGCTTTTTTCGGTGACAAGTCGGTTCTCTGGAGAACTACTTCTCCGGAGAACCTCTAGGTCTTCTTCTTTCGTCGTGGTGTCGCTTTTGTAGCTGGTAAGCCCAGTTCATTTCGAAGTTCGTTCACAAGACGACGCGCCTTTGCCTTGTCGCTTTCGGTAACTCGGGTCCACGGGATCCCTTCTAAAGTGGCAATGATAGCTACAAAGGCCATGACGTTTAGGCGTTCGGGGTAACTTTCAACCCATTTTCGAGCGACTTCTTCCCATCCTAGTTCTTCGAGTTGACCATAGGTAGATATGCCTATGGCCTCAAGTTCAGAGAGTGTAACTGGGCCAAGGTTTACCAGTCGATTTAAGGCAATGCTGGAGCGATGACTGGTTTCATCGAGTTCAGAGATGAGGATACGCTTTTTCATGCTGATACAGAATAGCATTCAACCCAAAGCAATTCGAATCACTAATTCCCATGCTCATCAAAAATTTCGCCCACAAGTTTTACAAGCACATCTTCAAGACTTACGATCCCGATCGGCTCTTTTGAGTCCATATCTTCCACGACGGCAAGATGGATTTGTTTTTTCTGAAACGTCTTCATGATCAAGTCTTGTCTCAAGCTCGATTCGATTCGAACTAATGATCGCGCGGCTTTGACCAATGATTCATTGGACATATCTTGGAGAAGGATAGGCCAAGCATCTTTCATGTGAACAATCGCAAACACAGTACTGAAGTCTGTGTGACATAAAGGAAATCGCGTGTGCATGTGCTTTTTGACAAAGGCCAAGTTTTCTTCAATGGGTCGAGACATCGATAGGTAGTCCACTTCATGGACCGGGACCATAATATCGATGGCACGCTTATCAGCAAATTCGAACGCACGGTTGATGATCTGAGCTTCACTCTCTGAGATCACTCCTTCTTCGGTGGATTCTTTCATGACCAGTTTGAGCTCTTGCTCGGAGAGCGGGGGTTCTTGAAGATTGTCATATCCTAATCGTCTAAGTACAAAAGCCGCTAAGGAGTTAAAGAGTCGGATGATGGGGTGTGAAGCACGATAAAAGAAGTTAAGAGGTCGGGCGATCCAAAGTGTT
>DBAE01000280.1:0-12508 GCA_002291495.1 Bacteriovoracaceae bacterium UBA1018 | reverse complement strand
AATATGGACTGCTGCGTGAGACTCGATTGTCGGGGGTATGAAGTAAAAGATGAGATTGGCAAATGCTTCCTCGCCAATCCATCCCAGGGCCAAGCTAACAAGGGTAATTCCTAATTGCGTGGCCGAAAGATATTGATCAAGCTGGTCGACGCAAACGATTGATGTGCGAGCGGCTTTGACTCCTTGACCAGCGAGTTCTTCAAGCCGGGTTCGCCTGACTTTTACGATGGCAAACTCGGCTGCCACAAAAAATCCGTTTAAACCGACTAGAACAAAAGAAAAAATCAGGGCTAAGAATGTAAGTGTTAATGGCTGAGATGGTTCCATGAAGTCGTGTACTTGGTGTGGACAATAAGCAAATTGCAAGCCTACAATAAAGGAGTGTCAGACAAGTTTATTTCTATCAACCTTGGCGAAATAGTGGTTGGCGAGCCGCTTCCAACAAGTCTTCACCTTTATATTAATTTTCGTTTTTTAACTTTTAGGATCGAGGGCGATGTCATCGATCGAGCTACTTACGATCGATTAGAATTTAAAAAAGTTAAAAATCTGTTTATCCCGGCCGCAGAGAAGCAAAAATTTGACGACTGGGTTAAAAACCGAGCGCGTCAAGAGGCCCCAGCTGTTCCACTTTCGCCCGAATCCCAAAGTCTCGCGCTTGTCCGTGAAGATGTGCATCGTACGACCATGGATATCTTCCAGTCTTCACACCCTGATAAAATTGTCGCGAAGACGCTCGAAGCGAGCAAAAAGCTCGTCGATGAAGTGATGAAGTTTCCATATGCAGTCAAACCTTTGTCGCTCCTTCAGGGGTATTCAAAAGGAACAGTCGATCACTCAGTCAATGTGAGTATTCTTTCCGTCTACCTCGCTCAGCAGATGGGGTACGCGCATCAACTGATTCTTCAGCATATTGGTACGGGCGCGTTATTGCATGATGTAGGAAAACCCAGAGTAGCAATCGACGATAATGATTCACCTGAAGAGGTCGAAAATAAGATGAAAGATCACGTAGATCAGGGCGTGACTTTGATCGAGTCGGAGTCAAAAGTACCTAACGAAGTGAAGATGATCATTGCTCAGCATCATGAATTTCATGACGGCAGCGGATTTCCCAAGGGCCTCAAGGGTAATAATATTTATGATCTCGCGCGTATTGTCGTAATCGCAAATGTCTTTGACGAGCTCGTGGCAGACGGCCAAGGCACGCTCGTAGAGCGCCAACGCAAGGCGCTCACTGTGATGGATCAAGTGATGTTCAAAAAATTTGATCCACAAAAACTAGATAAGGCACTCCGCATCCTAAAATTAGGCGTATAAATGCGTTGCATTAGCGAAAATATCGCTACCTCGCTCAAAAAAATTTAGTTTATTCTATGACTGTAGAATAAACCAAAATTGAAACATACGCATGACAGCCGAAAAAGCAACAACACTAAGATTACTTAAAGAGGGCATGGGCAAAACCGTGCAGGTGCTTGAGTCTAAAAAAGGAGAGGGCACCCACGAGCTTCGCGCTTATGTCCCTGACCTTCCTGAGTCGAGTGTCATCCCCGTTTTGTTTTTAGTGACCAGCCTCGCTTTCCTAGAGGCAGGTCCTGAGCGCGATAGCTTTTCAGATGAGTACGCTGAGATTGACGGTTGGACTCCTGC
This sequence comes from Bacteriovoracaceae bacterium UBA1018, assembly GCA_002291495.1. Lineage (GTDB taxonomy): Bacteria > Bdellovibrionota > UBA1018 > UBA1018 > UBA1018 > UBA1018. Next base: position 10,855 of record DBAE01000280.1, on the reverse strand, counting down.
TGATTTTCTTTCACATCTCCGCTTTGAAGATGGAGAACTGAAAGTTTCTTTGGGTAGAATCCGTGGACGATCCGTGTTCACACAGGTTTCTTTAAGCTATCTAGGAAATCTCACTATCCGTACAAGTGGACGTGGCCAGTCTGCTACTCGTTGGGTGGCTTATGTTCAGGGGCGTAGCCATCTTCAAGAAGTTTCCGTTTAAATCTTAGGCTCTACCGGTTAAGGTAGACCCCGTGCTTCACATCCTGAATGTCTCTAAACAATTTGGTTCTAAAGTTCTTTTCGAAAATGCAGAAGCCCATCTGGGTCATCGTTCCCGCGTCGCTCTGATTGGCCCAAACGGAGCCGGAAAAAGTACTCTCATTAAAATGATTTTAGGCCAAGAATCACCAGATTCGGGTCAAATCACTCGTGCAAATCATCTGGCGATCGGGCACTTGGCTCAAGAAGTTCCCCGGTTTGAAGGTCGCACCATTCTCGAAGAAGTGATGAGGCTTGATGGTCGACGTGAAGAACTGATCCAAGCACGAAAAGAGCTCGAAGAGATCCTTTCTAAATCGTCTGGGGACGAGGCCAAACACGAACAACAATTAGAACGGTATGGGCGNNGAGCTCGATCAACTCGACGAGTACCGATTAGAAGCCAAAGCCAAAGAGATCCTTTCCGGAATGGGATTTAAGCCTGCGGATTTTGAGCGCTCTCTTACGCAATTTAGTGGGGGTTGGCTCATGAGGGTCGCCCTATCTCGTGTGCTCTTAATGGAACCTGATCTCTTGCTCTTGGACGAACCCACCAACCATCTCGNNGAGGTGCTTTGCTCTTAGTGAGCCATGATACTGCGTTTCTCAACAAGATGGTCAACGAGGTCTTAGAAATTGATCAGAAAAAAGTCTGGAGTTATCGAGGTAATCTCGACTCCTATGCCGTCCAAAAAACTGAGCGCCTAGAGCATCTCAAGGCACAGTATGCGGGCCAGCAAGCTAAGATTGCAGAACTCGAAGATTTCGTTGCTCGATTTGGTGCAAAGGCAAGTAAGGCGGCGCAGGCGCAAAGTCGTGTTAAGCAACTTGAGAAAATGGAGCGAATTGAACTTCCTGAAGCTCGCGCTTCTGTCAGATTCAGGTTTCCTCCTGTTCAACAAAGCGGAAAAGAAGTCATTACTGTTCGGAAAACCTCCTTGAGCTTTGGAGAAAAGACAGTTTTTCGCGATCTCGATTGGGTCATTCAGCGCGGAACTCGAGTTGCCATCGTCGGAGTGAACGGAGCCGGTAAGACTACATTACTTAAGCTTTTAGGAGGAAAGATCTCGCAGGACTCGCATCCGGGAGTGTCGATCGAGGGCGAGGTCAAAGTCGGCCACAATGTGAAAACCGGCTACTATGCGCAGATGCAGGCTGAAACGCTCGATCCTAAGAAAACGATTTTAGAAGAGCTTGAGCAGACTGCACCTGAAATGGCGATTAGCCAGGTCAGAGCCATTGCGGGCGCATTTTTGTTTACAGGCGATGCTGTGAGTAAACGTTGTGGCGTGCTCTCTGGCGGAGAAAAAGCGCGCGTGGCGTTAGCTAAATTATTATTGTCGCCTTCTAATTTTTTGCTGCTCGATGAACCGACTAATCATCTTGATGTGGAGTCTCGAGGGGTGCTCCTTGACGCTCTCAGAGATTACGAAGGTACACTGTGTTTGGTCTCGCATGATCGAGAGTTTGTGTCACCACTAGTAGATACTGTACTTGAGATTAATAATGGCAAAGTCCTCTCGCTCGTCGGTGGGTACGAAGATTACCTGCAGAAAAAAATCGCGGAAGCGAGGGACCGAGCAAGACCACAACTCTCAGGACTTGATAAGTCTTCGGGCAATCCAAAAAAAGAGGCTGTGTCGCAAGCCCCAGCATCTAGTGCAGCAAGCTCCAAGCCTTCTAATAATCAAAAAAGATCTTGGGAAAATGNNACTAGAAAAGAAGTCGACAGAAATAGAACAAATATTGGCTGGAGACGAAATTTATAACGATCAGCCGAAACTCAAAGAAATTTTGGATCGGCAAAAGCAGGTACAAGAATCTCTCACCGCCAAGATGGCTCGATGGGAAGAACTCTGCATCCTACTGACTTAAAAACCGATGACACAAGTGACGATCGAACCCAATCGCGGTCCCTTTAGAACGATGTTGCAGCTGGCTTGGCCAGTTGTGATTACTTATCTCGGCTTTATGACGATGAGTTTGGTCGATCTTATTGTTGTAGGACGAGTAAGTGCAGTTGCTATCGGTGCAGTAGGTGTCGGCAGTTCAGTTTTTTCCTGGGTGATGACCATGGGCCTGGGTCTTTTGACTGGTATGGATTATCCGATTGCACACGCATTTGGTGCTCGCGACACAAAGAGTGGTCATCAGACGTTTGTACAATCACTAATCCTATCACTCATTATTGGATTACCTTTGACAGTAGTTATGCTTTTCGTGTCAGAACATTTGGCTTGGTTTGGAATTAATGCCGAAATCATTCCAGNNACGTTTCACTGAGTTTATTTCCAGTCCTAGTCTTTTCCTCCTGTAGACAATACCTGCAAGCGATATCCATAGTCCGTCCAGCGATGATCATTTTAATCTTTGCAAACGTACTCAATGCCATTTTGGATTATATGCTTGTTCTCGGCAAGTGGGGTTCACCTGCGTATGGAACGGTCGGATCCGCCTGGGCTACATTGATTTCACGTGTGGTGATGGTTTTTATGATGTTCTATTTTGTCTGGGACATGGATCGCACCCGTGATCGATGGATTTCACGCATCGGATTTAAATATAATCGTGAAAAACTGCGTGAACTTTTGAGATTAGGTATCCCGGCGTCCCTACAGATGGGGTTTGAAGTGGGGATATTTGCTCTATCAACGGGTCTTGCAGCCAAACTGACCTTGCCAGAATTAGCTGCTCATCAGATCNNGTCCTGACTACTGCAAGTATCACTTTCATGGTGCCGTTTGGCCTAGGTGCGGCTACGTCCGTCTTAGTTGGCCAAGCACTGGGCAGAAAAGATACGGCTGATGCTCGAAGAATGGGATGGATGGGAATCAAAATAGGTGCTGCCTTTATGGCACTCTCGGCAGTAATGATGTTTCTTTTTCCTCGATTGATATTGCGGCTCTATACAAATGAAGTTGATGTCATCGCAGTTGGACAATCCCTTCTTTTCATTGCAGGGTTCTTTCAGCTTTTTGATGGGCTCCAAGCCGTAGGAACAGGCGCATTGCGTGGAGTGGGAGATACCAAAACATCCATGTATCTGAATTTTGTTGGCCACTGGTTAATTGGTTTGCCTTTAGGAGTGCTATTGGCCTTTCAGCTCAAATATGGAGCAGTAGGATTATGGATCGGGTTATCGACTGGCTTGTTAGTGGTTGCTAGCGGTCTAGTAGTAATGTGGAATATCCGCTCAAGAGGACTGGAAAGCCGCACGAGTTAGTCGATCCCGAATCGCATGAGCTAGTCCTTCTTGGCCTGTGACTGACTCAGCAAAAAGCACACTCGCTTCCGAATCATCTAGACTTCGCAAAGTAGCAAAAAGGTTTTGGGCCATTTCCGCTGCATTTCCAAAATGACTGAGACTTTGACAGATCACTTTGCGAGCAAGCAGAGCTTCGAGCTTTAATCCGATAGCCCGCTCATCTCCACGTGTGATCATAATTCCAATAGCCTGAGATGAAGTGGAATATTTTCGCAACAGGTCTAAATTTTTTTCAGATACAATAGTCAACTTTTTCGACGATAGTTCTTCTGGCAAAAGATAGAGGGGTTTTTTAGGTGCGTAATGGCTTTCGAGTTGTCCTGGCGAATTTGTGCTGACACCAGGCTTAGAAGTCGAGTTGAGAACTTGCACGGTTTTGCCCGAACATCCTTCAAGATCTCGCGCTGAAACCCCACCGGGCCGAAGTAATGTTATATTTCCATCGGCTTGCACTTTGACCACAGAGGACTCGAGACCAACTTCGCAACGGCCGCCATCGAGGATGATTTCGATACGATCTCCAAGTTCTTTTTCGACATCTTTTGCGCTTGTTGGACTAATTCGACCAAACCGATTAGCACTTGGCGCTGCAAGCGGCAGCTTTGAAGACCTTAATAGCTCTTGCGCGACGGGATGTCTCGGCATTCTTATTCCGACCTCGGGCAAGCCACTTGTGACTAAGTCGGGAACTTTAGAGCTTTTCGGTAAGATCAGTGTGAGCGGGCCCGGCCAAAATGCATCGATGAGTTTCGACAAAGTCTCTTTCGCTTTGGTTGTGAGTTTTTCGGACTCGATGAGCTCCATTTGATCCAGTTGAGCAATCACATCGCCAGTGAGGGGCGCAACATGGACAATGAGAGGATCAAAGGTTGGTCGTTCTTTGGTTTCAAAGATTCGTGCAACAGCGCTCGGATCGAAAGCGTTACCCGCTAAGCCATACACGGTCTCCGTAGGCATGCCAATGACCTGGCCACGCGAAATCAGATCACATGCACGAAGGATAGACTCAGAAGATGGCGAGAGTATTTCTGCTTTCATGAGTCTATATTACTGAAGGGCTTTCCAAACTTCTTCCATTTTCATTCCTCGAGACCCCTTAATCAAAATGGCATCACCTGGTTGAATTCGTGATTTGAGAGAAGTAGCCAGTTCTCGATGAGAGTTAAAGTGAACTAATGTTCCGGAATATCCCTGTTTTTTAAGCTCGTCTTCGAGCCATTTCATTCTTTTTCCATACAACAGGATATTTTCGATTTTTAATGCACTGATTTTTTTAGATAGATCTCGATGAAACTGTTCTTCATTTGTGCCCAGCTCAAGCATGTCACCTAGGCAAGCCCATCGTGGACGGGATGGAGAGGTGCGGGAGGAGATCTGAGTCAGAAGATCTAAGCCTGCTTCAACGGAACTCGGGTTTGCATTGTAATAGTCACAGACTACTGGAGATCCCGATGGTAACTGCTTCAGTTCGGATCGGCCATCTGCGCCGCGGAAGGTGAGGAGACCTTTGTGAATCTCTTCAGCGTTCAGTCCTAATCCGTATGCAATTGCGACAGCCCCTAGGAGGTTAATGGCATTGTGCCTTCCTAAGAGCGGAAGCTTCAAACGAAGTGGAGAGGCTTCTGACGCGAGGTTAGCGCCAAAGCAGTTCAGTTCGCTTCCATCCTCAGAGAGTCGGCCCTGGATCCAATGATTCGAAGACGAAGGGGCGTGTAAATTAGAATCGGTGAGCGAATAGAGAGTCTTTTTTGGAGAATTGAGTTTGGGTTCAAGAGGAGCAATCCAGGGATCGTCCATGCGAATTGCGACTAAACCTCCAGTGCGAGAAACAGTTTCAAGAGCAAATCCTTCTTCGCGAGCAACGGTCGGGATGTCGATCAGTTTTTCTAAATGCTCGGGTCCGATCGCTGTAATGACTGCCGCATCGGCCTGGATTAGATCCATATGCTTTTGCATCGCTCCAATCTCGTCAATTCCGACTTCAATGACAGCGGCACCATGATTTTTCTTTAATTCAAGCAAGGTCATTGGAATACCAACAAACCCGTTTTGAGATCCCTGGGTCTTTAACACCGAAGTCCATCTCCCTTGAAGAATTGCAGACAAGATCTCTTTGGTCGTGGTTTTACCTACGCTGCCAGCTACAGCGATCACCGGAATATTGAAGGTCTTTCTCCAAGCGGCACCTAGTGCACGATATCCATCAGTCGTGTCGGGAGCAGTATAAAAGCTTACGGGCTCCGCTTGCTCTGGAATGTTTTTCAGATCGAAAGCATAGCTCTCTCGGCAAAGAACCCCTTTTGCGCCCTGTGCGATGGTCTGCGGGATAAAATCATGCCCGTCAAAGCTTTCACCTTGAATGGCGACAAAGAGACAGCCTTTTTCGACCTTTCGCGAATCGGTGACAACCTGAGTGTATCTAAACTTTTTTGAATCGACGCTCTCCAATAGCTTGCTCAGTGGCTGGATTTCATGTTTCATGCTGTTCCAAGGTAACATGAAATGACCCAAGAATCTGAGTCAAAACGCGTTGGAATTTTAGGTGGGGGCCAGCTCGCTCAAATGTTAGCCGAAGCGGCACTCAAGATGGGTTTAAAACNNACCTTGGGTTCTCACTGAAAACCTCACCGACCCGGCGGCCAAAGTCTGCCCGGATCAAGTGATTTTGGGCAAAATTAGTGATGCAAATGCACTTAGGCCTTTCTTTGAAAAGATCGATCTTTGTGTTTTTGAAAATGAATTTGTTCCAAGTGAACTGATCGAATCGGTGGCTCAGGGCGTTGCGGCACCGATCGCATTTTTGCCTTTACCCTCAGTACTGCATCGATTTCGAAACAAGCTCAGACAGAAAGAGCTCCTCGAAAAGCTTTCGATTTCCTATTCAGCCTATCTGGCCTTCGATGGACAATCAGAAGATGCGTTAGAGCAGTGGTGTACCTCTTCACTCGAGCACTTTGGCGGAGAGGCTGTGTTTAAATGGGCCGAACAAGGCTATGATGGCAAAGGTACTTTATTAACTCGTTCTTGCGATGAAGCATTCAATTTCTGTAATCTCGCTATGGGAAAAGGAATCAGCGTCTTCGCTGAAGAGAGGGTTCACTTCAAGAGAGAGCTCGCTATTATTGGATGCTATTCGACCCGAGGTCAGTTCATCAGTTATCCCTTAGTCATTTCAGAACAAGAAAAAGGAATCTGTAAGAGAGTGGTTGGACCTGCTACTTCGCTTGGGGTCCCAACGTTACTTGAAAAAACTGCTCAAACGGCGGCTGAAAAGGTCGCACGTGAGGAAAATCTGTACGGAAGCTTTGCAATCGAGTTTTTTGAGACTGCAGACGGGCGACTGGTAGTCAACGAGCTTGCTCCACGTGTTCATAACTCTGGCCACTACTCGATGGATGCGTCTGAAACGAGTCAGTTCGAAAATCATTGGAGAGCAGTTCTTGGACAAGAACTTGGAAGTACGATGAGTGCACCGCTCTTTGCTATGCTCAATTTGCTTGGGCCAAAGGACCTTACTTTACGAGTGTCTCAGTCCCCGCAGCTGAAGCTCTCTTCTGATCTCCGATTTCACTGGTACGATAAAGAAGAAATAAAGCCGGGTAGAAAACTGGGTCACATCAATGCTACCTTAAAATCATTACCCGCAGACCAAGTTCGTGGAAGCCAGTTTGAAGCTCTCGTTCAAAGCACATTTGAAAAGCTCAATGGCGCAGAACAGGAGTGGATACAAAAATTACGTGGAGACCAGCCGTCATGAAAAAGACTAAGAATTTGAAACCTAGAGTGGCCGTAATCATGGGCAGTGACTCAGACTTATTTGTGATGAAGGATGCAGCTACCGTTTTAGAAGAGTTTCAAATTTCTTTTGAGATGAAGATCGTCTCGGCCCATCGAACTCCTAAAGAGATGGCAGAGTTTGCAGAAACTGCAAAAAAGCGAGGAATCCAAGTCATTATTGCAGGTGCAGGCGGAGCAGCTCATCTTCCAGGAATGGTCGCAGCGCACTCAGAAATCCCAGTCATTGGAGTCCCGGTGCCGATCGGGCATCTTCAAGGTCAAGACGCTTTGCTCTCGATCGTACAGATGCCAAAAGGGGTCCCTGTTGCGACAGTAGCCATTGGTAATGCTTACAACGCGGGGCTGCTTGCTGTGCAGATTTTGGCCGCGGGCGGAATCAAAAAAGATGAGAAGCTGATTAAGCGCCTTCTTGATTTTAAGAAGGCGCTTAGAAAAAAAGTTCTCGCAAAAAAGATCTAACTATTCTTTGAGAATAATTCCTTCGGGTTCATCCCGTTTTTTTATTTCTTCGTGGATTCGAGCCAGTTTCACTAAGTCGGGATAAAAGACTTGGTTCATAATAATTCGAGGAGAAAGTCCGGCAAAAATGCGACCTCTCCAATGAGCGGTATGAGCCACGGCACGACCACGAATAATTGTTTTTGCAGGACCGTCTTTAGTTTGAATTCCTTCAGGAGCTTGATCGAGTTCGATTTTCCATTCGAGACGATCAAATAGACGAGTGATTCGGCCAGTCGAATCGTTTTCTAACTTGAGAGCAATCTTTTGATTGGGTTCATACTCATGGATCCGCGCCGAAAGTTCAAAACGCTTCCACTGTTTTTTTGGGTTCTCAATTTTAAATAGAATTGCTGACTCGTCAGTTGGCGCCTGAGATTTTGGATCTTGAATATTGCTGACTTCTTTTAAGCTGTGATGCCAAAGCGGCCAGTCTTTGTAGCGAGCCATCGCATTTCCGATCGCTTCCTGACTCAGGCTAGAGTGCACGACTCGATCAAAGACGACCTCAGTGTTTGGCTGATTTGCTAGGTAGGCGCAATATCCTACAAAGAGCGCTAAAACGATAAAGAGACTACTTAAGAAGGGGGAGCGTTTAATCATTTTGAGCATGAAAAACTGGTACCACACCTGCGTTAAAATGGTAGCTTGAAGGCATGGAAACCACCAGCAAGCCGAAACTCGAGCCCCAGATTGTACATACTTCGGAGGATTGGCTGGTCATTGATAAGCCTGCAGGATGGTTGAGTATTCCTGGACGTTCGGAAGCTCCCGTCTTATCCCAGTGGCTTGAGGCGAAGTTTGGACAGATCTGGATAGTTCACCGGTTAGATCGAGAAACGAGTGGCGCAATCCTTTTTGCGCGAAATGCTATGGCACATAAGAAAGCAGGGCTCTGGTTTCAAAAACACGAAGTCAAAAAGGTCTATCACTGTATCGCCCAAGGCCGGCCCATGCTTCCGGTTTTGAAGATCAAATCTCCGATCGAAGGTGCACCCTCTTTGACCCAGGTTGAGGTCAAAGAAAAGTTTGAGCAGGCGTTTCTGGCTCAAGTCCGATTGCATACGGGGCGACGACACCAGATTAGAATCCATCTCTCGAGTGTGGGGTATCCCCTCTATGGTGATCCACTCTATCAAGGCTCAAAAGTGCTTGAATTGTCCACCCACGCTCAGCTCGAAGTGAATCGTGTTGCACTCCATGCATCACGGCTTGAACTTCCAAGTGGTGAAAAGTTTGATATTCCGCTTCCCGAAGATTTCCTATTTTGGTTAAATGCGCTTCGAGGCCAAAAATAATGAGAGAGCTCTTAGAAAACGCTTGGACTTGGCGCGAAAAACATCAATGGATGGAACGGACCGAAGCACTTCGGGTCTTTCACGGAACTGGCGAAGGAAAAGGTGAGCTATCTCAGATTGCGATTGAAAAATTTGGTGACCATTATTGGGTTACTGAATGGGAAAAGTCTAACTCAAGCCGTCGTCTGAGTGACAAGACCCGAAACGAGATTGCTCAGTTTCTGAAATCCAAGAAGGGGGCATCGGCAGTCCTCCTGGAACGCCCTCAGAAAGAAGTACCGTCAGAACCACAAATACTTTTTGGCATTCCTCCAGAAAAATTGTCAGTAAGAGAGGCTGCTGGATCTTATTGGATCCGTTTTGAAAAAACTAAACACCCAGGCTTATTTTTAGATCACTATCCACTTCGTGAATGGCTGTTTAAAAATGTCAGAGGAATGAGAGTTCTTAATACCTTTGCTTACACCGGCAGTCTTTCTGTCGCGGCTGGTCTAGGTCGGGCAGAAAAAGTTGTGACCTTAGATCTCTCTAAACCGACCATCCACTGGGCACAAGAAAACTGGAGTCTAAATCAGCTCAAAGATGAGGCTGCTCGATTTATTCATGGGGACTATTTTGAGTGGCTGCCGAGGCTCAAACGCAGTGGCGAGANNCAAAGGAAACTTTTCGACTTCAAAAGATCTACAACGCTTACATGAGCGGGCACTAGAAATTTTGAATCCAGGTGGATTACTCATTACATCCATTAATTCCGCCAACGTGAGTTGGTCAAAATACGAATCGGAAGTCATCGCTGCCGCTCGATCATCCAAAACAACGCTTACAATTCTACGACAAATTCAACAGCCCGAGACTTTTCCAACCACTCTGGCAGATCCTTCATCGCGGTACCTTAAAGGTTGGATTTTAAAAAAAGGGGACAAATGACAAAATTAAAATGTTTTACAAGTCTGGTCGTAGGTTTAACCACAGGGCTCCTCGTGATGAGTGTTGCTCAGGCTCAACCTCATGGAAAAGGAAACGGAAGAGAACACGGGGGAGAGATTTGTAAGGCAGATGCCGAGAAACTTTGTCCAGGCCAAGAGATGGGCAGGGGACTCGGAAAGTGTTTGAAAGAAAAACTAGCAGAGATCCAGGATACTGAATGTAAAGCTCAGGTTGAGCACATTAGCGCGATGATGGCCAAAAGAAAGGAAGCTCGTCAAGGTAAGGGCCGAGCTTTTTTCAAAGCTTGTAAAAGTGAAATTAAAACGCTGTGCAAAGGTACAAAGCCCGGTGATGGGAGAATCATCGACTGTTTGAAGGAGAAGGCAAAAGAAGACTCCTCGAAGATTTCGCCAGAGTGCAAGTCCGCAATGGACCCTGCTTAAAACTTCATATCTTGAGGAAGGTCGGCTTCAAAAGTCATAATTTCTTTGCTCATGGGGTGAGGAAAACTGAGCGTTCTGGAGTGAAGTGCCGGCCTTCCAAAATTTTTGGAAGTTTCCAACTGATTGCGGTCTTTAGGGGTATACTTTGTGTCTCCTAGAAGTGGAAAACCTTCGAAAGTACATTGCACACGAATCTGATGGGACCTTCCAGTCTCCAGATGAAGCTCCAGGAGTGATAGAGGTAAACCTCGCCACGTGCCGTACTGAATGGCAGTTGCTTGAAGCGTTGCCTTCTGGCTCTTCGGGTGGTTTGAGTTGACACTTACTATGTTTTTTACAGGATCTTTGAAAAGTCGGTGGGTCCAGATCTGAGGCTCGTTCAGTAC
>DBAE01000242.1:10933-12791 GCA_002291495.1 Bacteriovoracaceae bacterium UBA1018 | reverse complement strand
ACCATAGGCAGGTCAGTAAATGCTTTTGGCATAACCACCACCGAATCGCCCTTTTTGAGTTGAGTAACATTCACTTGATCGGGATGTGCGCGATAACTTGAAGGTGCTTCACTAAGATACTGACTTAGAAGCCGCTGACAGTTTGCAGAATTTGCCGCAAAAGAAGGCAGTGGAAAGAAAGCAATAGACCAGAGCAGTAAGAACCGCCGTGCTCTAAGCGCTATCCGGCGCCTGGATATAGTAGCTTCAGATGGATACGAAGTGGCGCTCATGATCACCTAAACAGCCAGGACTTAGTCCCTGAGTTAATAAACACTGCCAATATAATAGTTCAATTCTCGAGACAAGAATTAACCGACAATACATATCAATTATATAGAATTAGCCCCTCAAATGCCCCTAAAACTCTCCCTATAGGCCCTAGGGCTAGTGTGCACGATCGCCCTAAAATGCTCTCTCATCGTGATCGATGACCCAAAACCAACGGAAGCTGCGACCTCCTCCATCGAATCTTCAGTAGTTTCGAGCAATACCCTTGCGCGTCTAATTCTCGACTTAAGGATCCATTTGATCGGGCTCGTACCGGTTTGATTTTTAAATTGGCGGTTTAAGGTCCGGATACTCATCCCTGCTTTTTTTGCGATCATTTCAAGCGATAGATTGCGATCTAAATTTGCTTCCATCCAGTCTAGCAAACCAGTCAAAGACCCGTGCTCCTTGGAAGGCATCGCATGCACAATATGTTGAGCCTGCCCCCCCGATCGCTCAAGGGGCATCACTGCAAATCTCGCCGACTGCGCGGCCACCGCTGCACCAAAATCTTTCCGCACCACATGCAAACACAAATCAATCCCTGCACAAACTCCAGCAGAGGTTAGAATACTTCCCTCATCGACGTATAGGACATTGGGATTAACTTTGATTTCAGGATACCTCTTCTGCAACTCATCCGTCGCCATCCAATGAGTGGTTGCTGCACGTCCATTAAGCAAACCCGTCTCAGCCAAATGAAATGCGCCTGAACAGATCGATATCAATCTCACCCCTCGCTGATGAGCCCGAACGAGCAGTTGGCGAATTTGCTTAGGAAGTGGTTCGACGGGATCAGTACCTGGAATCACGATCGTGTCTGCCTTGGAAAGATAGGCCAGTGATTGGGCCAAAGACCGATCTGTCGATAGGCCGAGGCGCGACGAGAGCGCTGAACTTTTAGTCGTTTTAGAAATTCCACAAACATGGACTTGGTAACACGGCTTACCATCCAGGGTTCGCGCCCTTGAAAAGATCTCAACGGGGATACTCAGATCTAAGAGCACAACATCAGGCAAAGTTAAAATGGCGACTTTATGCATGCCTGGACTATACGGTACTCTATCAAAATGAGAATGGCCAAAATACATCGATCATTGGCATTTTGGCCCCTCGCTCAAAACTCCTGAAATCAGTAATGATGGATCTATGTATCAACCTCTTCTTTTCATCCACTCATGGTTTAGATGGATCCTTTTCATCGCAATCATTTACTTTTTTATCCGATCGGCAAAGGCTTGGCGAACACAGCACAATTGGACAGGGCAGGATAACTACTTCATTTGGGCATTTAACCAGATCTTTGGATATCAGTTAGGATTTGGACTGACTCTTTGGACGGGCCTGAGTCCAATGACCAAAACTGGATTTAAAAATCTNNTGATCTCTTTTTGGGTGCTACGCCATGCGATTACGATGATCCTCGCATTTGGTGTATTTCATATCGGGCGCGCTAAAAGTAAAAAAGCACCGCCCAATGATTGCTTTAAGATCTACACGATCACCTTCGGAATTATTTTGACCCTAGTCGCTTCGGCTATCCCGTGGC
>DBAE01000242.1:0-10910 GCA_002291495.1 Bacteriovoracaceae bacterium UBA1018 | reverse complement strand
TCTCTTTCGGTGGTGGTTTTGATGACTCGGTTTCAACTCAGCTATCTTAGAGTCTTAGGAACGCTTGAAGGTCTTTCACTCATTTTTCTCTTATTTATAGCGATGCCGCTTAGATCGCTCACTCATGACGCTACGCTTGTCCGTGACGCAGGGNNATTTATCATTTACGTCTTTACGCTCATTGACTCGGCATCTCTCGATCGATGGTCCAAAAAATGCTTATTTATTGGCATTGCATTATCTTGCCTCCCTTTTGGAACTTTTTGGTTCGATAGAAGATACCTCGAACCTATGATAAAGGAGAAGCTAACTAGGTAAGGAGACCCACGATGCGTGTGATGGTACTTGTGAAGGCGACTGAAGATAGCGAAAAAGGCATTCTTCCTACACCCGAAATGTTCGAGGCGATGGGAAAATTTAATGATGAACTTACTCGCGCCGACATCATCCGCGCTGGAGATGGACTCAAACCGTCTTCATTTGGTAAACGCGTAACGTTTGAAGGCACTCAACGCAGAGTGATCGATGGACCCTTCTCCGCCACTCGCGAACTCGTTGCAGGCTTTTGGATCTGGGAAGTCAAAGATATGGAAGAGGCGCTCGCTTGGGCGAAACGCTGTCCTAATCCTATGCCGNNCCGAGCGAGATCGAGATCCGGCCGTTTTATGAGATGGAAGATTTGCGGTGAGGAACTGAGCAGCTATTTTAAGTGAAGATGTAGTATGTCGCGAAGATCTAAACCCTCATCTCCTCCACTACCCGCGCCACATACGCAGGAGCAGCAGGCGCCGTATCTGCATCTCCATGCCCAAGCTCTCCCGCGCGCAATAGTCTCGCAAACAATCCCTTAGAGTGCCTAAGTTCCGCATACGTTCCAGACTCGACGATTCGACCTTCTGACATGACTAAGATGCGGTCCGAAGCCAGCACGGTAGATAAACGATGAGCGATGATAAAAGTGGTTTTACCTTCACTCAAACTTTCCATCGCAGCTTGAACTCGCTTTTCAGTTTCATTATCAAGCGCACTCGTTGCTTCATCTAAGATCAAAATAGGCGCATCCTTCAAGATGGCTCGAGGAATAGCAACCCTTTGTCTCTCACCGCCTGAAAGTGCCAAACCTCGTTCGCCCACTATAAAGTCATAGCCTTCAGCGCGTGCCGTAATAAAGTCATGAGCATCTGCCCGCTTAGCTGCCTCTTCGACTTCTGCACGAGTTGCGCTGGGTCGTCCTACGAGGATGTTTTCATAGATCGATCGATTAAAAAGTCCTGGATCTTGAAATACAGTTGCTACGGCGCCACAGAGGCTTTCGACTTCGAGTTCAGCAATATCTTGGTCATCGATTAAGATACGTCCTTGATCAGGTGAATAGAGACGCTGCAAAAGCGACAAACAGGTACTCTTGCCCGATCCTGTTGATCCAACAAGAGCGATCGTTTCACCAGGCTCCACAGTAAAGTTAAGCCCAAACACTCCTTGAGCCGAGACGCCAAGTCTTGAGTACCGAAAGCTGACGTTGTCAAAGACAACCTTGCCGCGTGCAGGACTATGATTAAACCGCGCTACGAGAGCGTCTTCAGTCGTCTTATGATCAATCAGCTCAAAGAGGTTTTTCAGAGTGGGCATCTGTCCGATGATCCGATTAACAAATGACGATAACTGCTCGAGCCGACTCATCAGCAATGTCGAAAATCCTACGAACGTGACGATCTGACCTCCGGAGGCCTGTCCAGATTTGACCAGGCTTGAACCAATAGCCACGATAGTCACCATCGCGATCATGGACGAAAGTCGGGTAATGACATTAAGGAGACCCCATCCCGTTAAGACTGGGTATTGAGCTTTTAAGATCGCATTGGCAAGGTTTCGGAAAAGTGCCACCTCTTGACTTACCCGAGTAAAACTTCTGACAATAGTGACATTAGCCATGACATCCACCACACGAGACGCAAGCTCTTGGTGTTTGAGTTCGACAAGCGCTTGACGGGCAAAGGTCTTACGGATCACACACCAGTTGCAAATGACATAAACTGCCGCAAGCGCAAAGAGCACGCATGCTAGTCTAAAATCAAGCCAGAAGGCCATCGGAACTAAAATTAGGACATTACTCAGGGCAATGAGGTTTTCACGAAAGAACGATAAGGAAATATGAAAGACCTGCTCTGCGCCGGTCTGGATCGTTCGAATGACCTTTCCGGATCCTTGAAGGGAATGAAAACGATAGGGCAATGAGATCGTCCGAGCAAAAGCAAGCTCCATGGCTCGTAAGCGCTGACGATGAGCAAAACGATCGGTGGCTATGGCTAAAAAGATGCTGAGCGAGGCATTGATACTTCCGAGCCCTATCCAAAGAAGCAGGTAGTGAGAAAATTGAGCCTCCTGAGAGAGGGCGTCGATCACTTTACCAAAGAGCATTGGCTCTAAGATCTGAGCACAGGCCACTCCTAAGGCGGTGATTCCAAATAAACAGTTCAATCTCGACTCGGATCGCCCTAATCCGAGAACACGCAAAAAACCAGAAATGAAGCCCATTCAATAAGCTTAATGAAGTTCTATTAGGTTTCCACAGATATTAAATAATAAATTTATAAGATGCGCGGATTACTTAAACCACTTTTTCGCACTTGGTCGACGATGAGGACATCCTGGCCAACAACAGGGTCGACGCTTACCCTTGCCCAGGTCTTCGAGTGCCCGAGCGATCCGAAGTTGACGGGTCTCTTCCTTCTTTGCGGACGTAACCCAGCAGATCCATTCATTGCGCGCAAGCGGAGTAATATCCTCCCATGCGGCCTTAACCTTAGAGGTTGAAAACAGAGCCTTGCGCAAGTCAGCTGGTAACTCATGCAGGGGGCCAGCTTGGGTTTCTTTCTTCATAAGGATAGTTTAAATATCCGACCGGGCGTAGTCAATATTTGCACTGGTGCAACCAGCCTTTTGGATCTGTACAAATATTGCAGCATATAAATCTATGAGGTCCTTGGTTTTAGCCTTATTCATATTATTCTTCGCAGCCTGCTCTTCCCCACAGTTTCAGTACACTCCAGCAGAGTATCTCGAAGCTAACGACCCAGTGGCGGCGACTTACTTAGTCCCTTCACCTACAGATGCAAAAAGTGAAATTAAAGTACTTTCCTACGGTGTGGAAGATCTGAGCAAACAAAAGGNNTATGCGAATCGAGATTACGAACAACCAGACAGAGAGCTGGACTCTGAATACTGCTGATCAGACTCTATCCATCGGAGATCAAGGAAAAAGCAGTCCAGCCTATATCAATCTAGAAACAAAAGAAAAGGAACTACCCCTCATCACTATCCACCCAAAAGAGAAAAAGACAGTCGACTTGTACTACACCCTTCCAGAAGACTCAAAAAATGAAACTGAGATTTCTAAGGTCCAACTCAGTTGGCGAGTTCAAACTGCAGATCAAAAGATCCATGAGACGACATCCTTTGAGCGGATCGAAGTCTCACCCAATCAACCGCATCTCTATCCACCCGTAGCTAATACACGAAGTTGGTGGAATGGCTGGAACTACTTTGGTTGGTAGAAGGAATTACACAATCCAATAACAACTTGAGCTCTTTTGCATACTGAGCAGACTGTTTTTCTACTCCCATCGCTGTTGCAATCGAACTACCATGAGTGAAGTCAACTAAGATATTAAGCCAGTTCGTTCTCTTGGCAGCTGAAAGCTTGGCCTCCATTAAGAGATCCATGATGCACTGAGTGATCCGCTTGGCTTCATCAGAAAATGCATCAGGCGTTTCAAAGATACTCAAAGACAAATGGGGGTGCTTGATCACTGCCCGGTGATAGGAGATCAGTAAGCTCTCGAGTTTTTCACGCACACTGCCTGAGCTCTTCTCGTATTTCTTAGAAACCTCGCCATAAACTCGATCAGACACTTCACGAAGGAGCGCTGAACGATCTGACACGTGATGATAGAGCGCCATAGGTGTCACCTTGAGGCGCTCTGCCAAGCTTCTCATCGAAAGCCCTTTCGGCCCATCCTGGTCCAAGATCTGAAGAGCCGTTTTAATGATCTCTTCTTTCTGCAAAAGGACTTTTCCTTTAGGTCTGCCTAATTTTGGTTTTGCCATGAGCTCACTTCATATCGGGATTGCACTAAGCCAGATGGAAAAGCTTTTGTCTCTACGTGCTTAAGCTCCACATCTTCATTCAGGGGACCAAAAAGTGGACGCCCCTCACCGATGAGTACTGGCACTTGCGTAATCACGAGATCTGTAATCAAACGATCTCGAAGAAAGGATTGAATGACTTGTCCTCCGTCGACATAGACTTTTTTCCATCCTAATTCCGAAAGCCTATTCATCACTCCTTGTGGCGAGAGATTGAGGATCTGGACGCGGTCTTTGAGATCATTAGGAATTGAGGCATCTGTAAGTGTCTTTGATAAGACAATAACGGGTTTAGTGTAATGCCAAGTTTCAAAGGTAAGAACTTTTTCGAAGCTTCCTTTACCCATGATGATGCCATCCATGTTTTTGATAAAAGCGTTATACCCATGGTCCTCACCCGCGACNNCTCGACTGAGTAGCCACTGGATGTCTCCGTCTTTTCGAGCGATAAACCCGTCCAAGCTCGTTGCAATAAATACATGTCCAGAAATCATAGAAGTTCCTCGGTTGGGTAATTATACGGTGTATAATTACCCTATATCGATACCCCGAAGAGCTGTCTAGCCTTGTTTAGGCTGCTTGTGATGTTTTGCGATCATCTAAATCTTCATGCGCCTCTTCTCGCTCTCCAAGGAGAACCAAAGCCCTGACGATATGAAGTGCATCGTGAGTAGTAAAGATCCCAATCACAATTCCTTTTGCGTTGACCACGAGCGCTGATCCTATCTTTCGATCAATCATCGTCGTCAGCACCTCAGACAAGCGCGCATCTGGATCCACGACGTAGGGCACGTCAACCATCGCATCGCCCACCGACAAGTAACCTGGACCGTGGAAGGTCTCAGCCGTCCTAATGTCACGGTCACTGATGATCCCCACAAGCTCGCCCCGATCCAAAACCGGGATGTGTCTGATCTCATGATCGAGCATCATCTTTTTGGCATGAAAGATCGAGGCCTGGGGTGCCACAGTATAGGGCATTCGAGTCATGACCTCTTTGACCTTCATTTCTGCAGAAAACCAATCTCTTTCGCTATGGATCAATCTCATTGTATGCCCTTCCTTTCTTTGAGTTCAGCAATGACAGGTTGCTGACTCGGCAGTTGATGAATAGGTAAAACGAACGTTTCGACGTTTTCATCAAGTCCCCATTCTAAAAGATCATCCAGAACGTCACCGTCTCGCTCGTTGAGCTGCTTGGGATGAAGAACGATGCTACCGCGCTCACGATTCAGTAGACCCCAGACTGAAACGTCTTCTGCAATCCATAGACGTTTCACATCCCCACGTTTCAAAGCCTGAGCCACTTCAAAGAAGGAACTCACGACATTTCCACTCGGAGTCGACTGAGGCGATACTAAGCCGTCTCTTTTTAACAAAGGTTTAATATGAAAGCTGTCGGCGACGAAGGTTTGACTCGGGCCACTGTTCTTCAACAAAAGACAGCTCGATGCATCCCCAGATTTAAATAAAGCGAGTGTACCGCTTTCATCGCTCAAAAGTTCATCCTTAGCCAGCTTAAGCAAAGGCTTTAGATAATCTGTAGCCTTTTGCCTTGAGAAGGAGTTTTCTAGCAGGCGTTTCGCATAGCTAAGCTCACCGTACAGTGCAATAGAGGCGACCTCACCAGATAAGCGACTATGAGGTTTATTTAAGTATATTGATACACAAGGTGCCGATTGCCTGTTCGCTCGAAGGCTTTCAATATGCGAGTGTCTTCTATCCATGAGTTCTCCTTTTTTTCCATTTCTGTTACTCGAGAGAACTTAACAAATATGCGCACTCTACAGAAAATGCATAAATCAGATACTTTATATCAAGATTATGCATTACCTTTCGGCACACAAACTCGCTAGATTGGATCGAATCGACGGAGTCTCGATGGACAAACGGAATTAAGGAGATGAGAGAAAATGATTAACACTTACCGAATCACACAAATAATGACTGCGAACTCGGTCGAGTATTTGGCGGCTAGAAGGATCAAATAAGAACAATTAATAAAAACATCTAATAAAAACAACAGAGGACCGCCTTAGAATAAGCGATCCTCTATCTTATAATGAATGAATTACTTAATACGTTTATACTGCTGTTCCATACCTTTGAATTCTTTGTCGGTCACCATGTCTGGCATATACAAAGCAAAAGTGAAGGTGTCTTTGTCGATCATCTTCATTTCAGAACGCATTTTTTGAGACTTCTTTTTAATCGGGCATTCGTACTCACCGCTTGAAATATAAGTCTTAGTTGCCTCATCAAATGTTCCTTCAAAATTCATCGCAGCAGTAGACATGGTGTCGTACCAGGAAGACTCATACTTTTTCGAAACCTTGTTATAGCCCATCATGCCCGTTCCTTCGTAAGGCATGCCCATCATTTTGCCTTTGTAATCTTGCTCGACAAATCGTCCGCCTAAGATTGGCTTAAAGGTAGATGTACCGGTGGCTTCAACAGGCTTTGCACCTTCAGTTTCCCAAGACTTAGTGGTCACCTTCCATTTACCTGCTAAACTTTTTAACTTCTCATGCTCAGAGCCAGGCGTTGATGCTTCTTGCCAAGCTTTCATCATCTCGGCTTTTTTTGCTTCCATTTCAGGGTTTTTCTTTTCTTCGGCATAAGCAGAGCCAAAGATTGCGCAAGTCATCATCACTACGAGAAACTTCTTCATATGAGTCTCCTTTGAGAGTGTTCAGTTTGGAATGAGTTTAAAAACTAACAGTAGACTATAGGAAGTTCAAGGCACGGTTAAGAAACAATTTGCGTAAATTAACACTCGAATTCATGCATGCGTTTGCGTCATTGGCGATCACACTTAGATGACAATACCTTCACATCAAAACTGACAGATTCCGAGTTTACTTCACCTGCTTGATGCGCAACATCAGAACTTTCGTGGCATTCATGACATCATGCTTGCGCAAGCAAATCTTACATACAGAAGCCCTGCATGGACTGGTGAATGGGGGATCTTTCCTGGCATCTTGTTTATGTTCGGCGATCGCGAGGATTTACCTTCGATCTATCCTGCAAAATAGATCTAGAACGAATATCCAAATCCAAAACTCGTCGATCGTGATCGAATTGGCTGACCATTAAAATAGATCAATAGATCGGCCAGATCAAACGTAAGCCCCCAGGGAGATGGAAGCCCTTTGGACGCAAACCCGTAGCGCAGACCAGCTGCAATTTCACGATTGCCCAGATCCAACAGAGTAGTACCAGAAGTGATCGGAGAATATTTGAAGTATCCAGAGACACTTGATCCACCGCTTAAGTTTCTACGAATCGAAGGAAAGAGTTGAGGTCCTGCGACATCCGTATATCCAAACAATCCGGAGGGTACGAGGGTCGTTGTATAATAAGCCCCCCCGGCNNCCGGCTAGTGATATCGACCATTTAGAATTTTCTAAGACTCGATATCCAAAACGCAAATTTAATCCAAAAAACCGCATACTTTCCGGCGTACTTTGCTGAAGATGCGCGGCAGTGAAGTAGCTACTAACCCCAAGGTCCCATCGACCGCGTGGAAGACTGAACATAAACTTAAGTGTAGCCGCGTAAGCCGAATACGGATCCATTCTTGGATCTTTGTATTGGAGTTGAGTGAGCCCTAAGCCAATTTCAACACCTGATCTTTTAGTCGATCGAGAATGATCAGCCTTACGTCTCGAATAGTCCGGGTAATCCACAAAAACACGATGAACAGAATGCTTTCCGTAAGGATTGATGACGAGCAGCTCAAAGCTTCCTTGATCGCCAGCAAGTCGTACCGGGAAGCCGAACTTTCCATCCCGGCCTATCCGTACCCGTATGTGGGAGGAATAAATAATCAGTATTGAATCCTCTTCCGAAAACGAACCCTGAATGGTCGCTGTAAGATTTTCAGGCGATCCGTGATCTTGCTCTTTGACATGAGCGCGGGGACTTAGAACTAAGGCAGCGGGTAGAGTCTCTGCAGTGACTTGTGCTTCTTCTGCATACTGAGCAGCCTGAACGATAGTACCGAAGAAAGTGATACCGAACATCAGCAAAAAGAGCGCAGTTGTGCCCACTAGTCCACCCACGCCACGTGGAGCACCTCGATAATTCAAAAAACTGAACTGCCATAGGTCTAACCGGACACAGATCCGATGACCCAGAAAACGACCTTTTCTGCCCGTAAACACCCTCTTTATTGCGCATCTGCGCATATAAGGTATCGACTCGTCAGGGTTTCCTCTTAAACGATTCAGCCTAACTGAGTGATAAATCAGCGGTACTTGAGTAATTAAGTATATTATGTAACAATTATATAACAATCAGCAATAGAGGCTCTGTCCGTATGCGAACCCTCCCAAAAACCTTCTCTGCGCTCGCGCTCGTCTTGCTTTTTACGTGCGCCTGCACGCCCAAACTGAGAGGGACCTGGCTNNAGACTACGGCAACAAATGCGACAAGTTGTGCCTCTGGAAGCGGGATCGTCCGCTACGTCAAAAGTACCGGCTCTGATTTAAATGATGGAAGTATAAATACTCCGTGGCAGACAGTGGCGGCAGTGAATGCAGCTACACTTAACCCAGGCGACTGCATCAGCTTTTTTGGCGGAGAAACTTTCAGTGGCAATCTAATTATCACTCAAGGTGGTACAACTACCGATCCAATCACATTGACATCTTATGGAACTGGACGTGCACTGATCTCTCATATCGGCGCAGCTCCGATAGCAATCTCTGATGTTGGTGGAATTAAAATCAGTAACATCAATGTCTCGGGCGGCAGTCCGGGCTCTCCTATTACAGTTTCCAATGGCCTCCCGGGGGATGTCAAATTGGAAGGATTTACCATTCAAGACGCTGAACTCAGCAATGGGTCCTGGGCAGGAATCGAATTTTCAAGCCTAACTGGCAAAAGCGGTTTTAAAGACGTCCTCATTGAGAGAGTCAAAATCCATGACAACGAGTATGCCGGCATCAACTTTTATGCAGCAACTACGGGTGTGGCCGGAGCCTTCACCTCTGAAAATGTCATCATTCGAGATTCGGAAATCTATTCAAATCCAGGAGAAGTAGCAGCAGGCTACCCTACCGGTTACGGGCTTGATCTAGCCAATATCGACGGCGCAACTATTGAGAGAAATCTAATTTATAATAATGGTCTTCTCGTCGGAACAGACAATCAAGCTGGGATCGCACTTTCAGAAAGCCGAGCGGTCGACATTCAATACAATGAAATCTATGGATCAACGACGAGTAACGGAGTCTCAGTAAGTTTTGGGAACACAAACATCGTCGTGCAATACAATTACATCCACGACAATAACGTAGCTGTCTTTTTTTCAAATGATGTTGGAAGCCTCCCCCACAACAGTAATGTGGTGAGGTTTAACGTGGCTGAAAACAACTTCAATTCGTTGTACTTCTATGCACCCACAGCCGCAGGTATCCAAAATAACCTGATCTACAACAATACCTTCTATAACTCAGGTGGATCATCTGGAATGATCTTTTTCCAAGGCGCTTGCACCACTAATGTCAGCATCATCAATAATCTATTTAGCCAGTCCAACGGCATTCGGTTCGTGAACGCTACTGCAGCCCAAACGACTCTCACTATGAAATACAACAACTACTACGCAAGTGCCGCAACCGCAGTCAAGTTTCGGCAAGGGGCAAGCACTTATGCCACATTGAGTGCCTGGGCAACGGCCACCGGATACGAAACCGTGGCAGCAACTCTTATTGGAACTGAAGTGGATCCTCTTTTGACAGCACCTGATACTGGCGGCACCCTCGGAGATGTTTCACAGCTTGAAAACCTCACAGCCTATCGATTAGATGCAAGCTCTCCACTCTTACAAGCTGGTTCAGACCTATTGAGTGAGTTTGGTATTAATCCTGGCTCAGTCAATTTCTTTGGCGATCCGATCACTTCACCTACTTTGAGTGTGGGTGCGGATTAATGAGCGCGAGTTGGATCTGATTAAATTTTAATCACCCACTACAACTCCTCTGCAAACACCTTCTCAGTAATTTTCCAATACTTATCTTGCTTCCTAGCAATGACAAATGAAGGCATTCGAAAAAGACTCTTGTACTTGATCACTTCCTCAGGAGATCTGATTTCAAGAGCTAGCTCGGGACGTCTGAGGTGGGAGCGTAAAAAGTTAATATTAAACTTTTTGATCGATGTGGGGTTACTGAAGAAATGGGCCTCACTCACGTACTGTCCATCAAAATCAAAATATCTGATTTCTAGATAGGGATTCGAGTTTTTGTCCTTCTTTTCCTCAAAAGTGATCCGGTCCGGCGTCAGTACATGGGCATTTTTTGAAAGTTTAGCCTGCTTCAGTTTGGCTTCAGCATCAATCAGCGTGGCGTCGCACTTTTCACAAACCCTAGCCGTAATATCATTCTCACCTCCACAGCTATGACAAAGCTTCAAGCGGAAGCGAAACCCACAGGGCACATATTCAAAATTCTTCGGATCTAGTTTTGCCCCCCGACACTTTCTTCCGAAGTGCTCAAGCAAGATCCCGTCGTCGTCCGCATAACCCCAAAAGTCATTTTCAAACCCGCAAGCTGGACACTCCACTTTAACTGGAACGGTGTCCTTCGCAGGCCTTTTGTCGCTGATCTCCGGCGCATAGATATCATGCCCCATACCGGTGTAATCTAAGATGTAACAATCTTTTTTGTCGTTAGAGAGCCTTAGGCCTCGTCCTACGATTTGCTGATAAAGGCTATTGGACTCAGTCGGCCTTAATATCGCGATTACATCCACAT
>DBAE01000262.1 GCA_002291495.1 Bacteriovoracaceae bacterium UBA1018 | reverse complement strand
GTCGAAGACGGGTAAATCACTGCGTTCATCACGCCAGAAGAATCATTAATGTGGTCTAGGTTAAGGTAATGTCCGAGCTCGTGAGCCACGATATTTCCATTTGCAGCAACAGTGCTTTCGAAAATTGCACCATAGGTTCCGCCTCCTGGCATCATGGTCCAAGCATTCTTGGTGGTTCCCCAGTAGCCCGTTTGAGCAACGAGGAAAGTTTGTCCGTCGTTAAAGGTATCGCGGATGGCGTTCAATTCGCTCATCGGAACGTTGTTTGTAGAAAGTCCGTATTTGGAAGCATCAACTGCCTGGTAGTTTTCAACTTGGAAAGCAATTCCACACTGCGCAAAGATCTTATTGGTGGTTGCGATATTGGCAACTGCTATGTCCTGGGAAACAATTGGCTGACCGTCGCTGCCCACATAGGAGACATAATTGACACCAATACATAGTGTATCTCCACTGCCGCTACAGCCTGCTCCTGATAATGCTTGTCGACTACTTTCCCCCTCGGATTGACAAGCGGACGCCATAACTGCTGCTGCGACGATCAGACCTACTTGCGCTAAACTACTCACTCTCATTTATACTCTCCTCCGTGATAAGTAAATTTTTCGGCCAGCAACCAGCCATCATTAGCTGTCTCTCTGTGCTAGCGACGAGGTTCGAAACTAATCATCTAAATCAATTGTGTCGAACAAAAAATGCAGAATGCAATGTAAAAGAAGAGTAAGCGAGCAGCTACACATGCTCTGTTTAAGCTACTGTAGCGGGATCTCAGCAAGCAGCTTATCTGCCATAGCTGGTCATTATGAATGCACTTCGACGCGCAGCTTAATAGAGCTTGGAGTCAAATTACTTAGAAAGTAATTCCGACACCAAGAGATCCAGAAACTTTTTGGTGGTCGAGCTGTTCGGTTTTAACTTCGCTGGCTATGTCATCTTTGGGGTCAATTTTAACAAGTTTTGTTGAAATAGAAGTATTTTGGATTGCCGCACCCAGCTTGATATTGACGCGTTTTTCACCGTGAGGAGTCTCACCAAAACCAAGAATTAATACACAACTTCCATTCAGCAAAATACCCTTGCGCTTTAGATCGAATCCGGAAGTCACTGGCGAAGGTACAGTGCTTGAAACTTTGCTAGCATCTGCTTCTACATAGAACGCGAGTGGTCCAACGATCCTTTTCTTCGCGTCAAATGAGATACCACCGCCGGTAAGTGCATCATTGTACTCGCAGTCTTCATGAATAACGCCAATGAGCTCGAGCACCCCTTGATCATTATTTTCGGCGAGAAAAAAGTAACCGCTGACAACGTTTGATTGATTTCATAACTCGACTCGTCTACTCGCTCAATCGTCCCGAAAAAGCCGCATTTTTAATATCCACATTTTGACCCTCGACACTTTCAGCGATTTCCTTCAATTCAACTTGAGTGCTCATCTTTGCATTGAACTTCATATCTATGCATTTATCCTGCGTAGCCGATATTTTCTCTGCAAGTTTGAGGATGTGAGCTTTTTCCATCATTAGCTTGCGTTGATCGAATTGATTTGATTCCAATTTTAACACAATGTCATTTCGCAGCAATTTTTGATCGGACTTATCCAGACCATACTGTTTAATAGCTTGTGATTGTTGTTTCAATTGGACAGCGGCCTGCGAAAGAGCGCCAATCTTGTCATCAAGAACTGAGACAATTTTTGAGCAAGACTTTTCCTGTTGCTCTAAGATACGTTCCAGGCTTCTAACGATTTCCATTCGAACAAACCTGGCTCCAACCTCACACCAGTTTTGATCAACAGAATTATTATTTTCCTTCAGTTGATTGGTGATACGCTGTTGCAAAAGAGGATTATTGTATTCTGCATTGCTTATTAAATTTTCTCTATAAACTTTTAATAACCGAGAAGACATCTGATAATTACCGCCTCTTAGTGAAATTGCTTCTCTCCAAAGGCGCCCTCGCTGTTCATAATCCTTTCCTCCTTCAAGATATGAATCTAGCGATTGATTGAGCCCTAATGCGGCTTTCATTGTTTGGGAGAGACTAATGCTCACAGGAAAGAACGGGTTATCTACAAACTGTCCAGAATCTGCATGAAGAGAGCTTTTTTTATAGGGAGTATAGAGCGTAAAGAGCCCATCTGCGCTTTCACACTTTTGAATTGATATAATCTCTTTTTTTGGTTCCTTCGCGGCTACTACTCCGACACCGCCAATTGTAGATATAATCCAGATTGACATCGCTTTAGATAGTTTACTGGAAACAGTGCGAGCTAATGGGCTTCTCATGGTTACCTCTCTCTTAAGATTTCTACTGCAATGGTGAAGCCAAGAAAGGTATTTGTAATAATTAGATTTATTATCGTTTAACTGCGTAAATAATAGACATCTGTAAAGTGAGCATTGTGGGCTAAAGGGACAAAGGTAACACTTGATTTTAGTAGGATTTACTTACGTATCGCTAGACAGTACATGGGCCAATACCCCCTCCACGTGTGCTCGCCAGGCCTGCGCAATCACCAAGCCCGCGCTAGCACCGCGTCTGGATAGTAATGCTTTAGGATTGCTTCCATCTTAAAGCCTTTTTCGCCCATGACTTTAGCTCCCCACTGGCACATCCCGACGCCGTGACCATTGCCTCGCCCGCGAAATTCCCAGTCTCCTGAAGCGTTCCGAGAGATCTGAAACGCAGTGCTACGCATCTTTGCGGCGCCCATCCAGTTGCGAAACTTTACGGCGGGAATGATCAATTCCTGGTATTTAAAATCAGGAGTTTTCCAGATGCTTACGACCTTTTTGACCCGACCCGACTCCTGATCGTTTTGAACTCGCAAGTTTGCCAGCTCACCATTTCGGATCAGCTGCTCCCAGTTATGTGGCCACTGTTTTGAAAAGTCGGCGTCGCGAGCCGAACGCAAAATAAATTCTTTAATGTCTGCCGTCTGCAGATCGATATTCCATTGAAAACGCGGCGAGGCCGAACAATAGGAACAAGTCACAATTCGCTTAAATCCAGGATACTTTCCAGGGCCCCAAACGCGTGACGGAAGTTCAGTCAAACCACCACAGGTCGAGTGATAAAATGCCTTGATCGGCTCGCTCGCACTCAAGGTAGGCTTCAACACTATCCCACGTGTTCGGTTCACACTTCGCGAAGATCGATAGTCCTCTTTCATGGTGCCGTCGTAGACTTGATCTTTTGTTGTCGCATCCACATCAAAGCGAGATTTGGGTCGTTCACGTGCTCGATTCATTTGGTAAAAAGCATAGGTGCGCGCAGCAATGACCTGGGCTGCAATCGCCTCTTCATTCCACTTGGCCGAAAACTCTGCATTGACGAGCCCATCGAGGTACTTTTCTACATCGACGTGATTAACGGCTTCACAAACGACTTGGTCGCCTTGCTTAACAGCATGAATCCAAATTTTTTCACGATAGGGGCGTCCCTGAAAAGTTAGAAATCCCGCAGGAGTTGTAACCATCACTGCGCCATCATAGGTCTGGACGTCTGAGAGTTTATGAGTATCGCGTGGATAGGCTTTTACGGTGAGATTGCCTGATTGATTGGAACAATGAAATCTCCAAGAGCTCAAGCGTGAAGCATAAAACTGCGGACGATGTTGATCGAAGAATTTTAAATCAAAGCCTCTGATCTCAACTGCATCTGGACTTTGAACGAGCCTGATACGTATCGACTGAGTTGTTTCAAGAGACGTTTTTGGAATTGAAGCTTCCACGAAGGACGAGTAACTTCCAAAATAGAGAATGAGTATCATTCTTAAAACCATGCGTCTCCGATTCCTTCCTAGAATATTTACAACGCGCTTGACCACTCACTACATAAGCGGGTCTTACTAGTATGCAGCTCGGCGGTTAATAATTCCATGTCAGTTCTGTGACGCTTTTGAAGCACTATTCCTTGCTTTTATGCGTAGCCTTTGTTTAAAACAGTCTCATGGCAAATGAACAAGTGACCGCAAGCAAAGAAGTGATGTCGTGTTTAAATAAACTCTTTCAAGCCGAGATGGCAGGCATCATCCGCTATCTCCACTACTCTTTCATGATTATGGGACACAATCGTATCCCGATTCAAAAATGGTTTCGTGATCAGGCCAATGAAAGCTCAGCTCATGCAATTATCATTGGAGAAAAGATCACCGCATTGGGAGGGCATCCTCCAGTGGTGTCTGCAACCGTTGAGGAAACTCATCAACATGCAATTCCAGTCATTCTTAATGAGAGTTTAAAATTCGAACTCGAAACTCTAGAGCTCTATAAAGATCTCGTTCGCGTTTCAGGTGACGACATCGCTCTTGAAGAAATGGCCCGTGACTTCGTTCGGACAGAGACTGAACACGTCGAAGAAGTTCGCAAGATGCTTCGAAACCCAGTTTAAAATCAGATCTACAGATAAAACCATTGCAAAAAGCGATACAAGACCTCTTGTATCGCTTTTGTCTTATTATAATCGTAATTTTTTTATTTTCGTCCGTGGACAATTAAGTCCACCTCAGGTACGCGTGAGCCCAACCAAAAATTTCGGGGGCTTTTATGTCGAACCTTTCGGCCATCTCACGGCTGTGTATTCTTACCTGTGGCCTTTTTAGTTTAAATGTCTTTGCATCTGAACTTTCAGATTGCCAAAAGTATTATACAGATCGCGATAGACATCAGTTCGCACTCGCAAGTGTGGATTGCTTCATGAACGAAGCTAATACCCATGAAAAAGCTTCCTCCCTCAGACACAACGCTCTAGTGGCCGTCGCTCAATCAGCAGTTTGGGCCTATCAGACCACTCAGGTTTCAAAAGACCGATTTAACTTTTGTGAAAAAGCCATCCAGGCTGCTGAATCTCTCATCGCGGAGTTTCCTACCAAAGGGAGTGGATATTATTGGAAGGGAATCTTTATCTCTCTACGAAGTGAAGAAAAGGATCGTGAAAACGGTATCGATATCGGCTCACTCTCACTTCAGATCCCTTTGAATGTCATGAGATCTGAGAAGGAAATCGTTCCATTATTTAGAAAAGCATTGAAGTTAGAGCCCGAAGTGGATGGATACGGTCCAAATCGAGTGCTCGGATTTATGAATCTCCTAAAAACAGAAATTGGAAGCTTTGCGGGAGGAGATATAAAGATCGCCACCCAAAATCTAGAACTCGCTTACAAAAAAGCTCCTCATTATTCCGTCAATGTTCTCTACTACGCTCGACTTCTTAAAGAGCTCGAAAGAGAAGACGAAGCGAGAAAAATTCTGAAAGACCTAATCGCGAAGGATCCATACACCTTTAACCCGGACAGAGTCGCAGACACGAAAAAAGACCAAAAAGAAGCTGAAAAACTCCTGAAGGATTTATGATTCGTATTTCATTTTTGGTTCTTGGTTTATTGTTGTTCTCTTCTGTTAGTGAAGCAGCACTCTTGCCTAATGTGGGTGGAGATCGAGCATCAACCCTCCCCCAACATCGTTCGATGGCGACTTGGATTAGGCTCTGGAGTTCGATTGATTCTCGTTACACGACTGGCGGAAAGACTGAACCAGTCAGTTCTAACTTCTCCCAAAATATCAAATGGAAGACGATCGTATCAGAAGCCGGCATACGGCGGCAGCAACTCGGAGGCCTCCTTTCAAGCTCAAGTGCCATTCGAAATTTAGACGATAGCGCAGGCTCTTACTCGGCCAATTTTGCAGGTGACTTGAAAGCAGACGTTTTTGTACTCGGCCATGGCATCACCGATACCATTGGAGCTTTTTTGGTTGTGCCTGTTATTAAGTTTCACGCAGAAGCGAGGGTGGCTTATCAAGCCTCCGATAGCGCTCGGGGTCTAGTCTCCAGTTTTCATGAACGGGGTGAACACACAGCTGGCAATACCTTTGCGCAGGCACTTAATAATGGTTTTGAGACACGCTTAGCCGAACTGGGTTATCGATTTGAGCCCGTTACCGACGTGAGTTCGATCGGTGATTGTCGCTTAGAGATTCCAATTGTTCCCGATGTTGTCCAGCGATCAAAAGGCTGGAAACACGGAGCTCGAGCATCTGTATTAATCCCTACAGGAAAAAGAGCAGATCCAAATGACCTCTATCAGTTCAAGACCGGAGACGGTCGATGGGGTGCTGGCGGGCGTCTCATCTCTTCTTACTATTGGAAACGTTTCACTGTTTCAGTCACAGGTGGGGCGCTCGTGCCATTTGCGACTCAGCAAGTTCGTCGTATCCCGAAACACGAAGATGACCTCTTGCCAGAAGAAACCGAAACGGTTCGTGTTTCTCAAGGACTCGAATACGACGCGAGCATTATTCCGAGATTTTCTGTTTCGAGAGTCGTCACTTTTCAAGCGGGTCTTCAGCATCAAAGAAGACTTAAGACCCAATATCGAGGACAGAGATTTACAACGGAACGATACTCCGTCTTAGATCGCGAAAGCGGAGAAATGCTGAACTCGATGCAGTTTGCGATCGAACTCAACTCCATCCAACCTTTCTTAGAAGGAAAATTTGTGATGCCAGGACAAGTTCTAGCAGGTTTCGGTTTACCCATTTCTGGGCAGAACACTTTAGCTGAGCCGGTCTTTTCAGTTCAGACATCATTATTTTTCTAGAGGCATGAGTATGAGTCGATTTATCCGTCTGTCTGGTTTTCAATCTTCGTTGATCTGTACTCTCGCCGTACTGGTGGCAAGTGGATGCGGTGGACATCAGTCTGTAGAGACTCCCGTTTCATCTCTTCTTCCGCTAGTTGGCTCTTCGGCCGATATCAACTCCATTCGCGGGCGAAAGATTAAGCAGCTCATGGTCGTTGTCTTTGAAGAAGGCATTACAGAAGAGCAATGGAAAGTTGTTTTTGATCAAACGAAAAACATGAACGAGTTTCAGAAAAAAAGTGAAGCTCTCACTCCTCATGTTGTCGCTTTAGGCGAAGAAGTGCCGAAACCTTTTCCAGCCTCGATCGCGCGCTCCTATGGTTGTTTACCTTCAACAAGTTCTGAAAATGCGATGCTAAGCGGAGCGGAAGAACTTGAAGAAGTATCCTTCTGCTTAAATTCTGTTCGGGACCAAGTTAACGCTGATTATATGGATACGATCCTCAGCCTCTTTCAACGTACACCTTATTTTATGCTTTGGGAGCGGAGCTCGAACTGTCGCTTTAGCGACGATGCTCGTCCATACATCCAATGTAAGCCAGATCCTGCTGCTCCCACTTTTTTTAGTGGCGGTTATCCCGAACTTGCTGAACCGGTTCACCTCTCGGCCCCTCGCTCAGATGAGAAGCTCAAGACAGAGGCATTTTCAATCCGTCTCCGTTCTAAGCCTGAAGACAATCAGCGACTAGGCCAGTTCGAGCTTGAGTTACGACTGAGACCTGACGTCACACCGGAAGGAATCATCCTTCGCGGAGATCTTCACGTCAAAGAAGGCTCCACGCTAATTTGGAATGGCAAACCTGCTAGATATTTCCCAATCGGATACGCCGAACTCAAGCTCGAGTAACGGACTCTATTTCGAAGTATTGCCTGTAAACGCTCTCATCATCTCCATCGGAAATGGAATGATTACGGTAGCGGTCGCTCGGTCGTTAGCCATCTCACGAAGAGTCTGAAGGTAACGGAGCTGAAGGGTAAGCGGCTCCGAGTTCATCACATGCGCGGCTTCGGCAAGTTTTTGAGAAGCTTGCATCTCCCCTTCTGAGGCAATGATCTTAGCTCGACGTTCACGCTCGGCTTCGGCTTGCTTGGCCATCGCACGTTGCATCTCTAGAGGAAGGTCAATCTGTTTTACTTCAACGTTTGAAACCTTCACGCCCCAAGGACCCGTCTGAGAGTCTAAGATCCCTTGTAAACGATGATTAATGTTTTCACGAGATGCCAAGAGCTCATCAAGCTCGACTTGACCAAGTACTGAGCGCAAAGTCGTTTGCGAGAGCTTGGAAGTGGCCATGAGGTAATTTTCAACTTCAACAACGGCGCGATTTGGCTCGACTACTCGAAAGTAAACAACCGCGTTGACTTTGATCGTGACGTTATCGCGAGTGATAACATCTTGAGGCGGAACGTCCATAGTCACCGTACGCATATCGACACGAGTCATACGATCGATGATCGGTACGAGGATAATAAGTCCTGGCCCCTTTGCACCGATAATGCGACCTAAACGAAAAACAACTCCTCTTTCATATTCGTTGAGCACCTTAAGGCTCATAAAGAGGAACATGCCTACGACGATAATGATAAACAAAAATCCACCTGACAAAAATTCCATCTGCAATCTCCTTAAAACGTTTTGACTTCTACTTTTATACTTTTTTAACTTGTACTCGCATACCGGTCACCTGAATCACCTGCGCCGAATCTCCGACACTTAATCCATCTACCGGGTCAAAATCCCAGAGTTCCCCTCGAATAAGAATCTTTCCACCCGATTGAATTATCCCGACATATCCCGCTAGGCCTGCTTGATCTCCGCCTCCGATTGCTTCGCGAGCGGCCTGTACTTGTCTTTTAATTCGAGAAGCAAAATAGGCCACTCCAAGAGCGCCACCGCCTAATAGTAAAACTACAGGAATGTAAATCGCAGGACTGATCCGAAGTGAAGATTGTGCCGGATCGATCATCCAAAGCATTCCGAGTAAGAGCGCGATCGACCCACCTACTGCCATAGCACCGTGAGTACTTGCAAATGCTTCCCCGATAAAAAGCCCGATACCTAATAACAAAAGAACTAACCCACCTGTATAAATAGGAAGCATTTGAAAAGAGATGAATGCGACAATTAAGCAAATGACCCCTAGCCCACCAGCAACACCAATCCCTGGGCTACTCAACTCCACATAGATGCAGAGCATGCCGATCGTGATCAACATAGTCGCGATGTTTGGATTAGCTAGGAAGCTCAGGAGCTTTTGGCCCCAATTCATTTCCAAGTCTTGAACACTAGCTCCTTCGGTCCGGATGATTCGCTCTCCACCCTTTTTAAGTTTTACTTTTCGGCCATCTAAGCTTTTTAAGAGTTCTTCTCGATTTGCTGCGAGGATTTCTACCAAACCTTGATTCTTGGCCTCACTAGCAGTGAAGCTCTTGCTCTTAGAAACGACTAATTCTGCTAACTGTTGATTGCGTCCACGAATTTCTGCCAACCCCTTCGAAAAGGCCACGGTATCGTTGAGCGCTTTTTCTTTCATCGCTCCCTCGATATCTTTGCCGCCCGAATCGACTGGATGAGCAGCTCCAATATGAGAACCTGGCGCCATGGCAGCGACATGGCTTGCGATTGTAAGAAGAGCTCCAGCAGATGTGGCACTTGCTCCACCCGGGGTAACATAGACAACGACGGGGACGCTTGAATTATCGATGGCTTGAGCCATGGAGTGTGTACTTGTGAGAAGTCCACCTGGAGTATCAAGTTCGACGACGACTGCCTGTGCATTCAGACTTTCGGCGCGTCGGATAGCTGTCTCAAGGTAGTCTGAGCTCGCAGGATTAATAGTGCCTCTAATTTGAGTGAACAAAATCTGAGGAGAGGGTTGCACTGCTGACTTGGCGGAGATAGCGATGGCGGAAGTGGCGANNAAGGAAAGGTCGGATCGTTTTTACAATGAACACTGACTCACCCCCTACCTTTTGGTGTTGGTACTGCCAGCCCAAGATCAGTCGCCAACTTTTTCAGCTCAAGCCATACCCTCTTTTTTACTCCAGCGTCGCGTTTGATGAGATCTGGATGAGCAAGTAAAGTGATCCCGCGTAGTGAGGAATCTTGAGTCAGTTTTTCAAGCTCGTGATCGACAAGAACGATGTGATCAAACTGAGGAGACTGACCTATTGCCTGAAGAATCAAATCAGACCCCTGAAAAATTTGATCACGTCTGATTTGAAGAAACGCAGCCTGAGAGCGGGCGAGTCCAATCGCCNNCGCCAGCCTCTCCGACGAAAGGCGAGTTATCCTTCACTCCAACAAAAAGAACTCTTGAGCCGGTATTGCCTTCAAGACTGGTTTCCTGGCTGGTTTCCTGGCTGGCTTCCTGAATGGTCGCGTCGGGGCCCTGCCTTGAAGCCATGATGATGGCATTTTTAGGTAAAAAACCTTCCCAGGAATGAGTCTTTTTAGTGCGCATAACTTACGGGCTACTATCATTGAAGGTGTCTTCAATGTAAAGTCGCGCCTATATGATGCGCCGCATTTTTGTTCTTAATTAAGATATGACGGGCTCAATCCCCAAGGGATTCTTAGGTTCTTCTTCGAGAAACATAGTTTTGCAACGGACAAAGTCTTTTCCAAACTTAATCAGCTCAAATTCGGAGNNGATGTTCTCGTGCCTTTTCGAATATTTCGTTCTCTTCTTCTTCAATGTGATGTTCGAGTGATTCTCGCAAAACTTCAAACTTTGCGGTCCAACGTTCGCTCTCCACAGGAAGTAAAGAAAGTTCCTCAATGAGAACATCTGCGACGTGATGCTCTTCGTGGCCCTCGAGGACCAGGGGGCGGACGGAAGATTTTTCTTCTAACTCGGAATAAAAAATTTCTTCTTCGGCCATACTATGACTTTGAAGTAATTCTCTAAACTCAATAAAAGCGAAAGTGCGGGTCTTACTGGCACGCTCCGTCGTATTCGATATTTTTTCACAAAGGTTACGTAGTTTTTCGTGATCTTCTTTTAATAAATCTAAGATAGTTTTCATGCCGCAGTCCCCCCGTTAAATGACCCTTTGGTCGGTAGAGCAAAGGTCATACCAGCTGGGACTGCTCTCGGTAGAGTTGACGTCTTGAATTAGAACTGCTTCGAGGCTTTTTGCCCGGGTTATTGCACTCGGGTTACTGCAAGCGATGAATGACGCTTTTTACTTTAATTCCACACTCAGGACATTTAGCCATTTCTTGTGTCAGATTGCGGCTAAAGTCAGTTTGGTGCGTGAAATGGAGGTGGGCACCACAAAGGACGCAATGCGAATACTTCTGAATCACTTCCTTTGCGGTACCGAAAAATCGGTTGAGCGCTTCGTCAGGCCCAGTGCTATCGTTAGCTTCGTTGCCTTCGACTACATCAAGAGATTCATCTGCCGAATTATTTGTCTCATCCATGATCTTATCCTCCGTTGCTCTCGTGGGCCATTGTGGTTGTGGCCTACAAAAGACGTTTCGGAGGAAATCGTTGATTCTAAACGGGAAAAATTTGCCTTTATGAAATGAAGGTCGATCGGCAAGTCCTGCCGTAAGTCGACTGGTGTTCGGAACTACTTAATTGAAGGATCATAATAAACTGTGACGCTAGAGCTCGATAAGGTGCCCGTCACGTCCAATCTCCCCTCTTTATACTGATCATCCTTAGCTTGCGCCCAAAGCTCATCTAGCTTGTTCACGGCCCCGTTCAGGGACGAGGCTTCAAAAGATGCATGGACTGACTCGACTTGCGCATTGGGGCCTTCGAGCAAATACAGGTAAGATTTGCCTACAACACGTATCGATTCGGCTGCACCTGAAAGTGCCAACTGTTGTTCATTTCTTTCGAAAATGATCGGAATATAAATCGGTCTTGGTCTTACCTGGATTACAGTTTCGCAGTAAACATGTTGATCCTTACCCCTCAGCCCACAAATGGTTTTAGTTTGAGCGGTTTTAAAAATAATTCTGGTTTGTTCCCGATGAAGGTCCGCACTACAGTCTTGGACCCACTGGGTTGCGGCAGAGCTTTCAGTGCAAATCATAGCGGCGATTGCTTTCAGATTAAGTGCTGGGGGCTTTCCTACTGTAAGAAGACGATAAATATCGGACTGAAGATCTTTAGCGGGTTCGTCAAGGAGGTAAGCTTCAAGGTCTTCTTTACTTAGACCCTCCCGGTATACTTTGACTGTAGCGATCCCGAATTTTGGTTTCAGTTCCAGGTCACTCAAAACGTTGATGACATCCATGAGTGAAATATGTGCCGGAAATACTTGCTCAATCGTAAGAGTAGATTTTTCCTGCTCGATTACCAAATGGAAACGAAAATCAAACTCACTACCCAGGACTGGTGTAGCCAGAAGAATAAAACTGAGAATAGATATTTGAATAGATCTAATAACAATCTTCACAATCGTGGGTCTTACTAGCTCATCGAGTTGATTTTTTCAACAACGTAGATTTAATACTTCCTGGCTTTGCTTTAATACGGCGTGGATTTTTCAGTTGATCTAGTTTCTTTTGTTGATCTCTTTTCTTTAGTTGCCCTGGCTTCTTTGACTTGTGTTCGTCTTTTGATTCTTTCCTTCTCGTAAGTTCAAGGTCAACTGCGCGCCACAGATACCATGCCGCCATACTTCGATAAGGAGCCCATTTTATTCCATATGCTGCTAACTCTTTTGGAGAAGGCAGTTCTTTACGACCAAACGCGAGAGCAAAGCCTTTGCGAACTCCATAATCCGTAATTGGGAGAACGTCAGGTCTCCCCATTTTAAAGATCAACATCATCTCGACCGTCCATGGGCCGACGCCCCGGATGCTTGTGAGACGCTCGAGTATCTCTTCATTGCTCATTTTTTGGATCGCTCGTGAAGTAGGTACTACGCCCTCTTTCGTTTTCAGGGCGATGTCCTTGATCGCTGCTACTTTAGAGCGAGATAAACCAGCACTTCTCAGGGTGTCATCGGGTGTGCTGATAATATCTTCGGGTGTCGGAAATTTTTTTGAAGGATAGAGAGCTAGTACTTTGTTGAGAATCGATGCTGCAGCCTTTCCTGTCAGTTGCTGATAGACAACAGATCTCACTAGGGACTGATAAGGAGTTAAACTCGTATCAATATCGATACTGCACGCCCCTACCTTCTTTATCAGTTTGCCTAGTACTGGATCGAGCTTACAAAGCTTCTGTTCACTCATGGACTGGATATCGCAAATGATCTCGCGATTGGGAAGTGAAATCACCGCCGCCGGTGGCGGTGACTAGCGGGAAGATGGCGAGGTGGTGAGCGGTTGTGCATGGTGGGTCTGGCGATTTACCGCCACCGGCGGCGGTGGATGTGATGGCTTGGTGGATGTGATGGCGAGTGGGTGCTGGGGAATGCGTGCTGGGATTTTGTGGCGCGTGGTGCGCGACTCGTGCGCACGGTTTCTGGGTAGTCGATGCGCGGGTTTGGTGGGTTTAGGATTTTCTCTACTTTTAGGCTGATTTTTAGTGGTTTTTCGTGTTTCAGATCAATATTTTTATTGACGGTTTTGAGAGGGTGGAAATTTTTTGGAGCAATGAGCTCTTTAAAAGTCCTCTCAGCGTGCAGCATTTGGCTTTAGGTATGCTCTTTTGGAGCAGTTCATTTTTAAAATCAAAAATCATTTTTGATTCTCACCTAGCGCAATTGCATGCGTGAAAAACGGCCATGCTAAGGTCGCTTCCTATGAT
>DBAE01000211.1 GCA_002291495.1 Bacteriovoracaceae bacterium UBA1018 | reverse complement strand
CTATTGAAGCCTTCCCTAGACTCTCAACCCCAATCACCGTCAAACAACCATTGGACATACTATCTCGGCGGTATATTTGGCGCGTTTACTGTGGTACTTTCATCCATCGCTGTAAACGGTCCCTTAGGTGTCATTGGTACCCTTGGTGTTGTCGTCTTAGTTGATCTAGCATGGTCAACTGTTATCGATTTGTGTGGCTGGGTTNNTCAAACAGAATGGTTGGAGAAAATAGCAATCATGACCGG
The DNA here is from genome assembly GCA_002291495.1 of Bacteriovoracaceae bacterium UBA1018. Lineage (GTDB taxonomy): Bacteria > Bdellovibrionota > UBA1018 > UBA1018 > UBA1018 > UBA1018. Next base: position 24,523 of record DBAE01000211.1, on the reverse strand, counting down.
TAGCCTAATATTAGGGGTGAGACTATGAGTTTACCTCTTATCCTCTTTGTTGGCGTAGCCAACGCTTTTTGCATCAGTACTGCGCGAGCCTTGAATACTAGGCTATCTGCGTATCTAGGTGCGATCAAGACTTCACAAATTAACCACCTCATTGCCATTCTGGTATTGGTCATTGCCGCTCTACTTTCTAATGACGTAACAGAACAGTTTCAATTTGATCGACTAAAGAGCGTTCCACTTTACGTGTATTTTGGTGGTGTGATCGGAGGAATTTTTGTAGCAAGCCAAAGCTTAGTTGCTGAAAAAATCGGGCTTGCTAAAAGTTGTCTCTATCTAATTGCGGGTCAATTTATTACTGGATTTATTATCGACCGGGTCAATAACTCTTCAAAAGACTTTAGAGTTCTCGAAATACTTGCGATAGCTCTCATTATCCTAGGCTTCGGACTTGGGCGACGCGTATTTTCATTATTTAAGGAATTTTTTCTAGGAGCTAAAAATGAATACTGAGCCTTTAAAAGCGGTTTTAAATCTTCTGCACCTTGCTGAAAAACTCAAGTCTGAGCTGAGGCATAGTTGGTTGAGTTCTGGTCGCCAAGAAAGCGTAGCTGAGCATACTTGGAGATCAGCTTTGATGATTATGCTCTTACAACCTTACCTCAGGAAGTCGATTAATCTTGAGCGCACATTAAAGTTAATGTTGATCCATGATCTTGTGGAAGCTGAGGCGGGAGATATTCCTGTCTTTGAAACCGGGGACCGAAAGGCTCAAAAAGCTGCCAAAGAAAAAGCAGCCATAGAAAATATTCGATCTATGCTGGGCGGTGGTGCGGGTCAGGAATTGTATGATCTATTTTTTGAATTTGAACATGCCGAAACCGACGAAGCTAAATTTGCTCAGGCGATCGATAAGATCGAAGCACAAATTCAACATAATGAATCTGATCTATCAACCTGGCTACACTCCGAAAAACTTCGGGTGTTCTTTCATCTCGATCGTTACGCGAAACATGACCCAGCACTGATCCAGTTCTTTGAACTAGTAAAGGACGAAGCTTATGAGAAATTGGCGGCGGGCGGAGAAGATGTTGAGAAATTAAGAACAGAAGCAGAAGCCGGGAAGCGGGTCTAAGGGGTATCAAAACTATTTTAACTGCTTGATACTGGTACGGTATCAATGTGGGGTAGACTCTCGCTATGAGTCTGATTACTGTAAATGCATTCCAATCAGCAGAGTCGGTGGAATATCGAACTTGAAACCGCCGGCCATCTCTTTAGAACTTAGCCTTAACGTGACAGATATTTGACGGAACTAAGGAAGATTCTGAACTTCATTCCCACCTATATTATTCCGATTCATTAAGGTGAACCGAAAACTGGAACCTACTTCAATCTTGGGTATCAGCATTGCCTGTGCGCTAGGACTCTTATTCTACTTTTTTGCGCCAAGGGATCCGCTTTGGCATGTTGAGCAAAGACTCATCGGAGAGTGGCAGTTTAAATTTGATAGCTCACCAGAAAGCCACCGACTTACTAAAACACTTAGAATTAATCGTCTTCGATTAAGAGACAAAAGTGGTGAATACATCGGCATCATCAAAAAGAATGAATTTTTGAATGGAGCGCCAACTGATACTACTCTCGAAGATATAGCCATACTCCTCCCTCCAATCGGTGGGCTCAAATCGATTACCGTGAACCAAAAACCTATCCATCTTGCTGATGAGGACTATTCAAGTATCGGTCCCATCGTTCCACTGTCTGTTCTCAACGACACCCGAAGCACCCCTGACACAGTTGAGATCCGTATTCGCATCCAAGACAACGGCTTGAGAAGCTACATGGGAGCGTGGATTGGATTTCCAAGTATTGGCCCGATACAAATCGTACTAAAGAAGCGAGATGGATGGCTAATTCATCAGAAAACTATTCCAATTATTTCAGCGGTCTTCCTCTATGTTTTGGGCGCCATATTTCTCTTGCTCTATTTTAGACTTAATCCTCGAGTAGTAATCTTTCGCGAATTCTCACTCGCTTTGATTACAAATGCGACTTTTAATATCTTTCTAAGCGGCTTGATTAGAGACTTATACCCTCTTATTGGCGCCGTATTTCACATGCCGTTCCGAACACTCTTTCACCTATTCTTCGCTCGTCTATTTGCCTATTATCGAGGATTAGACAAAAAGCAAATCAACGCCTTGACTGCATTAGCAGTAATCACCCTCATCGCGCAGGTCACCTATGGACTCTTCAACCAAAAGGATGTGCTCCCATATAGTGTTCCAATCGCTGATCTGATCTGGGGATTTGCTCTGTTCTTCCCAGCAAAAAAGGACCATTCAAATACGAGTAAAACACCTCTTGGACTATATCTTTTCGCAGTCGTCTTGTGGACCGCTTCACTCATGGACGCACTGAAGTACCAAGCATTTACAGTTGAAGAGCTACTACCCTACATCTATCTCACGCGCTATGTATCAACTCCATTTTTCTTCATAGCGGTATATTATCTCGTTAATCGTTTTGTGAGTGAGAGAGAACTCCTATCAGCAGCTCAGTCCATGAAGGAGATCTCACTGCGAGTAAGACACGACATCAAATCTCCACTCGCCGTCATGCAAGTAGCCATCGAGAACTTCCACGAGCTCGAACCGGAAAATCGATCCCTTCTTAAACATGCGTACCAACGGATTTCACAACTCTCCAACTCACTAGCAGATGCAAATGGCGCGCTTGAAGAACCTTCACTCTGCGATCTTAATGCAATTATCGAAGACTTGGTCCGACAGAAGAAATTTGAACATTTAGCTACAAAGAGTAGTGATCTTCTGATAAATTTTCTCACAGAGCATCAAAGCGTAGTCATTCCAGTACAAAAAAGTGAGTTAATCCGATCCCTCTCCAACTTGGTAAACAATGCGATCGAAGCGTCAACAGCTAATGATCCAGTTCGTATTGATATAGAATTGGATTGGAAAGATGGTTTTTGTGAAGTTTCGATTCAGGACTTTGGAAAGGGAATGGACCAGAAGCTGATACGCCAATTAGGAAAACGAAAAATCACACTCGGTAAGCAAGGGGGCTCTGGCTACGGATTTAGGCATTTTGTAGAATTCGTAGAACGACATCGAGGAAGATGGAAAGTGGCTTCAGATATTAGCAAGGGAACCATAGTATACTTCTATCTACCTACGAAAAAATAAGCTTAAGGATCTATGCTGCTATTAGCTGTTGGCCGGGTTCATTTTTCGACACTAGTTTATGAATTGAGTCTTTTCAGCAAGGCCACTAAGAGCTAAGCAACAAAAATCATATCCATCTAAGCGGCTATTTTATTAGAATTGTTAACGGATACGATCCTTCTAGCTTTCAAAATACTTCGTTTTTTTACAATCACCGTCGTCGCTGAAAAAACAATTTCGGTAAGTTGATTTGGATCGCTATCTTGCGCTCGCACTAGCCATCCAGCTGAACTCGACGAAGTCATAAGCCGGTGAGCATCATTTACTGTGTTCCCTGAAGTTCGAACTTTTACACCATCGCAAATTAAAGTTGTGATTCCAAATGCACTACCTAGCCTAATTTTAACTTCTGGAAATCCATAATTAGAGCATAGTTCGGATCCATCATTCAGAATGAATTGATGAATCCTCTTCAGGGCGCCACCATACAACTCTTCAAGTCTTTCTCCAGCAGTAGAGAAATCAGAAATGGTGACTAAGTAGAGTTCATCACCCCTCATGTATTCTGGAACGGCAAATCTTGACACGTTTCTAATTAGTGTAGGGAGATATTGTTCACTGATGAAGCTGCTATATGCATCTCCATACTCTTCCGTGTATTGGGTATAAGATTCGATGTCCAAAAAAATACATCCCATTTCTTTTTCGATTTTCTGTCCACCGTAACGTAATCTTAGACGTTCTAATCCAATACATTGCTTTATACTGTAGTCGTTCAATCTTTCTTCTAGCCTTGAAAGCGCTGGAAGTATGAGTCGGATTATCTCACCTCGCGTCTCGATATCTCTCGTTCTCTCTAAGGAATGATCGGAAATATTTATGCAGGCTGACTTCCCGACGGGAATGACGGCAAAAAAGGCTCCATCGTTTCCCTTTCCTAATAGAGGCTTAGACTGTCGTAAAGCTTCTAGCATCTTTACACCACGTCCTTCATTAAATAGGATAAACATATCTTTAGTCGTATCTTTCTTATAGCCATGCTCGGCAATTCTAATAAACGACTCAAGTTCGCGATCCGTAGTTCCCATAATCATAGAATCTACATACGCTGAAGCTCGTGGAAAATTTGCCTCGTCTGCTATAGTTTTACTGACCTTTTCTAAGAGTTCTTGAATAGAAGCTGTTCCCGCTAACGCTTCGTTTATTATAATTGAAGCAGAGGCTGCTTTCTCCAGAATGAACTTCTCGATTGAGCGTATATAGAGGAAGTTTAGGCACAGTATTGCTAAAATACTTGGAGCTAAATTCTCAGTCTCCCAAATATAGGTTGCACAAAAATCCAATATAGTCAGGACCGAATAGGCAATCGCCAAATTAGAAAGTATCCTTTGGCTTCTAGTTTCCATGTTCTGAACTAATTTGAGTCCAGATAACAAAGCACTAAGCGAAAAGAAGACGCCCGAAATGGAATAGAAGGTTGCTAAGTGGGTTTTTGAAAACAATCCAACTAAAAGCACGCAGGTCAATTGGGCGATATGAACATTTTTTAACGGACGAATTTTTGCTCCGTAGGTCCAACAAATATGGAAAAACAGATATGAAAGAGCACTTCTCAGTAAAACATGTAAAAATGTAAATTCGAATCCGCTCAGGAAGAGTCGTGTGAGATGGCTCAACGAAAATGTGTATGGAAGCGCAATCAGAGAAAATGCGAACAAAGCTCGCCACTGGTCCTTTGACATTCCTTCGGCATTACCTCGACGCCTGGCAGAAGTCGCCTTCGCAATCCAGAGTTCGACACAAAGGATTAGGAACAGAGTTCCTGCAACCAATACTCCCAGCAGGAGTTGGGTGAACCCACGCCAGGAATGAAGTATAATGCCCGGTCCTCTTTTGGCTATTACAGGTGAATGGGTTAAGTATTGCTGGAGCCCGGGAGTTTGTTTACATCTCAGTGTGATAGTTGCTATCTCTATTTCCTTTACGTCAATAGAGGCGCCAAGCATTAACGTATCTCGAGTCTCCTCATTGAATCCAGAATTCCTCCCTATGAGTTCATCATTAGAAAATAATTGACATGAAGACCTCGGACGTCCTGCTGAAATAAAATCTTTACCCGAATTTAAGGATTTCGTGTCGAGAATCCATTCATTACCTTTAACTCTCTCAAAGTGATGGAATGTGAATAATTTTCCCAGTGTAATTTCGACTCCGTAATGAACAAATAATGCGGCCATCACCATCAACAGCGGCAACCACATTTGTTTAAAAGAAGTTGCATTTTTCACTTCAAGAATCCTTATGCTTTGCTTCCATAACCGCTAAGGCGTGCAGTATACTGGAATATAGAATTGGAATCTCATGTTTAGGATAATATCCGAGACGATTAAGTAAAATTTTTTGACAATCATTCAATCTTTCATCTTGAAAACCAGCGGGTACCGATACGCGGATTTCTCGAAGATCATTTTTCTCAAGGTTTAATAACAAAGATGCCTTTTCGAACAGTTCATCTACACTTACTTTATTCGGTGGTACACTTACGACGTGATCCAATAACTTACCAAAATTTAGATAGGTCGGCCCTACTCCCCCCATAACATTGGAATCCTTTAGCATGATACGTTCAAAAGTACCGTATGGTTCTTTAACCGTCGAAACGTCCAAACTTTCAGAGTTGGCCAAGCTTAGTCTTTCTTTTGGCAATCTTCTGATATCAACTGGCCAGAGCCTTTCAGATGACCCACATAGTTTTGCAAACCTGGTCCATATTCTTTCTAAGAAACGACTGTTACCGTCATACCACAGAATACAATCGAGATCATTTGGTCGCCCAAATGTATAGGCGGTTCTCCACAGATATAGATCTCTAGTATGATTAAAAAATTGCGGTTCAGAAATAACGCACATTTGGGTAGTAATCCAAACCTCTCTGTTCTCGTGATAAAATGCTTTTACAAGACTACAGGCTCCTACTGGATTTCCGTCATCATCCAGGGAAGCATACTCAGCGGTTGAGCTATGTTGTGTACCAGCTATCTCCTTCCAGGTTGAAATTAATAGCTCTTGATACATCTTATTTTCTTCAGCCGATGCTGTATTCACATATTTGTCGAAGAAACCTGTCTTTAAGTATGTATCGTATAGTTTATGGTAATTTACGCTAGATTTCGGCACTAACGTTGGGAAAACAAGGCTTCGATAGTAGTCGAAATAATCGCCGAATTGTTCTGGGTCTGTAAAATTGATCTTGAAAATACTTGATCCGTCATTCCTTTTTTCTAATGATCCATTAAAAGACAAATTTGAAATCTTTATGGAACCGCTTAAGGTTTCGGTTTGTTGAAAATTCTCTATACTCAGCTTTACTCCACTGATCCCGAGTTCTATAATAGAAGCAATAAGTTTCTCTTCACTTGAGGATAATGACAATATCGCTTGTTGATTCAATGATGAAGGCACCTGGAACCGCGGCAAGGATCGCAGCTTCTTTACAGTAAGTCGCTCTGGAACTTCTAAAACGTATCTCGTTGTAGCTGACTCATGGGTGAACTCTCCGACCAAATTGATTGAGAAGACATAAGCTACATTAAAGACTTCGAACAATACATTAAACTCAAGCGACGAATTATTTAGATCAATTTGTAGTCCATCAACCTTTAAATATATTTCGCTGGGATTAATCTCGTCCTCATCAAAAGAAAGTTCGCAGTTGTACGTAGTGCCTGACTTAACTTCAACTAAAACGGCGGACCTATAGGATGGCCAGTTCGCATAGAGTGAAAAAGGACCAGAAACTGCATCGACTCCGTGTAATTCCGTGTCATTTTTACTGGCTAACAGAGAAGAGGCACTTAAGTCTGATTTTGGCAAAAGCTTGAGATAAGGAACATCGCCTCTCTTATTCGTCACCGACTAGCCCACCTTTCGAAGAGTTGATTTAGGGGCGCAGATAGTTTCTATACCAATGCGTAGAATATTGTCCGAGAGCTGGCTTACCTGTTTCATCAAACCAGGTCCTCCAGGACGAACATGACTCCGAATGGCTTCAAGCTTTGAGGTAAGTTCAAGCTCTGAATCACTTTCTGACAAATGTTTAATTAAGGCGCACGCTCTCGACGCCAATGGAATCTTTGAACTAGCGGTCGATTCGAGACTCGAAAGAGTTCTCCAGTCGTTACCAAGAATGTCACGTACCCTAGTAAGCCTCTGAAGAGAGGAAGCCAATTTTGGATCCTTTTCGTCGACTGGATCGAGTAGAAAAGAAAGTCTAATTGCAATTGCCTCTAGAAACGAAACTCTCAAGCGCGTAGCAAACAACATGGATAGACGGTTAGCAAACTGACACCTTGCACTCTCTAAGGGTCCAATAATCTCTTCAATTGTTTCTCTTAAAGCTGCTGGAAGAAGGCGTTCTTCAAATGCATCTGTGTAATTTGCCCATATTCTTTGTAGAGTACCTACTACCTTAGACTGATCTAAAAAATCTGAAGGGGGTAAATAGTCAATGAATTTACCCTTAGAAAATCGGAGAAGACTTAAACCGTGAATGCTCGGGCCGCTCTCATTATGGATTATTACGCCATAACATGGGCCGCGTTGCTCCTCGTAAGTCGCAGAAAGATTGTTAAAGATTTGAAGTGCATCGCCTGGTTCGCACTTCTCTTCCAGGATTATCAGTCCAACATTCGAATTTTTCTTTGAATAGTCGTAAGCATCTTCATACCGTTCAAATGAAGACACTTTGATTTCCATGGATGGACTCGCTTCGGAAATTGCTAGCTCGTACTGCATAGGGACAGTCGGAGTATTTCCAAAGACTAGAATTTCTATGCCAGCCCAAGAGCTTACGTGAATTGCCATGTATCTCCCTTCTGTATCCAATTGGCCTCATTAGTTATTCGGAATGCGGTAGGAAGCCTAAAGTGATTTCTGATCAATTGGCTAAAATGACTATACCGTCACCTAAATGACAGCTCTGGATCTAGGTCACCTTGATCTCGCAGCTAGTAGGGGTATTGGTTCAAAATGAACTACTTTCGATTAATACTGTGCTGGCAGATATTGCAGGTACTTCCATATGCTCAGTCAGGACGATCATGGTCTTATTTCGCAGGCAAAAGTTCTAGACCTCGGAAGACCAACATCTCACTACGGTTAATTTCTCCGATTGTAGGCTGCTCCCAACACCTACTTGTATGTGATTACCTACAAGTAGGTCTGGAAGTCATACTCATCTAAGATATACTCGACCTTTGGGACAATGCAGACCAGGCACGACAGTTGCTCTCCTGCCTGCATATGAAAGAAGAACACCCACTGGCGGCGCCCGATCTCTACGACAGACCATTAAGTTTAAGAAGGACAAATATTAACCTAATTGTAAATTATTATTATTTACATATTCAATAATTACAAGGATTTGAATCTTGACAATGTCAGCCAATTTCTACGCCAAAGAACTATGTAGTTTAGCAGTCAGATTATCTGCGTCTATCGTCCTCGGAGACGAAGATGGATCTTCAACTTGAAATAATGATATGACGGAAAAATGAGTCTCTTTCTATCACCTACCCCAGAAAGACATAATAAATAATTTTTGTTTAATTATTCCTTATTGAATTACTCCACTAATTGCCCTATAAGAACACCATGTTTATGACCCAAAAGAATACACAAAACGGCAATATGAATGCGTCGGGCTTTCCGACTGCATTAGGGGCCTGGGGTCCACTGTTCGCCGGATACTATGACTCTGCCCGAGAACCACTGCCATACGAACTCGAATTTTGGGAGGAGATCACTAATCCCCACAAAGATATATTGGAGATAGGAGCTGGAAATGGTTTCATATCGAGAAGACTAATAAGACCGGGAAAGCGAATTACTTTGGTAGAACCAGAAGCGGAAAACCTGAGGCTACTTGAGAAACGCTTCGACAAAACAAATATATCTGATTGTGAGGTTAATATTGTACGGGGACGTTTTGAGACAGTCTCGGTTTCACCACAAGACATAATTATTTTTCCTTACGATTCATTACCAATTATCACAGACCCTCGCCAACGGGGCATCATTGTTCAATTAGCAGCTGAGCGACTAAAAACCGGCGGTTTATTTGTAATACATATTTCAAGTCCAATCTGGCCAGAAAAATACATTCAGGCGACAACTCAAGAACTAATGAAGGACTACACAATCTGGGACGGGAGCCTTGTCCAGGTCAAACGAGTAACGAGACGACTAACTAAGTTCGAATATTTGAAATTCATAGCAGTCCAGGATTACAAAACTAGAATTAGGGAACACTACATCGCTCGAACTTCGATTATTCAACCGCATGAAATTCTTGAGCATGCCCGCTCCGCAGGACTTGAAATANNCAATTCAGTGAATCGGGTAATAGCGACGACTTAATTTTCGTTTTGAGAAAGTAGTTTTATGTCCGGAAGAATCGATAGATACAACTGGTTAGGTCTCTTCTTACTCAGTCTCGGTGCAAACATTGCCGTCACAGCGGTACTTCTGAATCTATTTCGGTTGTCGATGAGCTCCAAACCTATATTTATATTGATGTTAGCTGAAGCAGCGGTTCCAATTTTCGTAACTCGTTATTTACTGGGATATGTATCTTCTCTTTCGATTAAATCTAACCTGCTTTTCGCAGGAATGATGGGCACTTGTGGAAGCCTTTCTCAATTGGCTTTTCCTAACTCGATAGTATTGCAGATATTGGGAATTGGATTGACGACGGTAGGGTTAACTATTTTTAAACCTGTATTAATTCTTTTGCCAACTCAGGTCTCAAATACCGAGAGGAATCGAGGCATCCTTACTTCCCAACTTGCCTTCATGCAAAGCATTAGTTTGTTAATAGGGTACATTTTATCTGGATTTTTTATTGATCGAACCGGGTATGAATCATGTTTTGCTATTGCTCTCGCTTGCTTTATCCTATCCACAATCCTCTTTGTCATTTTCCTACCGAAACACATAGCTGTAGACGTTAGCGAAGAAAACTTAAAAACTCCGGAACCACCAGAAAGCCACCGTCCAAGAGAATGGCAATCCGAAAGCCTTTTATGGATCCTTGTGGCTGGATACTGGATTACNNACGAGTTTTCAACTACGCTTCTGTTTTTTGCTGTGGCATTAGGATCAATAACATTCAGCTATTTCTCGAAATTTTTTAAACCAAAAAGTAACCTCTATATTCTCGCTGCAACAAATATCTTAATGGCTATCTTAGTATGTATATATGTTTCTCTGACCAGTGCAGTTGCCGCTATGCTGGTTCTCTTCCATGTTGGCCTCCTGTCATCTGCTCACTCTATCTATAGCTCGCTTGCAGTTCAAAGCATGTCCACTCGATCAAAGATGACCAGGAACTCTTTTCTTCTTAATGCAATTATCCAAGGATCTACACTATTGTCCGCTGGGGCTGCCGTCTTGTTGGCTGAGTACATGGGCGAAGTATTTAGTTGCTTGTGGTTCTGCAGTCTGACCGCTTTGATAACAATTGGCGCGTTGGTAGCCCTCCAGCTTAGGACTAGAATCTATGAGGCGTCATATGACAATTGAACTAGCAATAATTTCTGCTCTGACTATTAATCTTGTTACTCTTATATCTAAGAATATTTTTCCCATTGGAAACATCCTATATGGGATTACGACAACAATTGCTCAGGTCGGGCTCGGGTTTTTGTCAGCTTACTATTTGAATAATCGTATCCGCACCCCAGGTCCACATCGGTTTCTACGAAAGAGATACGAACTGTGGTTTCTGTGGTTCGCTTTTGTCTCGATTACATTAGGTGACCTTGTTTATGGATCGGTCCTAAATGTCTTGATGGTATCTGAACTCAGAGGAACATGGAAAGAGTTAGTATATAATCTCCCGTACTCATTCTTTTGGATTAGTTCTTCATTCGTTTTTTTGTCTATTCTGAGTAGAGAGAGAAAATTTACTCTTTTTATGATCTCAATAATCTTTACACTCTCCAGTATTTTTTTAGTTCAGGTATACGGGGATGCAATTAATAAAGAACAAGTAGCAGGCATATTCAAATTAATCCATATTGTATGTATGTCCTCTAAAGCCTTGGTAGGATCAGCTGCCTTGATAATGATTATTTTCGGAAAGTATAGGGAACTGAGACTATTTGCGGCGGGTTACTCTACAATGATTGCTTATAGTCTCCTGCTTGAATATCTTGAGATTATTGGAGGACTTCAACCAAGTTTACCCACCGAAATATTCTGGACCTCTGGCCTTCTATTGATCTATTTTGGATTGACCAAGGTTGCTTCTGGTTTTGAAGACAAATATAAGGAAACTCGACTCGTAGATCTTTATTCCCTTCGGTCTAGGCTCATTCTAATTAGCGTCTTTCTTTCTATAACTGTTATAGTTTCTTGGAATGTCCTAATGAAATTTTGGCCGTCGGTGCATATGTTGCCAAAATTCGGAATTTTTGCTTCCTGGCTGATTCTAGTGATTGTGGCTTTCTGGGTTTTGACTGGATATGTTGAATCAGTTGTGGTGAGACCACTGAGTAGCGTAGTAGATGCGCTTAAATCTCTTCATTCTATACCCTCAAATTCGCCTCTTGAAATTCGAACTACTGGAATTTCGGAGTTCGATACATTGGGCTCTCAGGTCAAGGAATTCTTAGACAAGTTGCGATACGAAAACGCAAGAAACGTAGAACTCACCAAACTGGCTACCCAAATGTCGCACGACATTCGTTCCCCTCTGGCGGCTCTGAGAATGCTGATTTCTCAATCTGACTCTTTAGCCCCCGAAGACACACGTATAGTCGTAGGCCAGGTTGCTGCACGAATACATGTTATTGCAGATACTCTTTTGGAGCATAAGGCAGCTCAACAAGAGGAATCGACTACGATCAATTGCTTGGTCTATCCCCTTTTAGAAAGTATTTTGGCAGAGAAACGAATTTTGATTCCAGCAGACAGGTTGACATTGGAACTGGTAATTCAAGGAAATATCCACACAAAGTTTGCAGCAATTAGCAGCGAATCACTCGGTCGAATTGTATCTAACTTATTGAATAACTCAATAGAAGCGTTCAATGCTCATCCGGAAATTTCCAATCCAAGAATCACCGTATTTTTTACAGAACTGAGCTCGGAGAAATTGTGCATTAGCATACAGGATAATGCGGGTGGAATTCCGCCGGCGGTGGCCGAGTCAATTCGAAATGGTGTAAATACTACTACTAAACAAAATGGTAACGGAATTGGGTTAACGCATGCGGCGGAAGCTTTACGGAACGTGGGCGGAACGATGGATTTCCTATCCCAAGAAGGCTATGGCACCGTCTTTAGTATTACAGTTCCTCACGCCATAAGCGCTGAATGGATGTGCGACGAAATAGATTTACAGGGAATAAAGAAAGTCATTGTTGTCGACGATGACTCGTCAATTCATTCTATTTGGAGGACTAGATTACTTCCTCATGTAGAAATAGAACATTTTAAGTCAGTAATTGAGTCTAAAACGGCTGTGTCATTCTCGGCAAAGAATGTAATTTGGTTGATTGACTACGAGTTTCGTGGATCACAAGAGAACGGACTCAATCTTATTGATATAATAGATGGTAGAAGCGCCTGTTATCTCGTTACAAGCCAGGCCAATGATACCGTTTTGCATCAGAAAACAAAAAATCTAGGGATAAAGATCTTACCGAAGTTTCTCGCACCTTTCGTTAAGATCAAATATGCTTCGAATGAATAATTTCTTCGATACAATCGTAATCGGCGCAGGCGCATTCGGCAGCGCTGTCGCATATTATTGTCAACGGGCAGGACTCAAAACTGCTGTCATAGACACTCATAACCCTCCGCATCACTTTGGAGGCAGTCGCGGCCAGACACGGCTCTATAGGGCTGCTTACGCAGAAGATCCACGGTATGTCCCTTTGGCCCTTAAGGCTGGAGAACTATGGACAGAGCTAGAGGCGCTTGCTCAACGTCCANNGTCTTTCGAGTAGTGAACTAATCTCTGGCACAATCCGCTCAGCAAATGCACACGCTTTAGGACTTCAGTTTATTGACCACAAGGACGTCGCAAAGCGGTTTCCTGCGTTTCGCATTCCAAAAAATTATCAGACAGTATTTGACCCCTCAGCAGGCGTACTTTTGACTGGGCCTATTATCTCAAGTTATTTGACTTTAGCCATAGGCTTGGGCGCCGTAAAACTAAGTAACACGCGCGCTAAAGAAATTCGTCAAACTGACAGAGATCAAACTTGGGAAGTAATTCTCCAAGATGAAACGAAACTTACTGGGAAAAACCTCATCTGCTGTGCAGGAGGATGGACTCCAGAACTGTTTCCTGAATTCACGGCACAACTGTCCATTCTCTCAAAACCAGTTTTCTATTATAAAACTGATGCAGCTGACGTCCAATTCGAAAATGGGTGTCCAAGTTTCTGCATAGAGGACGAGAGCGGGGAAATGATTTACGGCTTTCCTCAATCTCGATACTTTGATTTTAAGATTGCGAGACATACTGGAGGAAAGCCTTGCTCGAGTGTCGAAAGAATTGATGAGAGCTCGGAGTCCGAGGATCAAGATTTAATCCAGAATTTCTCCGATCGGTTTATTAGCTCATATATTGGTTTATCTACCGGCTCGGACGTATGCTTTTACGACCTAAGCCCCGATAGACATTTCTTATTTGGTAATCACCCTAAAAAAGACCGATTATGGATTGTGACAGGAACCTCAGGCCACGGATTCAAATTTTCAAGCGCACTTGGTTGGGCAATCTCTAAGCTAGTACGTGGTGAGTCCATTAATCTTGACTTGGAATTTCTCGATCTGGATAGATTTATTCCTTCCAATAAAGTAGCCCTTTAACTGGGCCAGTTTCTAGGAATTAAGGCTTTATGCTCCTCTACATATTAATATTACGCCGCAACGTTGGGCATCCGTCTAAAGCAATTAAAATAATCTTGAAATATTAATTGGTTGTAACTGCATATACCTGTCAAAATTGAACAACTATTCAGTTGCCGTCCAGGCCTGGATCAAGTATATACATGCATCAAAGCGCCTATTATATACATGCAATTTACTAACTCTAACTATCACCTCACTACAGACCGTTCCACAATCGACTATCAAGTCGTGCACGGTTTTCTATCTAACTGCTATTGGGCAGAGTGCATTCCACTTTCAACACTCAAACGGGCGTTTGATCATTCACTTTGCTTCAGTCTCTTTGATGATTCAGAGCAGGTGGGTTTTGCGCGCGTCATTACCGACTACGCAACTTTTGCTTATCTGGCTGACGTATTTATAGTTGAGTCTCATCGAGGTCGCGGACTTTCTCAATGGATGATGGAGTGCATACTCGCTCATCCCGAAGTTCAAGATTTGAAGCGCTGGTTGCTCGTCACTCGAGATGCTCATGGTCTATACGCTAAGAATAATTTTAAACCACTCTCTACCCCTGCCATGTATATGGAAATCAATCGCATGGGCATCTGGAAGCAGATGAAAGAAAACTCAGAACGTAATCAAGCCACAGCACCAGGAGCCGAACTCCATGTCTGAACAGTTATCTGAACAAATACAAACGTCCTTACAAAAATCAGATGTCATGAAACGAGCAGTCCTGATCGACGATGATGAGTTGGTGCACATGATGTGGAAGATGAGTGCCAAAAAACATAGCATCACACTCATCACTTACAGCTCACCGACACAATTCTTGGCGGAACAAAGTAAGATCACTTTAGATACGCCAATCTACATTGATAGTAATCTGGGTAACGGCATTAAAGGCGAAGAGATTGCTCAGCAGCTCAAACAATTAGGTTACCGAGAGATCCATCTTACAACCGGCTATGATGCTGCTAATTTTGGCGCAGCCCCCGGTCTCACAAGTGTGATCGGCAAAGCCCCACCCTGGAGCTAATTGCCAGAGGTCTTTGGCGCGGGCACAAAACTCGGAAAGAGCTCGGATCGACTCTTTGGGATCACTCCCGGAAATTCTGCTCTCAGCTGCGAAACTGCAAGTCTCTCTTGCTGCAAGAGATCTCTGATCACTGGTGCACATTCAGGTTGAGTAATTTTCGAAGCATTATTGAGCGCCTGGAGTACGACATCTGCTGTGGTGAGTTTCTTTTCAAGTGCACGTTTGAGGATCGCAAAAACTTTGAGGCAATCCTCATCCACCCCTTTTTCAGCAAACTCCGCTAATCGATGCAGGTACTTTTCAACCAAGGCGTCCTGTAGACCGTTTTGTACGGCCCGCACGGTCAATTCATGTATGGCCACAGTTGGTAGTATACTGACTGTTTTGCCAGAAACGACTAAGCTTTCTTCGATCATCTTTTCGTCGAGCTTAACTCGAGTGGAGAGTGGCTGAGGCTGAAGGGCCTCACCTTTTAGATCCAGACGTTTCATCGCACCAGCAACCCAGATAAATTTTGAAATATCATAATCGACACGGTCTGACTCGAGACATCGGAGTTCGATGGTATTCCAAGTGCGATTCCAACGAATCATGCTCCAGTTAGCGCCCTTTTTAGCAGTGAGTTTGTAAACATCCTCACGCGCAAATCCAATACGAGTCGCTTTATCTAACCAGCTCTCGATACCTGATAGCGTGTAGCGCAGGACCTCCTCAGAAGTTTGCATGACCGGAGGCAGTCCTCCATTGAGAGGAAACTTTTCGTATACGCCAAAGTAGTACCGCTTAGCGCGCATCGAGTGCGCCGAGTGCTCTTCATAAAAGTAAGGCGACGCCGAAAACGCAATCATCGGCGTAAGCATCAGGCCCATGTTGTGCTTATGTACGAGCTCGTTTGAAAAGATCAGAAACTCTGGCAATGTTTCGATCTCAAAGTGAGCATGCAATCCCGCACAATTACCCGCATCGGCCAGTGGAGAATGGGGCGAAAGAGCAAAGTCTTTGACTCGCTTGCCCGATAGGATCGAGTTCTGGACGTAGTAAGGCCATCTTGGAGCCATACTTGGAGTAAAGTGAAATGGAACGGCTGCAAGAGGAAGAGGGACAACCTTTTCACGCAGCGACGCATCAGTCACAATCTGATGAAGTAAGAGGTAGTCTTCAACCACTTCGCGCTGTGCGGTAGATGCAATGGTATTCATCTCGACCATATTGAGCACGAACTCGTTGCTCACGCGCTTAGGGATATCTTCACCATGAAATAAGATGTAGTCGGTCAACGCATCGACAAGGCCAAAAACGCCGTGGTAAATCGAGTCGTCTTTAAGATCGTAAAGAAGCTNNCAAGCTTTTCACTTTCAAATCCAAACTTCATTCAGTTTCCTCCAAGGATCGACCTACGATTGAAACTACATTCTAATTTATTCTGAACCGATTGCCACACGCTATTTTATGACGAATCTGTCATAGCAATGAGTGTTCCGAATTATTTCTTAGTTTGAACGAAAATGTCTTTTACTTTGTCGAGCATAGAGCGGCAGTCAACTTTGCGGCCGGTGCGTATGGCTTCGAGCTGTTTATTCATCTTGGCAATACGATCACCTAATCCGACGCCCGAAAACAAGCGTCCGCTTTTGTACCAAACTCCAGCATAGATCGCCCAGAGTCCTCGAGCAGTAAGTACACTTCCGTAGGTTCTGTCCATAAAGGTAAATGGTGGAAAATAGTCGATTGGAAAAAGTGGAAGGTGTTTCTGTACGTCGATAGGGGTCAACACANNCTGGCCAATAATACGAATGACCAAATGGCAGTCTTGGCTACTGGCCGATACTTATATGGATCAGACTTTAAAGCTCTTTCCATCACTTCCGAAAACGTCCGGATCAGTTCACTATTGGCAATTTTTTCAGCCGATCCAGATTTTTCATGCATCTCAACCACGGCATTAAGTGAGTCACTTAGATCGCCCATAACTTCTTTACCAATCGAAGTTCTTCTAAATGTTCTGAGAGGATTTTCCTCGCCTCTTATAAACCAACTTCCAACCCAAAATTTAGCGAACCTGCCAATGAAGTGAAACGTTTGATCGATCCACTGAGAAATATTTCCAATAATTCCCTCTGGCTTGACATACTGTGACGAGNNGGACGAGTCTTTCAAATTTACAAAAGGTTCAGCCAAATCTCCGAAAGCTACTCCGATCGATTTAAGAACCGGCGATACAAGATCAACACGCTTAGTTTCTGGAATATCCGATCGCTCGATGACACCAGTAACAAACAAAAAAGAATCTTCGAATGAACTTCGAATCTTTTTTGCATTTACTGCAGTGAGGATCTCAGTGTTTTTAAGAGCGTTATGGAGCTCTTGCGTCACTTCGTTAGACTTTTCTTCTAATTGGGCCTCTGACATAGTCGAGACTTGCTGAGCTAAATCTAAATTTTGAGAAAACGCGTTCGAAACACTCAGAAGGAATGTCGATAAAAGTATTAACAATCGAATATTAATCGTGTTCATTATTTTCCTCGAATCGAGTCTTTGATCACTTTATCCACAAATCGGTCAGTAGCGTTTTCTTCGACTAATCGCTCTTTGGCCCTGGCCATCTGAGATTGAATTTGCTGAAAATAATTTAAGTCTCCTTGAAGCGCCTGAACTTGTTGCTGAGTTCCTCTGGACGTTAGCGCATGATTAATTTTTTTCCCAATATAGGGAATCAGGAGTCCAACTTCCTTTGCAGAAGGAATTTCTTCTTGTTGAACTCTCAGAAGAGTCTCTAACAAGTCACGCTTAGCAGCGCTACTCAACTGAATAAAGTTCTGATTAAATTTCTTTGCCACTTTAAGCTTTGGAGACAAAAAATTATAGATCGTCCTGTAATATTCATGTCGGTGCCTCTCGGCAACAATATCGATCCTTAATTTTTTTGTTTCTAAATCGTCGTCAAACTGTCTCTTTATCCAATTTCTGGTGGACGTCAATTCTTCGTAAGTTTCAACCCTCGCCCCTGCTAGCTCCATTCTCTTTTTCGCGGTGCTTGTTAGATAATCAAGCGCAGCGATAAACGCGGGATCTTCATCCGAAAATACTGTCAAAAGCATGGAAAGGCTGATGGTCGTTATTTCTTTGCCTCTCAAAAAGCGAAGCGCGTAAACTGAACCTTCTTGAATTTCGATTCCAGAGACTGCACCAAAAATCGTTTCAACTGAAGCTCCGTTACTTACGGTCGATCGTAATACTGCCTGTCTCAACTCAGTAGTAGCAGGATAAACGATTGGGTCCATCGAAGACCGATCCTTTGCGATCTGATAAAAAGCATCGTAGATTCTCTCTTCAAGCGTAATACTCTCCGAAATTTTTTCGTTAGTTTCGGCATTTCTCAGGATTCTGGTATCTACGACTTTGCTCATCATAGCTTTAACTTTGTCTCGCCACGAGTCACGATAAATGCGATCAGACTCCAATGAGTCCAAAGTCGATGACGGCATAAACGTTATTGGCTTACCATAACTCATCTCTTGCTTAAGATTGTCGATGATGTCCTCCAGTTGAACCTTAATCAGACTAGAGCTTGTTATGCGTCTTTGACTTCCCCTAATTGCTGGATTGAATTGCTTAAGTGGAGAAAGATTTGGTTTGATTGATTTATCGATGGATTGCAAAATTGCAGCTGAATTTCTGAGGACCTCTTTCCTATATTCATCACTTACTCCGAGTTCTTTTCTATACTCCGACAGTGACGCAGCATACGTGGATAAACTTAGAGACAATAGAAAGCCGGTCAAAATAGATAAATACTTCATATATATTCCTTAATAATCCGCCGCTTTGTCAAAGAGACTTCGAGCATCAAAATCTTTTGGTGAACTGAATTTCAAAATGAGTGGCTTGCTAAAATACGCATCTTCACCCTTAAGAAACTCATTCCAGCCCTGACCTTTTTGACCTTTCTGAGCGTAGAAAGGAATTCCTTCTTGATACATTGAAACAAAATACAAATATTCCGTTCCAGGCTTGAGTTCGACATCAACTTGATTGAAATACTTATTTGTAAAGCCGGGACCGTTACCTTTGTAAAGATGAGAGTAACCGCGTTGATCAAGAGGTACAGTCCAGAAGTCACCATCGACCGTTAGAAGTGCCCCGCCTCCATAGTACTTTGGCGTACGTTCTTTATCTCGCGCTAAGAGGTCAGCACCGAATGCGTAATTCTTTTCTATGAGTTGGATACGTAGACGTGTATTCTTGAAGAAGCTCTTGCGGCTGTCAGCGCTCATATTTGCATCATCGATCGTTCCGGTTGATCCAAGTCCTGCGGCGTCTTTAGCCTCTTCTACTGCTAAGGCGGCAGTTCTGAGCTGCTTAGACATTACATCAAGCACTGTATTACTCGCATCTACAAGACGTAACTTTTGTGGCCGAACATTGACCATCTTGTCATTTACAAAGCCGTGCAAATACGTGAAAGGATCTTCTTTCTTACCCTCTTCATCCGTTGGAATGCGAAAGGCATTTGGAGTCTGTCGAGTATTGTCTCGACCTTTAGTGTAAATCACGACATTAATAGCGTAGCGAGTTTGATATCGGCAGCTTGCAGTTGAGCCACCACCGTTACGAAACTCGACTGAGTGTGAGTAGTGATTCCAAGCGTCGCCAATTTCAACTGTAGGCGACAAAGTCGATGAGAATCTTCCGCTATTAAAGACCTGAATATCTTCTAGCTCACCTGGCAGTAAATCGTATTTATTCGGAATAAGAGCATTGTACTGCAGATGCTCTAACGTTCGTCCTTCTTTTGTTTCTTGGTTTTTTTGCCTCTTTTTTCGTGCCTTCAAATCATCATCATTCTTAGGCGGTACCCAGTCTGGACCCGGCTTAGCAAACTCAGCATGAAAATCCATGACCTCGTTCGAGCATCCCCAGGAAGCACTTTCGTCTTGGTCGTAGTCACAATAATTAGCGTGAGATACATAACAAGTGTATGGAACGGACTCGGTGTAAGTATTGCCATTCGCATCTTGCTTCGTTTCAGTTCGATAGCAAGTTTCTGGATCTTCGTGAGATCCACAAATAGAAGAGTTTTGATGCGTTTCACAACTAGTCCATGTCCAGTTCTCGACAGTTTGGTAAGGAATTGTACCTTTCCATTCAATCTTGGGTTGGCTTACAGCGATATTATGCGCGACCCAAAGCGCTGCGATTCTTTCTTCTGGATCAGGTAACATTCTTGAATACTGTTCCTGCATCTCCCACTCTTCTCTTACCTTCGGATCCATCGATACTGGTCCACGAATATGATGGTCGCTGTTTGAACTACAGCTCAGAGAAAAACCTCGTGCGTTTCTTGCACGATCAAGTGGAACGACACGGTTACCACACACACCTGAAGGCGTTCGTAAAATTGGTAAACTTAGATCACATTTGTTTCCGGTGTGTACGTACGATGCAAAACTTGAATTAGGAATCATTCCAAGCAAAGTGATTGTGCTTACCCATGCATACTTTTGGACCAAGCTCATACGACCTCAAAATAAATGTGCTAGATGTTAGGCGATATTGGTGACCAAGCAATCCGCCTGGTCACCAAACAATATTGAATACTAGAGTCGACGTTTCTTACGAAGAAGCTCTTCTTGTGGGCCGATTACGACACGAATGTATTCTTGAATCGACTCTTGAAGGCGAGCTGCTTCACTAATTTCCGCAGTTCGTTCGATACCCACAGAAATTGCAGAAATAGCACCGGCCATAAGTGATCCCGCAGGAGCAGACATCTGACCCATCGGAACTTCCACTGACTTAAGATAGCCAGACTCTACATAGTAGGTTGCATCTCCCTGATTGTAATCGAGCTGCAGCTCGCGAATGAGGGTATTAGCTTGGACTGTACGACCGTTTGTAGCTTTCGTTTTGATTAAATAACGTTGAGTATAACGTTCAATCATCTCGTCGCGCTTACCTTGATGCATGAGAACTTCTTCGTAAAGATCGTTCAACATCAAGCCAAGTACAGGAACCATAGCAAGTGCAACTTGGTCTTGGCCTAGAATTGTGGTGATTATGCTATTGGCCGAATCCAATGCTCCGACTTTTCCGTCGAGAATGTCTCTAAATGTTTTGGATTTTGAATCAGTCGTTTTGATGAAGTTTTGAACTTCTTTCAACTTAGTCGTCACTTCACCCATAACAAAAGATGGGTTGTCATAGGTAAGGTTTTTAAGACTTTTAAACCAGTTATCAAAACCTAACGCCAAGCCTTTGTAAGGCATGCTGATCGAACCTAAATTGATTCCGTATTTTTGCCTTAAGTAAGATCGTTGCCAGAATCCGTCGACAATGGCTTCAAGAGCTGTTCGCTTAGCTTTTTCGTAAGATGGGCCGTGAGTATTAGCTCTCCATGCTTCCTGGGTTCCATAAGCAGTGATGAAACGATGCACCTCTTGAATTAGAAGGTTCGAATAAGCAGTCAAAGTCTTTTGCTGAGCGTAGGACATGATCTGGTTCTTTGCGATTTCTGATCGGATCTTCGCAACTTCTTTCGCGTCATAGCTAAACTTAACGAAATCATCAGACAAGAGTTGAAATGGTTTAGGAGGATTAGATTTAACTACAATAACAATCTGTTTCTTGCGTACTTCAGTTTCTAACAAATTGATGGAGGCCTGCAACTTGTCCGCTAAGGGTTGAAAGTCGATTGCCGCAGTAATGGTCTGAACCTTACCGATCGTCATTCCGGGAGACTCGGTCATGAGCTGACCTTTTAATCCTTGCGTGAAAGTCGCTACAGCACCAAGACGTGTCTCAAGAAGTGATTTCTTCTTCTGATATTCTTGAACCATGCTCAAATATTCTTCTGCTCTTAAATAATCACCACTTTTAACAACAGAACTATTTGCACGATTAATAAGTGTTGTTGAATATTCTTGAAGATCCTTAAATGCTTCGAAGAAATCTGCGATCGTTTGCTGATAAAGAACCTTAGACTCTGCACTGAGTTTTTGCATCTGATCTAAGTGCTTGATGTAGAGCGGATCTTTTCTAAAAGATTCCATTCCGTATTGGCCAGGATTAAGCACACTGACAGCACTCTGAGGCGCATTGATAGGGCCCATGTTTTGAGCAAGTGCTGCGACTGGCGAAAGGGCCAATAAGCATACAATCGAACTAACGGACGACAAACGACGCATAGGATCTCCTTATAGTAATGCGGCGGGTAATACCGGACTAGGTCGGTCGGTGTCAACGAAGAGTTCAAGATTTCATAAGTTTTTTAGGCTTTGGTGCCCTCTGTCGGCGCACAAGGCTCCTCCATATATATAGACAACCTGAGAGATTACTTTCACCCCTCCCCTAACCGTGTTAACTCCACCAAACTTATGAAGATTTGGCCGAAACTCGGTTTGGTTCTGGGTCTGTCCCTCTCGCTCAATATCGCTGCCGCTCTCAAGGGGGGTCCGGCCTATGCCCAATCCCAAGGCGATCGCCCATTGGCAGAGGTCAATACGATCATTTTTGAGAAGCTGAACAAAAATCTCACCGACATCTTTCAGAAGACTCTGATCCCTTTTGCTGCCGAGTACTTTAAGGATCTCGGTACAAAGACTGATGCCAACTCAATTCTTTTGGATCTCGTCGCGGACAGCACCCTACCTGATACACTTCGCGTCTCTGCAGCGCGGGCAATCACGCCACACGCGGGTGTCACTTTTGAAACTAAACTCAAAGCTCTCAATACTTATGCTTATGTAATTTNNCTCTTAGACACAAAGGACAAAACTGGATTGGGGTTCACCAACATTTCAATCCCATATAAAATTGCGGACCTTGCTGAATCGGGCCGTTACCATCCTGATCAAATTCACTTCATCAGTGGACTCCTGCACTCGCAGCGTATGATGTTGGACTCGGTATTTTTTAATCGATTATTTGTATCCCCGGTAGCGGAGCTCAGAAGAGTCGCTACAGAAGTGTATGTCAATCAAAAGCTCGTCCACACATCCAAACCTCCGCATTACAGTATATTTTTGTATGTTGCCAAAACTCATCTCGATCTAGAGACTGAGCCAGAGATTAAAAAGATTTGGATCAGTGCCTTGAGCTACTACAAAGTACGGACAGTTCGCGAGTATTTGATTAAGAGCTACCTCGCCGAAAAAGATCCCGGCCTGAAGAGTGCTTACTTCAAAGCTCATGAGGGGACCTATAAATGGGTACCGAGCTTAGCCACCTATTCTGCGATCATCAAACAAAAATGCAGTGCAATGCTATCCCGATAAATACTGCTTTTGATTCATCGATGCGCGTGTTAACTCGCAGCCCATGAAAGCTCTAGCATTGGCATTGGCTGTATTGGTGAGTACGCAATCTGCGTTCTCAAACACTCCCTCGACAGATCACGAGCAAGAACAAACACATCGCAGGGAAATCAACGAACATCTATTCAGTAATTTTGTACAGACACTTGCACCCACACTTAATGCAACTCATCTCACCACCGCGGCCTCATACTTTCGTGGATTAGATCCGTCGATCGACGCCAATGAAGTTCTCCTCTTGATCGTTCAAGACGAGACCATTTCTAAGGACTTAAGAACTGCTGCGGCCCAAAGTTTAGAAAAACACATTTTTTTAGATGAGACGACTGTTCTGAGAGCCTTACAAGTATTCAACAAGTACAGATACGATCCGAAATTATTTAACAGCTTAGGTTCAGGATTAAGCAGACTCTTGTCTTCACAAGCTTATTCGTCTCTGAATAAGCCTTCAGCATTACATTCAAAAGTAGGCGAATCTTTAATCGAAATGATCAATAAGCGAGATCTGACTGAAGAACAAAACTCACGCCTTGTAGAGATTTTGTATTTGGTAAAACGTGATCAAAGCTTGAGCTCAAAACTTTTGACTTCAAGTAGTCGAGAACTACGAATCTTAGGCGTTCAGGAACTCGTCTCTCAAAAGTTCTCGCCGCTCGAAGTTAAAACCATTACAGGTTTTTTGGCGCTTGAGACAGACACTGAAGTAAAAAAAGCTTTGATCGATAGTCTCGCTAATCTGCTCACGCCTGAGGCTGAGCGTTTTCTTATTCAAGGATATCTGTCTGAGCCAAGTACTGAACTCAAACAGGCCTATCTCGAAACACTCTGGAAGCTGCATGGCTGGAAAAAGACTCGACGTTATGGACCTAATACTGCTGTTCTTGGAGGATACACTTCCGGAGCACCTACACTGAGACAGCGATGGCTCAATACTCGAGCAAAAACCCTCGTTGAACTTGCGATCTTAAAGCAGAAATGTAGCGTTTATCTCGAATAGATCTCGAATAGATCAATACGGCCCTAGTAATGAACTACAGTGATCCCAAAACTCACGGATAGTTCCGCCCACTCCATAGTAT
>DBAE01000142.1 GCA_002291495.1 Bacteriovoracaceae bacterium UBA1018 | reverse complement strand
GACTGGACCCATCTGATTCATCTTAGAGAGACTGACAACCACTTCTCCGTGTGCTGCCACAGCCCCCCCAGAGAGACCTGTACGCCCCCCTGATGGCACAAGAGCAATTTTATGTTTGGAACACAGCTCAGCAAGCAACCTTACCTCTTCAGTGGTTCGGGGAAAAGCAACGGCGCTCGGCGCAGGTGAAAAAACTTTGGTCCAATCCCTTCCATAAGCTTCTAGCTCCTCAGGATTCTGAGACAGAAAATCTGATGTAAACCGTGAAGAAATATCGCTTAAAAAGGCTTGTGAAAGGCGGCTCATAATACTCGGAATACAGGTTGCAGCAGTAGCAGTCAAACTAGAAGGAGTGCACACCATGCAAGGAAATAAAAAAGAGATTGATACCGGTACAAACAGCCCAGATATTGATCCAATTAACTCAGTTAATCCAAGTCGCACCACACAAGAAGCCAATGCGGTGACCAGCTATGGAAAAGATGCTGCTGATACTCTCGATATGAAAAAGGACGACATCGGCGAGAAGGAGATCTCAGGCACTGTCCCAACTAACGTGACTCCCATTGAGCGCGCGAGAAAAAAGAAAATGCCCAAGGAGGCGCAAACCTTATCCAATAACCCAAATGATAATGAAAGTGTAGATGAGACTTTAGACAATGATAACTCAGTCGATGCATCTCATCAGGAGGACCCCGTTATTCGAGACGAGAAAGGAATTCATTTTGAGAGCAACGTCGGAATCATGAGGGGCAACGGAGAATATCGCGGGGTCATGAACCCAAATCCGAACATCCTCCCCGGAATGGGAGCTGCTACCGGCTCAACAGGAAGTACCGATCGTTCAGAAGAAACTAAACCCTTCGACAAAAATGAAAAGAAGCGGGTGAGCTAACGTCGATATTCGTTAATGAATCGAAATCACTCTTAGGTGCTTGGAGGAGAGATTCCGTTTTTTGCGGTTGTTCTCTACCTCCGAGCGTCCTAAGGAGTAAGCAAACAGAGCCAATGCTCCAGTCGTCAGTGAAACCCAGAAGAAAAGTTTGCCAGTAAAGGTCATGATTTACGCTGCCTTTGGTTTCTGATGATGTCCCTTTTCTCGTCGTTCCTTCACAACATCATCTTGCTCATGAGTTTGCTTATCAATTGCTTCCTCAATATCCTTCCGACCACCTTCAGAGGGTTGACGATCCTTCGTGTCGTAGTCCTTCCGTTCAGTCGGATAATTTTGAGTATACTTTGACGAGTTGTTCTTATTTTCCATAACGTCTCCTTTAAGCAGCTCGGCTTTTTCCGAGTGCTTTATGGTCAGAACGATCCAATGGTCGTGCCAAGTTTGCACCTGCACCTAGTCCGCCTCCGATAAGTGAGGCCAGGCTGCCTAAGACCAAGGCTCCAAAGATACTCCATCCGGCTATCTTGGCTACTTTGGCGGCTGTTACACCTGCTTGGGTCATTGTCTGATCAAAGTCTTGCCTAAATCCATCAATGCGTGCCTGAGCCTCCGTGGGGCTGATTCCGGCCTGCAAAGATAAGTAATTGATTGCACCTTGCTGATTGCCTTGAAGTAAGCGGCTGGCTACGCCCTGAACTACCACTTCGGGAGACGACTTAAGATTTAAGCCTTCTACTGAGCGGCCAACAATGTCTTGCACCTGAGAGTTTTTTGATAGATCAGAAACTCCGCTACCTAAAGCACCGACCGCAGTACCGACTCCTTTTCCCAGCGTACCCAGAGCCGAGCCGATCTGACTGAACATCAGACCAAAAAAGAGGGCTGTAACGACAAGACCTTGAGTCCTTCCCACTTTCATTGGGATCAGTCCACTTACACGAGACGCTGTATAACTTCCTACAAAGAGTGAAACCAAAGTAGATACAGCCAACCAAATGCCGGATCCAATTCCGAGCCCGCTTGCCGAATTTTGATTTTGAACAATACCTTGAAGACTATGACCACCTACGGCTAAGCCTAGACTCATCAAGATCATATACGTGAGCAACGCGACTGCTGTACCTGCAAAGATTGCACGCCAGCTAATAGTAGCGTTCTCTACTGCCCCATAGTCGTTCGGAGTCACCGAACTAGGACCCATCCTAATACTTGAATTCATATTCATCTCCTTAAATAAAATTTAGATACATTTCATTTGAGCAATTCATGTACCTAGCAAGAGCGAGATGAAAAAAATCAATGTACTTTACTGATTTAAGACGTAAGCAAAAATCAATGGAGCGACAATAGTTGCATCCGACTCCACAATATATTTTGGAGTTTCGACGCCTAGTTTACCCCAAGTGATCTTTTCATTTGGGATAGCGCCTGAGTAGGATCCGTAACTCGTTGTCGAATCACTGATTTGAGCAAAGTAGCCCCAAAGTTTGGCTTCGATACCCATGTCTTGATGAAGCATCGGAACAACACAAATCGGGAAGTCGCCTGCAATGCCACCACCAATTTGAAACATTCCAAGCGAGTTATCTTTGGTCACACCTTGATAAAACTCAGCAAGCTGGATCATGTATTCAATACCCGTGCGTACCGTGTGGACCTTTTTTACATCCCCACGCATACAGGCGGCTGCGTACATATTTCCTAAGGTTGCATCTTCCCATCCTGGTACGATGATTGGGAGATTTTTTTCACAAGCGGCTAATAGCCAGCTGTTTTTTGGGTCGATTTGATAGGACTTTTTAAGATCACCTTTTCTAAGGATTCGGTAAAAAAACTCATGTGGAAAATAGCGCTCGCCTTTTTTATCAGCTTCCATCCACTCACCTAATACAGCCTTTTCAATTCGGCGCATCGCCTCTTCTTCAGGGATACATGTATCAGTCACGCGGTTCATATGGCGATTTAATAACGCCTCTTCGTCTTGAGGAGTAAGATCGCGATAATTAGGAATGCGTTCGTAGTGATCGTGAGCAACTAAGTTAAAGATATCTTCTTCGAGATTTGCACCCGTGCAGCTGATCAAGTGAACTTTATCTTGGCGAATCATCTCGGCCAAAGAAAGTCCTAGCTCGGCAGTACTCATGGCGCCCGCCAAAGTGATCATCATTTTTCCACCGTTGTCGACGTGCTTTTTATAACCTTCGGCTGCATCTACCAATGCAGCGGCATTGAAGTGTCGATAATGGTGCTTAATAAATTTTGAAACAGGCCCTAATTGGCTCATGATGATACTCCTCCCGATCTAAGTCTGTGATTCTTACTTAGCGAACCCGACTGGGAGGGTCAACTTCAATTTTTCAAACACGCTGCAATTTCAACTTCTGAGCCTGATCTGCCAGCGTCCTTTGCTTGGATCTGAACTAGCTCTTTAGCCGGATCATACTGAGAATTCACGAGTCCACGGTCGACCGTCGCATAGACGGTGGATGCATCGATCTCTCGCTCATGCGGAACCGGAAAGATAGTCTGAAGCGTCAGTTGAGTTGAAACCACGCTTCCCAACTTGGCTAAACCTGACGAGTAGCTCGAGTCTTCGATATCCATAGCCACACCGTCCAGGTCCAACTGAGTGAGCTCAAGTAATCCGTGCCCAATTGCATCTTCACTCTCTTTCACAATTCGAGCTGGATCTTTGTGAATGACTGCACCCAAAGAGAGCTTTTGATTGGATTTAAAGTTTCTTAAAGCCGCTAGGGTTGACTCCGGAGTGATGGCCCCGATCCCTGCCATATTCGTGCAATAGCGCTGAAATGCGGTTTTTTCTTCTCCTGCGTACGAAGCGACATAGTCTGGAAATGTTCGATAACCATGAGCTTGAGGGTCATAACAAACATCATTCTCGTCCGAAATAAATACAACGGATAGCGCTGCATCTTCACGATAGAAACCTTGAGATTTGATCTCCGTCGCTCGAGACGACTGCAGGCTTCTGAGAAGCGAATACATCATCATCTCCCCGTTGGCCTGATCAAGATCTTCTACAGGTTGACTGAGAGTGGCCTGAAGGCTTTGCTGGATCTCGGCAGCTGTTTGAGTTTGCGAATTAAGAACTTTTGGCTGCCCTGCGGCCGAAAATAAGCGACCCGAATGAGTCGAAGCTCCACCATNNAGCCAACATAACGCCGATACGATAATCGGTACCCGCAGGAAGCGCGTCGATAAACGAAGGCAACGTCGCTGCGATCTGAGCTCTTTCTTTGGTTAACGACTTGGAAGTGTCGACCACAAATAAAAGATCGACCATTCGCTTTTGTGTAGGCTCGGGTTGCACGAAGTTCCATCGCACCACTCGGTCGGGACCACACTTTGCCTCGAGATCCGGTACCTCAGGCACACGGGGTCCACCAGCTGAGGTATCTTCCTCATACTGTACATTCTTCCCGCAAGCAGACAGAAGACTGCTCACCAATAGGCCTGTTAGAACAAGATTTCCAAATTTCATTTTTTAGTTTTTTCCTCGGATGGGTTCATCAATGGGTGCCAAAGTCATCAACGGCCGCACCAAATTAAGAAGTTCTTCAGGATGAACAACATTTTCAAAGACCAGTTCGACACGCCTATTTTTGTTCCAAGCGTCACGATTATTATTCGGATCAATCGGCTTAAGATAGCTAAACGCTTTGGTCTTCAATCTTTTTGAATCTGCTCCTGATTGAACAAGGACGTTTTGTACAGAGAGGGCGCGCTTGCGGCTCAGTTTTAAGTTATAATCAAACTTTCCTCGCTGATCGGCGTGGCCCGAGATCTCAAGAGCCTCCCAGTCCAAAGAGTTATTCTTCAAATATTCGCCGATACGACCTAAGACTGCCTTCACTTCAGGCTTCAGTTCGTCTGACTTAGTATTAAAGAAAATCTTTTGCGGGTCGAGTGCGACTCGAAGCTGATGGCGATCCTGTCTTTGAGGTGAGGCTCGCGATAGAGACAGGCTATCTTCCGTCTCTGGGGACCTTCGAGGTCTTCCAATTGGCAAACCCAGCTGTACACCCACCCATGTCAGGTACACTTGTCGATTGGAGATCGACAGATCAGTCGATGCCTGCGCCCAAAGCCTGACTGGCAGTGCCCGCTGAGAGAGTTCATAGACCGCTCTTGCTCCGACAAAGTAGCTCGCTACTTCACCTTCAGTTTTTGGTCCATATGCTGTGTTCGCTCCGAACGCAGTTTCCAGTACGGGTCCTAATTGCCAACGATCACTGATTCGATATCGCGGATTAAGAGTGAGCAAACCCGATCGAGTCTTAATCCGAATCGAGCGATTTTGAGTTTCATGTCCTGCTACTCGACTATAAAACCAGCTCGCACCCGTTTCTAAAATCCATTTTTCGACTTCATAGTTTAGACTTGCGCCGAGGAGGATCTGTTCGCCCGTGGGTGCTTCGTAATATTCGCTACTTTTTACCGTGCCCAGCCCCGCTCCGAACTGGCCAAAAAGCGTCCAGCCGGTAGAGGTTAAACTGGATTGTCGAGTAGGCAGAGCACGTCTGGACTCTTGAGCGAAAGAGGCTGAGGGCTGCATCAAGAAAGCTGAAAAACTAGAAAGGCACAAAACACTCAAGGTCCGAAAATCCATCATGGATTTTATTGGACTCTAGATTCCAATTTAAGAAAAGAAAAAATTAAAGCAGCTTGGTTCAGATACTGATCAGATACAAATTCAATTACACTGAGGTATCAGATAGTTTTCTCTAGCAATTACTCTTTCTTTTTTTTGCGGATTTTGCTGTTTGTAATTCTCATTTGAATTTTTCACTTCGACTGTCTTAATCACATAATTCAAAGGAATAATTTTTTCCTCGGTACCTAATTCTAAACATCGGGGGCCTGAGTATTTTCCACGAGAAGGCCTCTTCCGTTTGCAGTATTCGACCTTTTGCCTAATCTCTGTACTAGGCCTCACCCATTTCGGGTAACTGCAGTGACTATTCTCTTTCGAAGCAAACTCTTGACTGCTGTTATCTAGACAAATCTCTTTCTCTCCAGACTTTAAATAAATACGCTCACCCATGACGCAGAGATCGAGCACAGATGCTTTCATCTGACCATACTCATGTTGCAGGACCATTGTAGGTACTCTAACCTCGATTTTAGGTCGATCCTGTAGGTGAGCGTAGGCCTGCGCTCTGTCGTTATCTGCACCCACCCAAATCACACTGTTCAAGAGGGCGACGGCCGCGGCAAATCCTTTAAGCCGCTTTGCGATTTTCTTTATTGTTCTTGAAAGTTGACTCTCGATCACGACGTGACCCCAATCCATAATTGTAAGCTAGATCTCCACCAATATAACCTGAGATACTGAGCAAGACAAAAGCAATGGCAGAAATCACGATCGATGCTGTAGGGATGGTCCCTTGAGCTAGCATCTCTTTTCGCATCAAATAACTCACAATAAAGAAAACTGTCACAATTAGATTTAAGATCATGTGAGTCATCGTCTTGCGCTTAGCCTCGGTTCCGGGCTTAATATTGGCGAATTCTGCAAATCCAGCTATTACAGCGAAAAAAGCTCCTAACAGGCCTATAAAGATACTGTAATACGACGCACTAGCTAGATCAGGATTGCGGCTAAAGAGGTACGCCACATCAAACATAATACTGGCGGACCAAAGCCCAACAGGAAGGTGCACTAATACTGGATGAAGAGGATGTTTCAGCCATTTACCCAACAAAAAGTTTTCAATCATGCATTTCGACCATGAAAGAACTAAGCCATACTAAGACAGAAAACTTGCAAGATAGTTCAAGTTTTGATTTCTTATCGAATATAAGGAATGAGGCACGCCAATGATGAATAGATCAACTTTCGCAAAATGGATCCTGATTGCCGGGTCGACCGCTGTAGTTACAGGCTGTATACCGGATCCTAATTTTCCTGCTGAGACCAATAACGAAAAGGCATGGGGCGTAAACGCACTCGATCGATTCAGAAAGTCGCCTAGCGCGGGTCCTAGTAACTTGAGCAAGGCCGAGCTCGAAGCGCAAGGAATTGCCCCTCAGGCATCGCCTGCCGCCGCAGCACCGGGTCATCACTAACTCTATTATTTAGTATTTGGATTATTTGGGATCTAGTGTTTGAGATCGAATTTGTGGTTTTTCTCGAATATCACAGGATTCAGACTCCACATCCCAGACGATGACGGCCTCGCCCTTCTTTAAGAGACGAAGGACTTGTTCAGTCTTCTTTTCTAGAGAGATCTCGCTCATTCCGTAATCCGTGCCGTGACGCGACACATATTCTTCAATCAGCGCAGTGAGAACTTCTGGCTTAAGTCTGTCGTAGGGAATTTCCACACCCCTACGAAACCGAGTTTGCCCTCGATTGTCAAGAGCAGCATTTCAGCCCTATTTTGACTATCTCTAAAAACAACAGCGCCTTCGAAGATTGCGATTTGCATCCTTCGAAGGCGCTGTTTGAAAACCTTTAGAACGAAAAACTGATTACCAGTTCTTTTTGTTCGCGAAAGTTTCTTTAAGGGTCTTAGGGAACGACCAGCGTGGCTTTTGGCTTGCTGGACGTGCCTTAATGGTCATTGGTTCGCCGGTGAAAGGATTAACACCTTTGCCAGCTTTACGAGCCTTCACTTCACGACGAACGATTGCACCAATTACAGGGAAGCGTACGCGCTCACCTTTTGCTGCTGCTCTAACGCCAGTAGTGAAAGTATCTTCAATCGCTTTCTTCAAATCAGCGCGTTTCACGCGGACTTCACCGTTCTTTGCAACGGTTGCAGCCTTCAAAATGCTCTCGTGAAGCTCGTTAATGAAAGAAAACTTGGTCCCTTTTTTTGCTGTTTTTTTAGCAGATTTTGCCATTGTACACTTCCTCCAATAACGTAGTTGTAGGACCGAATCCAAATGTGAGCAAGATCTTTCTCGAGATAAGATTGTTTTTTTCGCTCATTTTTAAGGTTTTTCATGTGAGCGTCCTCAAGGAGCATATCAAAATGGCACAAAAAACAGCCAAAAACAGCGCCAAAACTGACATTGTTCAGACACTACAAAATGCCCGAGAAACCGCACTGAGGCGCTTAGACAGACGTGAATGCTCAGCGGCAGATATGCAAAAATACCTTACAAGGAAGGGATTTCAGCCTGAACTGGCCGAGCAAGCAGTCCATGAACTGATAGGTCGACGATACATCGACGATGAACGGTTCAGTCGCATGATGATCCGCCATCACTCGAGCGCCGGTAAGGGGCCTAGGTACATTCAGCAAAAACTACGTGAAAAAGGGATCAAACTCGAAGTGAATCATATTCAAGAGACACTTCAAGAAGTTTCCAACGTGAGTGAGGCTGATCAAATTAAGAAATGGATCAGCAGGCGGTACTCCTCATCCATCGGAGATCCCACTGAAATGCGAAAAGCCATTCAGTCACTGATGCGAAAGGGATTTTCATATTCCTCTATTCGACAAGTAATGAACCAGCTTGGCTCTGAAAAGGTCGACGAAGATCTCAGTGACGAAACCGATGAGAATCAGGACTTGTAACCCTGGCTCAAGACTTGCTATCGCTTAAGCTTATATGAAACATATATTGCCTGAACTCCCCTACTCGAAAGACGCACTTGCACCCTATATTTCGGCTGAAACTCTCGAGTTTCATCACGGAAAGCACCATAGGGCGTATGTCACCAAGCTCAATGAGCTCATTGCCAATACCGAATATGAGCAAATGAGCCTTGTTGATATTGTACTTAAGTCGGATGGTAAAATTTTCAATAATGCAGGTCAGGCTTGGAATCATGACTTTTACTGGAAAAGCATGACACCTCCACAAAGACAAAATCAGGAAATTGATCACATTCCAGACGTTCTTCAGTCTGCAATCAACGATTGCTTTGGCTCTTTCGAAGAACTCAAAAAGAAATTCACTGAAGTCGGAGTGGGAACTTTCGGCTCCGGTTGGACTTGGCTTGTTCAGAACCCACAGT